>NZ_JBDWVM010000106.1:0-11945 GCF_039984035.1 Planktotalea sp. | reverse complement strand
AACAACAACATCTGCATCCGCAGCGCCGCCCCATGCGGCAGCAACCATCGCACGGTCCAATCGGCGCGTCGGTTTGAACAAACCTGGCGTGTCAACGAACACCAACTGGGATGCCCCTTCCAGCGCAACACCGCGAATGCGCGCGCGCGTCGTTTGCACCTTGTGGGTCACGATGGACACCTTCGCGCCAACCATGCGGTTGGTCAGAGTGGATTTGCCCGCGTTCGGTTCACCGATTAGGGCAACGAAGCCTGCGCGTGTTTCTGTGTCAGTCATGCTGTCATCCTTGCCAGCAGCGCTTTGGCTGCCGCTTGTTCTGCGAGGCGCTTAGAGCCAGCCTGAGCCGTCGCCGTTTCGCCGCTATCGAGGCGCGCTTCAATTGTAAACATAGGCGCGTGGTCCGGTCCACTACGCGCGGTTTCCACATAACGTGGGGGCGTTTGGCCCTTGGATTGCGCCCATTCTTGCAGGCTGGTCTTAGGATCACGCGCGTCTTCTTCGACCGCATTGATCCGCTCGCCCCAGAGACGCAGGATCAACGCTTGAGCTGCATCAAAGCCGCCGTCCACGTAGACCGCCGCGATCAGCGCTTCCATCGCATCGCCAAGCAGCGCCAATTTGCGACGCCCGCCGCTTTTCATTTCTGAACGACCCAAGCGCAAAACATCACCAAGCGCGATTTCGCGCGCCACATCTGCACAGGTCTCTTTGCGCACGAGCGCATTGTAGCGCGGCGCAAGTTGCCCTTCACTGGCCTTCACATCTGCGCCAAGCAGCGCCTCAGCCATAACCAGGCCCAAAACACGGTCACCGAGAAATTCAAGACGCTGATTGTCACCGCGTGATGGCGTGGACATTGACGAATGGGTCACCGCTTCCGTCAGCAATGTTCCATCTTCAAATCGAAACCCAATGCGCTCTTGCAACGCGATGAGATCAGCGGAGAGTTTCATGCGATCAGTCTACTGCTTTAAAGAAGCGATCTGAACGCCATGTCCAGAAGAACAGCATAGAGCGACCCGCAGAAGAGAACATCACACGATCCGCGCGACCGATCAGGTTTTCATATGGCACGAAACCAACACCGCCCGCAGCGTTTGGAACGCGGCTATCGGACGAGTTATCGCGGTTGTCACCCATGAAGAAATAGTTGCCCACTGGCACGGTGTAGACAGGCGTATCATCTGTTCGCTGTGGGCCAATGTTCAGGATCGCATGCTGAACGCCATTTGGCAGAGTTTCGATAAGCAGCTCTTTATTACAAGTGCCGCCTTCACCCACAGGACCGTTAGAGCAACGGGGGCGCAGACGATGCGGCCCCTGCGCTTCTGCCACTTCTTCAAATACGCCAGCAGGTTCCTGAGGAGCCGCTTCGCCATTGATGAAGACAACGCCATTTTTGACCTGTACTTTATCGCCCGGCATCCCGATCAAACGTTTTACGAAATCACGGCCGGACACAGGGTGACGGAAGACAACGACATCGCCGCGCTCAGGCTCGCCGCCGAACAGACGTGTGTTGTCACCATCGGCGAATCCACAGAACTTTTTCGCATCCAGATTGATGCCAAAACGCGGAACAATAACGGACGGGCAAGAGGCGTAAGAGTAGCCATAGGCCATCTTGTTCACGAAAAGAAAATCGCCGATCAAGAGCGTGTTTTTCATGGAACCTGACGGAATCCAGAACGGCTGGAAAAAGAGTGTCCGAAACACCCCAGCAATCAACAGTGCATAGACGACAGTTTTAATCGTCTCGATGACAGGATTGCCCTTTTTGGTTTCCTCAGCCATGTGTTTTCTCCGTTTCGCAGCTCAACGCTACATGGGCCGCGCCTGCCTACATGTCAACCGCGCCAATTGCGTGTGCAGCATCACGTTTCGGCGGGGATGGGCCGTGCTTCGATCACAACAAAGGCCTGCGCCCAAGGGTGATCGTCCGTTAACGTCACGTGGATCACCGCCTCATGTCCAGCGGGCGTCATTTTTGCGAGGCGCTCAGCGGCCCAGCCTGTCACATGCATCACAGGTTGGCCCGTGCGCATATTGGTGACTGACATGTCTTTCCAAGCGATTCCCATAGCAAGCCCCGTGCCAAGCGCCTTGGAGCACGCTTCCTTCGCAGCCCAGCGTTTTGCATAGGTGCCAGCGACGTCTCTTCGACGTTCCGCCTTGGCTTGTTCTATCTCTGTGAACACACGATTTTTGAACCGCTCGCCGAAACGTTCAAGCGTGCCGGCAATCCGTTCAATATTTGCGAGGTCAGTGCCAATGCCAAGGATCATGTTTTACACAGCGCGCGTCGTCAGGATCTTGAGGCTGGCGGCCCCAAACAACAGACCAAAGCCAAGCTCGAACGCGCGTCGCGCGCGGCGATATCCCGCCACGATCCAAGGGCTAGAAAACAAGATGCCGTATCCCACAAAAACGGTGGTCGAGACGCAAAGCAGCTGCGCATAGAGTACAAAAACGGACGAAAGTGGTGCATCTGTCGGCAAGGCAATCGCAAAAATAGCACCCCAACCAAGGATCGCCTTGGGATTTGTTAAGTGGATCGCCAGACTTTTGGCAAAGACGCGGCCAAGCCCCCCCTTGAGTGCGTTTTGATCCTGTAGCGGTTTGTTGTTCCATGCCGATTTAAAGGATTTATATGCGAGATAGCCGAGATAAAGCGCGCCAATCACCTTGAGAGCGGTGAATAGCCACACATTGGCTAACATCACCGCGCCCATGCCCAAAGCCGATGCCAATCCCCAAACAGCAGATCCAGCCGTGATCCCAACGCCAGAGACGATGCCTGCCAACCGGCCACGTTCCATGGCAGTTCCAGATATGGTCAAGGTTGCTGGACCCGGTGATCCCCCACCTAGAGCCCAAGCCAGCAAAAGCGCGGCGAGCTCCCAGCCTGTCACGCGCGCACCTCATCCAAGATATTGCGCATATGTTGAATTGCCGGACCCAGACCACGGAAAACGGCTTCCCCAATGATGAAGTGGCCGATGTTGACCTCTTGCACCTGCGGAAGCGACGCAACGGGCCTGACATCATCATACGTCAACCCGTGCCCTGCATGCACCTCTAGCCCAAGATCATGAGCATAAGCTGCCATCTCTGTTATCGCAGCCAGCTCGCGATCACGGGTTTCGAAATCGCCCTCTGCATGGGCATCGCAATAGGCGCCCGTATGAAGTTCAATCACCTCTGCGCCGATCCGATGCGCAGCGTCGATCTGACGTTTATCAGCGGCAATAAAGATCGAAACACGCGATCCCGCTTCGCGCAGCGGAGCAATGTAATGGGCCAGTTTGTTTTCATCTTGCGCGACGTTCAAACCGCCTTCGGTCGTACGTTCTTCGCGTTTTTCCGGGACAATGCACACCGCATGCGGCTTGTGCCGCAATGCGATCGTCTGCATTTCGTCCGTCGCGGCCATTTCAAAATTCAACGGGATTTTCAGCACATCCATCAACGCATCGATGTCAGAATCCCGGATATGGCGCCGATCTTCCCGCAGATGCGCCGTAATGCCATCCGCGCCCGCTTCCTGAGCGACCAGTGCTGCGCGTATCGGATCAGGCAACGCACCACCACGCGCATTGCGAAGGGTCGCGACATGGTCAATGTTCACGCCAAGTCGGAGAGGCAGGGATTGTGTCATTACGCAAAACTCCACGAAAATTTGAGGGCTATGGTACTCGTCAAACGCGCATTGGCCAGAGGCAATTAGCCCTTTTCAGGAGCTTTCTTATCCGCCCGCTCAGCCGCTTTTTGTTTGAGATTGCTCAAACGCTGTTTCAGCACACCTTTGTTACGGCGTTTCTGATAGGCCCTAATGACTGGCACGGACAAATAATAGCAGATCAAGCCGCTCACGATGCCGGGTAGAACGCCGCCAATCAGATAAGGGAAAAACACGTCTTCATAAAACTCGATCAACCCTGCCCAATCGGTATAACGCCCCGTGAACAACGCTTTGAGATTGCCCCAAAGATCGCGCCATGCACCTGCGAACACTTCCCCAAAACCGTGGCGAATATGTTCCGCGTTTCCAGCAGCGCCCGTCAACCAATTGCCCGTCTTCATAGACACGTAAGCAATCGGTACGAAGGTCAATGGATTGCCAAAGAAGGTCGATAGAATTGCCGCAAACAAGTTACCGTTCATCAGCCTCGCCAACAGGAAGGCCGCGAGAAAATGCAATCCGAACAACGGGCTAAACGATACGAAAACGCCAGCAAAAATCCCGCGCGCAATGCGCTCCGGTGAATCGGGCAAACGCCGCACTCTGTGTTTGACATAGTGGAACGCACGCGCCCACCCCCCTTTGGGGTAGATCGCTTCCCAGATCGCTCTGAGCCAGCTGCGTTTATCTCGGCGCTTGAATACCAAGTCGATTTCCTATGTCCGTGGCGCGTTCGTTGGCGTCGTTCGGGTCTTGGTGACGCTCAACTTCTGCAACATCATCTTCGGCCATCAGAGCCGAGATTACAGAATGCAAATGTTCCGCGTCACGCAAATCTATTGCTATGATCAAACGGAAAAAATCCGGTTTACGATCAATAAAGGTCAGATCAGAGATATTCGCACCTTGCTGCCCGATCAATGTGCAAACACGCCCGAGCACACCTGCATCATTGCCTATTGTCACATCAAGACGGGCCGTATGGATCGGAGGATGCGTTCCCGCGAGCCAATGAAGATCGACCCAGCGCTGCGGCTCGTCTTCGAATTTGCTCAGGGCTTGGCAATCAATCGCGTGCACCACAACTCCGCGGCCACGTTGGGTAATCCCAACAATGCGTTCGCCCGGAAGCGCTTCGCAACACAGCGCGCGTTCATGCGTTTGCCCTTGTTCCAAGCCAATAACTGCACGTTTTTTATCAATCGTTGCGTCTGCTTGTTGCGCCAACTCGGGATAGACCGCGTTGATAACATCTGACGTTGTCAAAACGCTTGACCCAAGCTGTGCCAAAAGCACATCCGCACTGCTCACCCTCAGAATTTTGGCTGCAGTTTCCAACGCTTTATCGGTCGCTTTGCGTCCAACATGTTCAAACGCAGATCGCGCGAGTTCGCCGCCAAGTTTGATAAAACGTTCTTTGTCCTGTTCGCGCAGCGCACGGCGCACCGCGCTTTTGGCTTTACCTGTTGCTGCAATATCAAGCCAAGTCGCCTGCGGTTGCTGCCCTTCGGCCGTGACCACCTCGACAGATTGCCCGTTCTTCAAACGCGTCCACAGCGGCACGCGCAGGCCATCAACCTTTGCACCGACACATGCGCTTCCGATACGCGTATGAATCGCATAGGCGAAATCCAATGGCGTCGCCCCGCGCGGCAGTTTCACAACATCGCCCTTGGGCGTGAAGCAAAACACTTGGTCCGAATACATCTCAAGCTTTACAGCTTCGAGGAAATCTTCGTGATCATCCTCAGCACCGAATTGTTCATTTAGCGTCGCGACCCATTTCACCGGATCAACCGCAAAAGGGTTTTGCGAACGGATACCATCGCGATAGGACCAATGCGCAGCTACGCCAGATTCCGCAACGTCATGCATTTGCGGCGTGCGAATTTGCACTTCAACCCGCTTTCCATCCCGGCCAGAGACCGTCGTGTGAATCGAACGATAACCGTTGGATTTTGGCTGACTGATGTAGTCCTTAAATCGACCGGGCACAGCGAACCAACGCTGGTGAATTACGCCAAGCGCGCGATAGCAGTCTTCTTCGGATGTCGTGATGACGCGAAATCCGTAAATGTCCGAAAGGCGGGAGAACCCCTGCTCTTTCTCTTCCATCTTACGCCAGACTGAATAGGGCTTTTTCGCACGGCCGAAGATCGTGGCCTCAATGTCATTCGCCGCCAGTTCATGACGCATGTCGCCAGTGATCTTGTCGATCACATCGCCGGTTTCTTTTTGTAGGTGAATGAAGCGGCGCATAATCGACGCGCGCCCTTCAGGGTTCAGCACGCGAAATGCGAGGTCTTCAAGTTCTTCGCGCATCCATTGCATACCCATGCGACCCGCAAGCGGCGCATAGATATCCATTGTTTCACGCGATTTCTGGACCTGCTTTTCAGGGCGCATGGCTTTGATCGTGCGCATGTTGTGCAAACGGTCAGCCAATTTGACCAAGATAACGCGCATGTCTTTGGCCATCGCCATAAACAATTTTCGGAAATTCTCGGCCTGCTTTGTTTCATTTGAACTGAGCTGCAAGTTGGTCAGCTTTGTAACGCCATCCACCAACATCGCGATTTCATCGCCGAAAATGCCTGCGACCTCGGTGTAGGTGGATTTCGTATCTTCAATCGTATCGTGCAACAGTGCCGTAATCAAAGTTGCATCATCCAGCTTTTGCTCAGCCAGAATGCCTGCCACCGCGATGGGATGCGTGAAATACGGCTCACCTGAATGGCGGAACTGACCGTCATGCATACGAGCGCCATATTCGAAAGCAGTTCGAATAAGCGCTTCGTTGGTTTTTGGATTGTAAGTGCGAACAGTCGCGAGCAGTGCGTCAGGCGACAACAGATCTAAAGAGGCGTCGTCCATCTAAGCTCTATTGCCCCCAGAGCAACTCCCTGTGCAAAACAGGAGTTTAGCCCTGCCCTTGCGCTTCCATCAATGCACGAAGAAGCTTCTCTTCGGACATATCGTCATCCGCTGGTTTGTCTGCTTCTGCGCCCATGAGAAGCGCCATTGCGTCTTCTTCCGGCTCATCAACTTCGATCTGTGTCTGGTTTGATTCGATCAAACGTTCGCGCAGATCATCCGCCAATTGTGTTTCTTCAGCGATCTCGCGAAGGGACACAACAGGGTTCTTATCATTGTCGCGATCAACGGTAATTGCGCCGCCAGCAGAGATTTCGCGCGCACGATGTGCTGCGAGCATCACCAGATCAAAACGGTTTGGTACCTTGTCGACACAATCTTCAACTGTAACGCGGGCCATGATTATCTCCGATTTGATGCGGGCTAAGAAGCCTGCCTTCTACGTCCGAAAGATAAACTTGACAAGCAGATATTCAAGGTAGCGATTGCCTTAAATTGGAACGACCTGATCAATTTCGCCCTTTGGCAACTCTGCCAGCATCTGCCTGACACTCTTTTTCAGAACCGGATGCACCCAATCAGCGGCGATATCGGCTAAAGGTGCCAACACAAAAGCGCGATCTTGCAAGCGTGGGTGCGGCAAAACCAATGCATCAGGCGCTGCTTGCGCTTGCAAACTAGGGTCCAGCCTGAACCAGCGCTCAAATTCGGATAGGCTCGGTAACACCAAGTCACCAGAGCCGATCAAATCGAGATCAAGCGTGCGCTGGCCCCAACGTTGCACTCTTTCACGGCCAAAATCAGCTTCAATACTGTGGAGCTTTTGCAAAATCGCGTCAGGTTCCATCGAACTTTGTAACGTAACAGCGGCATTCACATAGTCAGGACCGGCCCCTGCAGGAAAACAAGGTGTGCGAAAAAAGCGGCTCACAGCACGAATCGCAAAGCCCGCTTCGGCAAGCGCGCGAATGGCCGCTTGCACCGTAACTTCGAGCGAGTCCCCCTCTGAGGAAAGATTCGCCCCCAATGCAACCAATTGCAATGCACCGCTTTTCGCCAGACTCATGTCAACCTATCCGTTTGGAACTTCAATAATACGTTTGCGCCCTTGCCTAGCAGCTAGATTTTCATTTATTCTAATACACGGAAAGGTCGCAAATTTTATTTACCTATACACTCACGGCGCGACTGATCCATTTGAAAGGACAATTAATGTTTTACAAAGACGAACGGCTCGCGCTGTTCATCGATGGATCGAATCTGTACGCAGCGGCAAAAGCGCTTGGGTTCGACATCGACTACAAGCTTTTGCGGCAAGAATTTATGCGTCGCGGCAAAATGCTACGCGCGTTTTATTACACTGCTCTTTTGGAAAATGACGAGTATTCGCCTATCCGCCCTCTTGTTGACTGGTTGAATTACAACGGCTTCACGATGGTGACAAAGCAGGCCAAAGAATACACCGATAGCCAAGGTCGCCGTAAGGTGAAGGGTAATATGGACATCGAACTCACGGTAAACGCGATGGAGCTAGCTCCGCACGTAGACCATATTGTTCTGTTCTCTGGCGATGGCGACTTTCGTCCTCTCGTCGAGAGCCTGCAACGTCAGGGTGTACGCGTCTCCGTGGTTTCAACGATCCGTAGCCAACCTCCAATGATCGCTGATGAACTGCGCCGCCAAGCGGACAATTTCATCGAATTGGAAGAGCTGAAGGACGTTGTTGGTCGCCCTCCGCGCGATCCAATGCCCGAACGCGAACAAAGCTTCGAAACAGCAAACTAAAACATCGAAAGCCAGGGCAAATCGCCCTGGCTTTCGCTTTTGACGCACAACGCGCCTCTGGACCAAGAGCCAACATCACGATACCTCTGCTCGCAAATGCAAATCCCTTTGCGATGGAGTCGATGATGACCCTTAAACCCCTCACTCTCTATCTTGCCGCACCGCGCGGCTTTTGCGCTGGCGTCGACCGCGCGATCAAAATCGTTGAACTGGCATTGGAAAAATGGGGCGCGCCTGTCTTTGTGCGCCATGAAATCGTTCACAACAAATTCGTCGTCGATGCCCTGCGCGAAAAGGGTGCCGTTTTCGTCGAAGAACTTGACGAATGCCCAGATGATCGCCCAGTGATCTTTTCAGCTCACGGCGTTCCCAAATCTGTTCCGGCATCCGCTGCAAAACGCGAAATGACTTATGTGGATGCCACCTGCCCACTCGTGAGCAAGGTCCACATAGAAGCAGAGCGCCATTCTGAGAACGGGCTGCAACTGGTCATGATCGGCCATGACGGCCATCCCGAAACCGTTGGCACGATGGGACAACTACCCGAAGGTGAAGTTCTTTTGGTCGAAGAACCCGAGGATGTGGCGGGCCTCGAAGTGCGCGATCCTGAAAAGCTTGCGTTCGTGACACAAACAACGCTTTCCGTTGACGACACCGCAGATGTCGTCGCTGCCTTGCAAGCACGTTTCCCACACATCAAAGGTCCGCATAAAGAAGACATTTGTTATGCGACCACCAACCGCCAAGAGTCTGTGAAAGCGATGGCCGCCAAGACCGAAGCGATGTTGGTAGTAGGCGCGCCCAATTCGTCCAACTCGCGCCGTTTGGTCGAAGTCGGCGCAAAAGCTGGCTGCTCCTATGCACAACTGGTCCAACGGGCCACCGACATCGATTGGCGTGCGTTGGAGGGCATAGAGAGCATTGGCATCACAGCCGGCGCCTCGGCCCCAGATGTTTTGATCAGCGAAGTCATAGACGCCTTCAAAGACCGCTATGACGTCACCGTTGAGGTGGTGGAAACCGCAAAAGAAAATGTCGAATTCAAAGTGCCTCGTGTGCTGCGGGTGGCTTCATGAGCGATAAGAAAACGCTGGGGATCTATGATGCGAAGGCACAGGATTACGCGAAGCTCACTGTGGATGACGCAAAGAATGCAGACTTAGCGGCATTCATCGATTTCCTCCCTAACGGGGGACGCGCGCTTGATCTTGGGTGTGGGCCGGGGCAACACGCTGCGCAAATGGCGCGGCGTGGATTGAACGTTGAAGCAACGGATGCCTCGGGCGAAATGGTCAAACTGGCAGCCCAGAATGAAGGTGTCAGCGCCAGACAGGAAACATTTGATGATCTGAACGGGTTCGAGACCTATGACGGCATCTATGCAAATTTCAGTCTGCTTCATGCGCAGCGCACGAAAGTTCCGGAGCATGTTAGCACAATCGCTCGTGCCCTAAAGCCTGGAGGCATTTTCCACATCGGCATGAAAACTGGCGCAGGTGAAGAACGCGACGGGATCGGACGACGCTACAGCTATTTCTCCGAAGCAGAGCTGGAAAAAATGCTCACCGACAATGGACTTACAGTTCTGCGCCGAAACCATGGTGAAGACATTGGACTAAGTGGTGAAATGGCCGAATGGGTCATTTTGCAAAGTAAGAAAGACACATAATGCCTAAACTAACCGCCTATACCGATGGCGCATGCAGTGGAAATCCGGGTCCGGGTGGCTGGGGCGTTTTAATGCGCGCCACTGAAGGGGATGAAATCCTAAAACAGCGTGAACTGAACGGCGGCGCTGAATTGACGACGAACAATCAGATGGAATTGATGGCTGCCATTTCAGCGCTTGAAGCGCTTGAGCGCGCTGCAGAACTGACCATCGTGACCGACAGTACCTATGTGAAAAATGGCGTGACGGGCTGGATTCACGGTTGGAAAAGGAACGGTTGGAAGACCGCCGCCAAGAAGCCTGTGAAAAACGTCGAGCTGTGGCAACGCCTTGATCAGGCGCAAGCCCGTCATCAGGTGGTTTGGGAATGGGTCAAAGGACACGCAGGCCACCCCGAGAACGAGCGCGCCGATGAGCTCGCTCGCGAAGGTATGGCCCCATTCAAGAAATGAGCCAAGCTGTCGTTTGCCCAATCGCGTTACACCCCGATGGTGCACCTTTGCGTGTTCCTGCCTATCTGCATCCGCAAAACGGGTTAGAAATCATCAAAGACACGCTTCAAAGCGAAGATCATATCGCCCATGAAGCGGCGCAAGTTTTGTTCAGGCTTTCTAGTTTGGAAACTCGTCATGCCATCGCCATTGGGCAGTCCCAAGAGATCGAAACCGGCGTCACTTGGCATTTTGCTCTGTGCCGTCTCGCGCCTGTCGTTCGGGATATGTGGCAAAACGTGAATCCTAGCGACGGCACGTTGTTAAAATTTCAGTGGTTCGACTTGTCTGATTCCCCTGCTCTTTCGCAAACAGACACCAATGCACTAAAATGGGTCCGAAACGCACTATGAGCTTGCTGACCTTTCTCGACTACACTTCGGTTTTGATCTTCGCTCTCACAGGTGCGCTCGTCGCCTCGCGGGCGCAACTCGATCTTGTTGGGTTTGCATTTCTAGCCGCGTTGACAGGTATTGGCGGCGGCACCGTGCGCGATGTGCTTTTAGATCGAAATCCTATCTTTTGGATGGAACAGCCAGCCTACTTGGGCGTTACGACCTTTGCTGCTGTGTTCGTGTTTTTCACAGCGCATTTGGTAGAGAGCCGATATCGGCTATTGCTTTGGACCGACGCGGTTGCCTTGGGCGTCGCTGTGGCTGCGGGACTTGGCGTTGCTCTCGCGGCCGGTCAACCACCCATCATCGTTGTGCTCATGGGGATCATAACAGGCTGCATGGGCGGATTGATGCGCGATGTGGTCTGTGCCCAAGTGCCATTGGTTCTCAAACAAGGAGAGCTTTACGTCAGCGCTGCCTTCTTAGGGGCAAGCGCGGGCATGTGTGCATCTTGGCTTGGCTTTGCGAACATTTTCGTTCTGGTAACGGCAGTTTCTGTTACCGTTATTTTGCGCGCGGGTTCACTCGCCTTTGGTTGGAAGCTGCCCATTTACGGTCACCTGCCCCCTAAAACGTAGGGTACGTGAAACCACGCACCTTACTTGCGCCAGTGCGTTGGAACGATGATCAAAGCCCCAATAGACGACACAATCGCGTTTACGCCCGGTGATCCAAAACCAACGCGGAACATGATGGTGATGAAATAGAACAAGAACGCACCGCCAACACAAATGATGATCGACGGTAGATATCCATTATGCGTAAATTCGCTACGCTCGGAGATATACCCGACGATGCCCGCCAACACGACAGTTCCAAAAAGTGCCAAAAACATAGCGTTACCCTTCTCCAAGCTGCGTGCCGCGCGGCACGGGCGTACCACGTAGAAACTCTTGCGCATCTTGCGCGCCTTTACCAGCCTTCTGCGCGCGCAAAATCTGAATTGCACCGCTTCCGCAGGCAATCGTCAACGCATCGTCCACCGCTTCACCAGCGACGCCGGCCTCGTCGGAAACGCGGCTTGTCAGCAGTTTGACGCGCGCGCCGTT
>NZ_JBDWVM010000105.1:0-3523 GCF_039984035.1 Planktotalea sp. | reverse complement strand
AGGATACTGAAGTTATTTAACGTATGCGGCGGTTCGCTTCAATCTGCGTCTCTTACCATGTCGAGAATTCCGCGACGAAGGGTGACCGTCTGGTGTGGGTGCTCTGGCATAGGCCAGTGTGTGTCTGTTACGCTGCTTGAGCAGCGTAATGCCATGGCAGTAGTTCGTCGAGACGTGTGATCTTGTGGTCGGCGATTTGGGCAAGTACCCATGTGAGCCAAGCTTGGGGATCGACGTTGTTGAGCTTCGCGGTTTCAATGAGGGAATAAGCGGTGGCGGCGGCTTCGCCGCCCCCCCTTGGAACCCACGAAGAGATAATTCTTCCTGCCCAAAGCCACACAACGAATTGATCTTTCTGCACAATTATTGTCGATCTCCAGGAAACCGTTTTCCAGATATCCACGCATTTTCTTCATGCGGCCAAGGGCGTATCGAATGGCCTTGGCCAGTTCGGATTTGCCGGAAATGCGGTTCAATTGGGCATCAAGCCAAACTTCCAGATCATCAAACACCGGCGCGGCGTCTCTTTGGCGCAGCGCGAC
Organism: Planktotalea sp.; assembly: GCF_039984035.1. Taxonomy (GTDB): domain Bacteria; phylum Pseudomonadota; class Alphaproteobacteria; order Rhodobacterales; family Rhodobacteraceae; genus Planktotalea. Next base: position 2,981 of record NZ_JBDWVM010000105.1, on the reverse strand, counting down.
CCGTTCTTTCGGGGGCTTTCCGCGCGCCGCCTTTTCGACCCTGTAGAGAAGGGCGATCCGTTTGATCGCTTCTTCAGCAATCTCGAGGCCCTGCGATTGGAATATGTCGACGAACTTGCGGCGAGCATGCGCCATACACGCCATCTCATGGACGTTTTCCTTGCCGAACAGATCGTTGAACCCGGTATAACCGTCCGCGTGGACCCAGCCTTTGAACTGGCCCAGATGGCTCGTGGGATGTTTGCCTTCGCGGTCGGTACTGAACTTGTACCAAGCCGCCGGTGCATCGGCACTGGCCCAAGGACGCTCATCGCGGACATATGTCCAAATGCGGGCGGTCGCGCATTTCTTCTTCGCGTGCATTTTGATGGGCGTGTCATCCGCAAATACTGCCTGACCGGCGCGAACATACCGTCCGATTGCATCCGCCAGCGGCTCCAGCAGTTTTGTCGCTTGGCCGATCCAGCCTCCCAAAGTTGAACGTTCCAGGTCAACGCCTTCGCGGGCGAAGATCTGGCTTTGACGATATAAAGGGCAATGGTCGGCGTATTTGTTCACAAGCACATGGGCCAACAGACCGGCGCCAGGTCGGCCGCGCTCAATGGGGCGTGATGGCAACGCGGCCTGCACGATCTTGTCGCAAGATTTGCAAGTCATCCGAGGGCGGACGATCCGGTTTACAACAAACCGGCCGGGGATATATTCCAGCTCCTCGGTCACATCTTCACCAATGGTCCGCAGATTTACGACAACATGAAGACAGCGGTGGACCGTGTTGGACGGGGCAAGCAACGTGATGTCAACGCACGCTTCCAATCCATGGCCAGCCATTGTGTTTTTGAGCCTGAGTTCTGCAATCCAGCGGCGGGCTGGGAAAAGGGTCAGGTTGAGAAGAACGTCCGGGATGCACGGAACCGGTTGTGGCAGGTCATGCCAGTCTTCAAGGATCTGCGAGAGTTGAACCAGTGGCTTGAAGATCGCTGTATCGCGCTTTGGTCGGAGATAGCGCACCGGGAATTGGCAGGTTCAGTAGCTGATGCTTGGGAAGCTGAGAAGCCTATGTTGATGGTTCTACCACCAGCCTTCGACGGATTTGTCGAGCACAGCAAGCGTGTGTCCCCAACGTGTTTGATAACGTTTGAACGCAACCGGTACAGCGTCCCCGCCAGCTTTGCGAACCGCCCTGTAAGCCTTCGTGTCTATCCAGAACGACTTGTGATCGTCGCAGAGGGGCAAACCGTCTGCACGCTTGATCGGATCATTGATCGATCCCACCGCAAGCCTGGCAAAGTCATCTATGATTGGCGCCATTATCTGGCGGTCATCCAACGCAAACCGGGGGCACTCCGCAATGGCGCGCCATTTACAGAGATACCCGATATATTCCGTCGGCTACAAAACCGCATGCTTCGTAAGGATGGCGGTGACCGAGAAATGGTCGATATCTTGTCCCTCGTTTTACACCACGACGAAGGCGCTGTTCTGCGGGCCGTGGAACTAGCGCTGGAAGCGGGTGTGCCGACCAAGACGCATATTCTGAACCTCCTGCACAGGCTGATCGATCCAAAGCAGGCAGATCATCCAGAGATCGACCCACCAGATGCTCTCGCCTTGGAAACAGCACCAAAGGCAAATGTGGATCGTTATGATGACCTGAGACAGGCAAGGGAGAACCGCAATGCGTCATGATCCTGCAAGGGCTTCCATTATCATCATGCTGCGCAGTCTCAAGCTGCATGGCATGGCGCATGCAGTTGACGATCTGGTTACACAAGGTGTTCCAGCGTTTGAGGTCGCGACCCCGATGTTATCTCAACTGCTCAAGGCGGAAATGGCCGAGCGAGAAGTGCGTTCGATTACCTATCACACCAAAGTTGCGCGCTTCCCATCATACAAGAATCTTACAGGCTTTGACTTTACGTCGAGCGACATCAATGAGGCCACGATCCGACAGCTCCATCGCGGCGAGTTCATAGAGAATGCGGAAAACGTCGTTCTGATCGGTGGGCCCGGCACCGGCAAAAGCCATGTTGCCACAGCTATCGGCGTACAGGCCATTGAGCATCACAGACGCAAAGTGCGCTTCTAACCTCCGGACAAACAGGGCTTTCGCCGTCATTGTATACAGGTCCGCTTTTAAGACAAAAGCCGAACTTGGTCGCGTCTGCGCCGATGGTTCATATCGGTGTCGTAACAAGTATTAGAAGGCGGCTAACTCATCTCTAGTGGATATCATCATTTCCAACGTGCGCTTCGTAAGATCAATGAGTTCAGGATCGTTCCAGCCCTTCTGCTCAAAAACGTTGAGCATTCTTGAAAGCCTGTCAATTGTCTCTTCAAATTTTCTCTGGTCACCACCACGAAACTCACCTTCAAAAACCTTCACATATCCGGCCCAACTAGCTGCAGCCATTACAGTTGCACGGAGGAGTCTGTTGGATCTCGAAAAGCTCTCAAATGCACGCCACCCCAAATCAAAAACCTTGATTTTACTTGATCTTGTAGTGTTCAATATTTCCGAATTTCTTAGAGCAATTGCAAAGCACTGGTTGCGAAGCGTTACAATTTCAGGCGATGCAAAGGGGGTTGTCTTTTTCCCTACGAAGGCTTGATTAAGTTCCTTACCAGTCCTCATCAACAGATCAATGGCTGATTGTTGGTCTCCCGAGGAGATCAGAATGGATGCTTGTTCTAAACCTGCATTTCCCATCCGAGCGAAATACTTCGTAGATTTTGTTTCTGATATGCCAATTCTTGCAATATCAATCACGCCCTGCCAATCACAGCCTTCTTCGTGTGCTTCGATCCAAAGCTCAAAGAGTTCAGGTCGCTGGCAATCTTCTTCGTAAGCCTTGCGAAAGCGGCGGGCGGCTTCGCTCCATTGGCAGGGTTCAACCCTCAGAAACGCACGTCCAGCGATGCAATGGAGATCTCCAGTAAATGCCTCTGAAGACTGCATAGCTTCTTGGTTCAGGATGAAC
>NZ_JBDWVM010000104.1:0-25681 GCF_039984035.1 Planktotalea sp. | reverse complement strand
AAGCCCTGACCGTCGTAGTAGTTAACACCTACGAATTCAAACTTCAGGTCAACGTCACGAGAGAACGTCCATGTTGTGTTACGCGCCAGCATGTCGATTTCGCCAGATGCGAGTGCTGTGAAACGTGTTTTACCCGTTGTTGGAACGAATTCCACAGCGGATGGATCACCCAAAACAGCAGCTGCAACCGCGCGGCATACGCCTACGTCAAAGCCCTGCCATTCGCCGTTCGCGTCTGGTGCCGCAAAACCAACGAGACCTGTGGTCACGCCGCAGTTCAGCTTGCCGCGCGCTTTAACATCGTCAAGCGTGCCGGCTGCTGCTGCACCGGCCGCAAGGCCAGCGATTGTCAGAGCACCGAGAAATACTGATTTTTTCATTTTTACCTCTTCCTGATTACCCGTCCTTTTTGAACGGTTCTTCCCGCGATTAATCGCAAGGTTTCGTACCAATGGGGTGAATGTGCCCCTTAGTGCATACAAGTTTGCTCGTAAGTTGATACAAACGTCAAGACCAACAAAGCCAAAACAATGTGAAATTGAGCAAGGCGACCCTAGGTCAAGCAACGCTGTCTATTTCCGCATCAAAATTTGGTGGCAGTGCCTTTAAGCCGTGCTCATTTGAAAGAAGCTATGCGCATGATTAAAGGCGATTTTTTTGATGTTCGCCATGTCTTCTGCGTCCTCATCAAGGCCCCATTGTTCTTGCTGGTAACGCTCATCGAGACGTGAAATTTCCCATAATTCGTCAGGAGATGCAAAATTACGCATAGCAGCGAGCCCGATCACAAATGAGCCGGGCAATGTAATGAGGTCATGCATGCCGGTTAATTCGAATGGATTCATCTCAGAAAGCACATCTCGAAGCTTGATCAGACTTGATTCTTCTTGGGCCGCAAACATAACGCCAGACACTGGTAAGAGCGCTGCATCAAAGGTTTCTTTGCACCAAGCCAAAAGCGGATCCCAGACTTCCGCTTGCCGCTTAATCAGTGCCTCGGGCTGTGTCGCGCGGTAGCACAAAAGATCTGTGCCCGCATATTCACCAAGCATATCAGCCACTGCCTCAAATTGCGGCGTGACTTTATCAACGGCCGAATTCGCGGATTTTGTGAACGGCATTGAATTAGGATCAATTTCTTTCTCTTGAGCGTCCCATTCAGCAGCCATTGCTTCAGCCATGGCCAGGGTTGGCACGTTCAGCAGCGCTTTGCCCGGTGTGCGAATCGGTCTGCCATCAAGATGGACGGTGAAACCGCCCTCAACTTCAATTGCCGCTGCCTTTTCCCAGAATCGCTTCATTTTCCAGTCAGACATCGTTCTTACTCCAAATTGTCTCAAGCGCATCTTCGAGTTGATCGAATCGATCGATCAAAACGTCTGCTCCCGCGAGCCGCGCTTTATCGTGATAGCCCCAAGTTACGCCGATGAAATGCAGACCTGCGGACTGCGCCATATCCTTGTCGAAACTCGTATCCCCGATCATCACGCTATCCTTGGTGTCGACGCCCAAATCACGCATCGCTTGGAACAGCATCGAAGGGTTCGGCTTACTCGGATGATCATCCGCGACTTGGCGCGTCAGGAAATACCCCTCCAGCGCATGTGCCTCGATCAGTTTATCCAATCCACGTCGTGATTTTCCGGTCGCAACGCCGAGCAATAGTTCGTCCTGCGCCTTCAATCGTTCAAGCGCCGCGCGCGCGCCGTCATAAAGCGGCGAAGAAATTTCAGCGCCCTGAGCACGGCGCAGCTCCATGTAGGCGTCTTTATAGCCTTGCACCATGCGCGTGCAGATCTCTTCGCTTTGATCTGGCGCAAGGATCGGCAGTGCTACATCAAGCGACAGACCAACGGTGCTGAGAATTGCGTCTTTGCTTGGAGCGTCCAGACCTTCAGCGACAAACGCCGCCTCCATCGCGCCCACGATGTCCGCCTGACTGTCTACAAGCGTGCCATCCACATCGAAAATAACAGCGCGCAGCCGCATTACATCAGCTCTTCGAACGGATCTTCAGGAACCTCTTTTGGGTCCCACGCAAATGTGTCCCACGTGCGCTGCATGTGATCTGGCAACGGCGCGGTGATGTGAAGGATCGCTTTGGTCGCTGGGTGTTCGATTTGCAAAGATCGCGCATGGAGATGCAGCTTTTTGCTCAGATCGCCGCCAAGCTGCGCGCCCCAACCATCGCCAAGGTTCTCCTGACCTGAGCCACCATATTTACCATCGCCTACGATTGGGTGACCCATCTCCGCCATATGCGCGCGCAATTGGTGTGTTCGCCCCGTGATCGGGATAAGCGCGCACCAAGACGTGCGCTGCCCTGCGGTTTCCAGAACCGCGTAATCGGTCAAAGCACGCTTCGCGCCTTCGGTCTGATCCACTTCGCGGGGATGGATACAGATCATCTTCTCCCCTTCACCGCGTGCACCGTGACCGGGCGCTTTCATCAAACCATATTTGATCGTGCCCATGCGTGGATTTGGAACGCCGGCAATCGCCGCCCAATAAATCTTGCGCGTGGCGCGGTGACGGAACGCCGCCGTCAGATCAGAGGCCGCGCGACGCGTGCGCCCGAGGATCAAAACACCGGACGTATCTTTGTCCAAACGGTGCACAAGGCGCGGACGTTCTTCATAGTCATACATCAACGCTTCAGAGAGGCTATCAACATGACGCGCGTGACCCGTGCCGCCCTGAACAGGCAGGCCCGCAGGCTTATTGAGCGCAATGACATGATCGTCTTTATAGATCACGCAATTGCGGATGAATTTCGTATCGGCAGCGCTCACCTTGCTCGGCGCGGCATGTTTCGGCGCGGCGCTATCGGGCAATGGTGGGATGCGCAATTGCTGGCCTTCTTGCACACGCGTGTTCGCTTTGACGCGGCTGCCATCGAGACGCAGCTCACCCTTGCGGCACATCTTTTCGACCATGCCTTGCGTCACTTGGGGGAACTTGCGTTTCAGGAAGCGGTCAAGACGCTGATCGCCGTCATCTTCTTCAATCGTAATCGTTTGAACGCGGCTCATGCCCATATTCCTCTCGCGACGGCCAATCCAGCCATCAAACCCAAAATCGACAGGACCAATGACAGCCCCATATATAATGCCGCTTGGCCCATTTGCCCGCGTTCCATCAGTGTTACAGCTTCCAGTGAAAAGGCCGAGAACGTGGTAAATCCACCAAGCAATCCGGTCATGACAAAGAGGTTCGCCAGCGTGAAGCCCTTTTGGTGCGCGAACACAACAAAGACGCCCATCAGAAACGACCCCAGAACATTTACCGGCAAGACCCCGATGGGAAAGCTCATAGGAAACGCCTTGGTGAGCGCGAGCCCTGATAGGTATCGCAGGCTCGATCCGAGCGCGCCGCCAAGGGCGACCAGAGAAACATTGAGTAACATGCGCCCATGTCGCGCGCCGCGTGCCCAGAGTCAAGTTTAGCGCGTTGGGCGCGCCTTACGTTTTGCGCTTTGCACGTAGATTATCAAAGTAATCCTGCCGCTTGATCAGTTCCCGCTCAAACCCGCGCTCCACAGGCGCATAAAGCTTGGGACGTTCCATCCCGTCAGGGAAATAGTTCTGACCAGAAAACCCGTCTTCCGCATCGTGATCATAGGCATAGCCGTCGCCATACCCCTGATCCTTCATCAAGGACGTCGGCGCATTCAAGATATGCTTGGGCGGTGGTTTCGATCCGGTTTCCTTCGCCGCGCGCCGCGCCGCTTTGTAGCCCACATAGACCCCATTCGATTTCGGGGCGAGCGCGAGATAGGTCAACGCTTGTGCCAAGGCCAGCTCCCCTTCGGGCGAGCCAAGCCGTTCGTAGGTTTCCCAGCTTTGTAGGCAGACAGATTGCGCTTGCGGATCGGCAAGGCCAATATCCTCAACCGCCATGCGCAAGATACGCCGCGCGAGGTAACGTGGGTCTTCCCCGCCCTCTAGCATCCGTGCGAACCAATAGAGCGCCGCGTCAGGATCAGAGCCGCGCACCGATTTATGCAAGGCCGAGATCAAATTGTAATGCGCATCGCCCGATTTGTCATATTGCGCAGCGCGGCGTTGCAGTCGTTTGCTGAGCTCAGGCGGTGTTAACTTGTGATCAGTCTTCCAAGCAGCGACCTGCTCAACGAGATTGAGCAAAGCCCGCCCATCCCCATCGGCCATTTCCAGCAGCGCTTCCCGCGCAGGGCCATCGAGCGGCAGCTCTGTTTGTAACTCTTGTTCTGCCCGCTGCGCCATGCGTTCAAGGTCCGCCAGATCAAGGCGTTCCAGCACCAAAACCTGCGCCCGTGACATCACAGCTGAGTTCAGTTCAAAGCTGGGGTTTTCCGTCGTCGCGCCTACCAGCAAGATGGTGCCATCTTCCATATGGGGCAAAAACCCGTCTTGCTGCGCCTTGTTGAAACGATGGATTTCGTCGACGAACAGCAATGTCCCCTGCCCGTTTTGCCGCCTGATCTTTGCCGCTTCAAAGACTTTGCGCAGGTCCGGCATGCCAGTAAAAATCGCACTGATCTGAACGAACTGTAGCTCTGTTTCATGGGCCAAAAGCCGCGCGATGGTCGTTTTGCCAACACCGGGGGGACCCCAAAAGATTAAAGACGTCAGCGATCCCGATGAAAGCATCACCTCTAATGGCGCGCCCTCGCCGAGCACTTGCCGCTGCCCTATAACGTCCGCCAGCTTTTGCGGGCGCAGTCGATCCGCCAGCGGACGCGGCCCTTTTTGCGGCGCTTGGCCCTGATCAGGCGTTGCTGCGCCGCTGCTAAATAGATCGCTCATACCTCAGAGCCTAAACCGGAGCAGCACCAATTGACCACCACGTTCAACAACCATCGACACCGAACGGCGCGCATCTCGGAACGCTTTTTGAGCGGCGCGCGGTGTTTCAATCGTATCGCCATTGATTTCGCGCAGAATATCGCCCTTTTGCAAACCAACCCGTCCCCCAAATGGCCCTGTATCCAACACGACGACACCTTCTGGGAGCAGTGGGAGTTGATGTTCGGACAGCACTGCTGGATTCACATTTGCAAGCTTAAGAAGCGGTAAGACCTCATCTTCTTCTAGAATGACTTCTTCATGCGCAGGGATATCCGGCGGGCCGATCATTGCGACCGTTGTGCTAGCTTCCTGACCGTTGTGAACAAAACTCACTTCGATTTTAGATCCCATGCCTGCAATGGTCATATAATAGAGCATTTCAGACGGTGAATTCACCTCCAACCCATTCGCTGCTGTGATAACATCGCCCACGGCCAGACCAGCGGCCGCGAAGGGACTGCCATCTTGCAATTGGGTAATCGCCATGCCACCCGAACGATCAAGCCCGAGCGATTGCGCAAGGTCAGCATCAACGGTTTGCCCGCCCATGCCAGCCCAAGGGCGTTGGAAAAGGGTCGCCCCTGCGCGCGCTTGTTCGATAAACTGTTCAACCATCGCGGCTGGGATCGCAAAGCCAATCCCGTTTGAGCCACCGGAACGCGTCACAATCGCCGTATTCACGCCGATCAACGCACCATCCATGCCAATCAAAGCACCGCCTGAGTTACCTGGATTGATCGGCGCATCGGTTTGCATAAAATAACCGCGCGCGTTGCCAGTGACTTTGCCTGACCGTGCAAGCCCTGAAATGATCCCGCTCGACACAGTTTGGCCAACGCCAAAGGGGTTGCCGATGGCGAGCACCAGTTCACCGACTTCAACTGTGTTGCTGTCTCGTAAGTTTAAAAATGGAAGGTTGTCCGTTGCCTCATCCATATTTTTGAGACGTAAAATTGCGAGATCACTGGCTTCATCACCGAGGATCACTTCTGCGGAAAATTCGCGCCGGTCCTTCAGAACAACGCGAATGTCAGTGGCCTGACCGACAACGTGATAGTTTGATACAACATAGCCGTCACTGGACAGGATCACACCAGAGCCAAGCGAATTTTGCACCTGCGGTCGGCTCGGTCCCAGATCACCAAAGAAATTCTGAAAGAAAGGGTCAGACGCAAAGGGGCTGGCCGACGCGCGGGTTTGCACGATGCGTTTCGCGTAAATATTGACGACAGCCGGCGCCGCTTGCTTGACCAAAGGCGCAAAGCTTAACGAAATCTGAGCTTGGCTGGTTGGGACGACGTTTTCCGCTTTTGCGGCGAATGGCACTGCAACACACAGGGCAAAGATCAGAGCGCGAACCATAGAATTCCTCTTTTCGTGAGTTGCTAGAGATATGAGAGTTGCGTGCACAAGGTGCAAGAGGAAGCGCAGCCGCAATATGTGTGTTGAGCGAAAGAACGCGAAAACCTTACCGAAGGACGTTGAAGTCAAATTACTTGCGACAGTTGAAAAGATCGCATTGACTAGAAGCTAGCCGTCAAAACGCGAAAGAGAGAAGCAAGCAACATGTCACATTCAAAGGACGACATCCCCTTTTGTCTAGCGCCAGACGCTAACCCTCACGGCCCGAGTTTTGAAATGCCCAGCGGCGCCTGTGATACCCACTTTCATATTTTCCCGTCTGGGCACGAACATCGCTATGTCCCAGATCGTAGTTACACGCCCCCGCCTCTTGTGATCAGCGATTTCAATGTCGTTTCAGGGGCTTTAGGCTTGGAGCGCGCAGTCGTGATCCAGCCGAGCGTTTATGGCGAAGACAATGCAGCGACGCTGGCTGTTTCGAGTGCAGAGCCAGACCGCCTTCGCGCTGTAATTTCCGTGTCGAGTGACGTCACCGATAGTGAGCTTGAAGCGTTTCATGCAGCAGGTGCACGCGGCATTCGGGTGAACGTGGTGGATAGCGGCGGGATGACATTTTCCTCGATCGAAGAGGCACTCGCCTTCACCGCGCGCATAGCTGATCTAGGGTGGCATATCGAATTTCTGGCGCATGTCGAAACCTTTGATGACATTGATGCCGTTCTATCGGCCTCACACGTGCCTGTTGTCTTTGGTCATCTTGGATACACTAATGTAAAAAAGGGTGCGGGCGATCCTGGGTTTCGTCGGTTTCTGACAGCGTTTGAGCGCGGTCAAACCTGGGTCAAGCTGACGGGCCCCTATCGTATCAGCGCCTTGGACAGGTTTCCCTATACGGACATCACCGACATGGCGCAGGCCCTTTTGCAAGTTAACCCATCACGGTTGCTCTGGGGGTCCGATTGGCCCCATGTGCGGCATGTCGGCGTCATGCCGAATGATGGAGATTTGTTAGATCAACTGCGCGATTGGGGATGCGATGCTGAACTTCGTCGTAAAATACTCGTGGACAATCCTGCGCAGCTTTATGGGTTTCCAGACCTAAAAACCTAGCGCTTAGCTTTCGCCCTTTTAAACGCAAAAGGCCCCCGCTGTGCGCGAGGGCCTTTCAAATCCTAAAACCGTTAGAGCGGTTTACTCGTCCGCGTCTGCTTCCGCAGCAACGCGCGCTTTGTCAGCCGCGCCTTTCGCGTCTACGTCGCGGTCAACCAGTTCGATGATCGCCATTGGCGCCATGTCACCATAACGGAAACCCGCTTTAAGAACGCGTGTGTAACCACCTGGACGGTCTGCATAGCGTGGGCCGAGGATTTCGCACAGTTTTGCAACGTCCTTGTCTTCTTTCAACTGCGCTGCGGCCTGCCGGCGCGCGTGCAGATCGGCGCGTTTGCCAACCGTGATCAGCTTATCCATGATACGCTTGAGTTCTTTAGCTTTTGGCAATGTTGTTTTGATTTGCTCATGCTCGATGAGCGAGCCAGCCATGTTTGCCCAGAGCGCTTTACGGTGCTCGTGAGTACGGTTTAGGCGGCGGTAACCTTTTGCGTGACGCATGTGTCTTCTCCTAATGTGCCCTCTACGGGCGTTTTTGCTTTGTCTGGCAACAGGTGCGTGCCTATTGCTCTCCTTGGGGTCGTGACTGACCCAGTCGTAAAAGTAAGGTGCGTGGTATCACGCACCCTACGATATCTTAAAAGGCGTCTTCGAATTTCTTCGCGAGATCTTCGATGTTGTCCGGTGGCCAGTCCTCTACGTCCATGCCGAGGTGCAAGCCCATACCTGACAGCACTTCTTTGATCTCGTTCAAAGACTTGCGGCCGAAGTTTGGCGTACGCAGCATTTCCGCTTCGGTTTTCTGGATCAGATCGCCGATGTAAACGATGTTGTCGTTCTTCAGGCAGTTCGCGGAACGGACAGACAGTTCCAGCTCGTCCACTTTCTTCAGCAGAAGTGGGTTGAACTCGAGACCATCATCCTCGTCTTTTGCAGACGCTGATTCAGGTTCGTCGAAGTTGACGAAGATAGACAGCTGATCCTGAAGAATGCGCGCTGCGTATGCAACCGCGTCGTCAGGTGTCAAAGAGCCGTCTGTTTCGACTTTCATTGTCAGTTTATCATAGTCGAGAACCTGACCTTCACGGGTCGGCTGTACATCGTACGATACTTTCTTAACAGGCGAGTAGATCGCATCGATCGGGATAAGACCGATTGGTGCATCTTCTGGCTTGTTTTTGTCAGCAGCGACATAGCCCTTGCCCGTATTCACGGTCAGTTCCATGTAAACATCTGCACCATCATCGAGGTGGCAGATCACGTGCTCACGGTTCAGAACTTCGATACCGGCGGAGTCAGAAATGTCACCCGCTGTCACGATGCCAGGACCTTTTGCATTGATTGAAAGACGCTTAGGGCCTTCAACTTCCATGCGCAGGCTGACGCCTTTAAGGTTCAAAACGATGTCTGTGACATCTTCGCGAACACCAGCAACGCTAGAGAATTCGTGCAATACGTTGTCGATCTGAACGGATGTGATCGCCGCGCCTTGCAGCGAGCTCATCAGAACACGGCGCAATGCGTTGCCAAGCGTGAGGCCAAAGCCGCGCTCAAGTGGTTCAGCAACAACAGTCGCCTGACGTGCAGGATCATTGCCTGGCTTGACTTCAAGCTGTGTCGGCTTGATCAGTTCTGCCCAATTTTTGTGGATCATACGTCCCTCCATCCTTGTTTCGACCTCATGTCCAAAAGACCAAAACGCTCGAGGTTAAAATGACGAAATAGAGGCCGCGTGGACACGCAGCCTCCATAGGTAATCTTGATGCTTAAACGCGGCGACGCTTTGGTGGGCGGCAACCGTTGTGAGCCATAGGCGTCACGTCGCGGATGGACGTGATGTTGAAGCCAGCAGCTGCAAGGGCACGAAGCGCGCTCTCACGACCAGAACCTGGACCTTGAACTTCAACTTCCAGCGTTTTCACGCCGTGCTCTGCAGCCTTGCGGCCAGCATCTTCAGCAGCCATCTGCGCCGCGTATGGCGTGGACTTACGTGAGCCACGGAAGCCCATCGTGCCCGCAGAGGACCATGAGATCGCGTTACCCTGAACGTCAGAGATAAGGATCTTTGTGTTGTTGAACGAAGAGTTCACGTGAGCAACGCCAGCGGCGATGTTCTTGGAGACCTTCTTTTTGGTACGTTTTGCTTCACGAGCCATTGATCAGTCCTCCCTTATTTCTTCTTACCAGCAATGGCCTTTGCAGGACCTTTGCGAGTACGAGCGTTTGTAGATGTACGCTGACCACGAACGGGCAGGTTACGACGGTGACGCAGGCCGCGGTAGCAACCGAGGTCCATCAGACGCTTGATATTCATCTGAGTTTCACGGCGAAGGTCGCCTTCAACTGTGAACGTTGCATCGATGTGCTCACGAACCGCGAGAACTTCTGCATCGGAAAGCTCGTTAACGCGACGTGTTTCGTCGATTTTAACAGCTTCGCAAATTGCTTTGGCAGAGGCTGGGCCAATACCTGTGATATATGTGAGGGCGATCGGGACCCGTTTGTGGGTCGGGATGTTTACGCCGGCAATACGTGCCAAGTGGAACTTCCTTTTCGTTGCGGGTCCGTGATTCCAGACCCTTTTTTCACAACATAAAGCCCAAGGCGGGTTGGCCGAGGGCTTAAAGCTGATCAGGTGATCTGCCTTTGATGGGAGCTACCCGTCTCAGGCATTTGATTCTCATAAGAGATAAGGGTGGTTATGAGTTTTTTATGGGTTGGTCAATAGGGTGTTAGCGAAAGCGATCGTCAAGGTCTCTGAACCATCATTTGCTTTGGATGATCTTCGGTTTTCGGAAAATTCGGGGGGAGAGTTCGAAGCCAAGTCTCTCGATTTCATTTTCATTTCCCGAACAACGCTGCTCGTTTGCTTCCAGAGTGGCAACCGCCGAACACACAATTCGAAAAAAAACCGCCAGAACAAGACAAGGGAAGCAATACCAAGTCCAAAATTCTTCCCCTACCACTCCAAATCGAATGACTATAACGCCAACGATCACAATAGGCGTCATCAAAAGGAACCAAGACCGCCGATACAATCTAGACCGATCCTTTAGTGAGGTCGCATGTTCGTCTGCTAGTTTTTCGATTTCGGCAGGAAGCTCGATAGCATTCATTTTTTCTGTTCATCGCTGTTCTTGAGGTAAACAGTGACGTTGTTCGCCGGATCATTCAGAATTGCGAGGCCTCGGCGTTCAAAGATCGTTCCAATTTCTTTCAAGCGCGCATCGGTATCGCGTTTTGCTTGCCCCAACCAAAAAACGACCAAACAAAAGATCAATATCGGCGCAAAGATGATCCAGTTCGACAGAGCAACAGGCATAGAGCAAATTACGACCGCAACAGAAATTGCATCTAAAATATTATACCAATAAAGACTTTTTCGTTTGGCGAGCAATTCGCCAAACTCTTTTTCAAGGGGTTTCAACTCCTCAGGAGTTGCGACCGGAACCACCGCTTAACCGAGAACGCCAGCGATCTCTGCTTTAACGCCGTCCATCGTGCCGAGGCCGTCAACGCCTTTAAGCAGACCTTTGGCGTGGTAGTAACCGATCAGCGGAGACGTCTGTTTGTAGTAGGCCATCAAACGGATCTTCAGGCTTTCCTCGTTATCGTCCGCACGTACAGGTTTGCCCGCAGCCGCAGCTTCCGCAGCGCGGCCAACAATGCGGTCGACCAACACGTCGTCGTTGACTTGCAACTCAATCGCGTGGTCAAGCGTTTCGCCCTGCTCTTCCATCAACTCAGCCAAAGCATCCGCTTGAGCCAAAGTGCGTGGGAAGCCGTCAAAGATGAAACCGCCAGTTTTGTCGCCCTCAAGCTTTTCACGGATCAGACCGATCACGATTTCATCTGTTACCAGATCACCGCGCGCCATGACGTCCGCAACAACTTTGCCCATTTCTGTGCCGCTGTCTTTCGCTTCGCGCAGCATATCGCCGGTGCTCAGCTGAACCATGTTGCGATCTTCCACAAGCATTTGTGCTTGTGTTCCCTTACCCGCTCCGGGTGGTCCTAGAAGAATAATATTGGTCATCGGTTGACTGGGCTCCGTTTCTTACGTCCTTTGCCGCCCTTACCGCGCAGCTGAGATTTCTGGATCAAACCTTCATACTGATGCGCGAGTAAGTGGCTCTGCACCTGTTGAATGGTATCCATGGTGACCGAAACAACGATCAATACTGATGTACCACCAAAATAGAATGGGATTGCGAACTGGCCGCGAATAACTTCTGGCAGCAAGCAAACCAATGTCAGGTAAGCCGCGCCAAGCGCCAAGATGCGGGACACAACGAATTCGAGGTATTCTGCCGTCTTCTTGCCCGGGCGCACACCTGGAACAAAACCGTTCTGGTTTTTCAGGTTGTCCGCAACGTCGTCCACTTTGAAGGAAACGTTGAAGGTGTAGAAGAATGTGAAGAACACGATCATCGCCGCGAAGAACAACAGGTACAGCGGCTGGCCTGGTCCAAAGTACGCCAGAAGCGTCGACATGACTGGACCTGTTGAGTTGCCCGAGAATGTCGAGATCGTTGCAGGCAAGAGCAGCAGTGAGCTTGCGAAGATCGCTGGAATAACGCCCGCTGGGTTCACTTTAACGGGAAGGTGCGAAGAAGAACCTTCCTGCACACGCATGCCAACTTGACGGCGCGGATACTGGATATGGATCTTACGGAGCGCACGCTCCATGAACACTACAAAGGCAATGGTGACGACCACCATTAGGATAACCCCGACAATCACGGCTGGGCTGATCGCGCCGGAACGGCCAGATGCGAAGAACTGTGCCAAAGCGGCAGGAACTTCGGCAATAATGCCGACAAAGATGATCAAGGAAATACCGTTACCGATGCCGCGAGCGGTGATCTGCTCACCGAGCCACATCAGGAACATGGTGCCACCAACCAGTGTAATCAGGCAGGCAATACGGAAGAACATGCCGCCTTCCGTGACCAAACCACCCGCTTCTAGGCTGACCGCAAGGCCATAGGCCTGCATCGTCGCCAAGGCGACCGTGCCGTAACGCGTGTATTGGTTGATTTTCTTTTGGCCTTGCTGGCCTTCTTTCTTGAGCTGTTCAAGCGCAGGAACCATTGAGGTCAGCAACTGAACGATAATCGATGCCGAAATATACGGCATGATACCGAGGGCAAAGATACCCATTCGACCCAGCGCACCACCTGTGAACATGGAGACCATGCCCCCGATGCCCTGTCCCGCTTGCTCCATAAATTCACGCAATGCGGCGCCGTCGATACCCGGGACAGGAATAAACGTGCCCAAACGGTAAACGATCAACAGACCGAGCGTGAACAGGATGCGATTGCGAAGATCGGTTGCTTTACCAAGTGCGGACCAACTTGTGTTGGCTGCCATTTGTTCTGCTGCAGATACCATGAACGGCTCTCTTCTAATGAAAAATGCCACCGAAGCGTTTTCAGCTCAGGCGGCATTTTGGAAAACGTCTAGAGGTATGTAGTGGGCCTAGCGGCCCGTAACAACCTGTTATTCAGCCGCAGTCGTTTTTGTGACCGTAAGTGAGCCGCCAGCTTTTTCTACCGCTGCGATTGCAGACTTAGATGCGCCAGTGACTGTGATGTTCAATTTGGACGTCACTTCGCCCTTCGCAAGAACGCGAACACCGTCTTTGATGCGGCGAACGAGACCGGAAGCCACCAATGATTCTTCGGTGATTGCTTCTTTGGCGTCGATTTTGCCTGCATCTACGAATTTCTGGATCAAGCCGAGGTTCACAACAGCGTGTGTCTTGGCGTTGATGTTGTTGAAACCGCGCTTAGGAAGGCGTTGGTAGATCGGCATTTGACCGCCTTCAAAGCCTTTGATCGCTACACCTGAGCGGGACTTTTGACCTTTGATACCACGGCCACCAGTCTTACCCATGCCGGAACCCACACCGCGGCCAATACGCTTGCGTCGTTTCGTGGCACCTGGATTGTCGTGCAGTTCATTCAGTTTCATGTCGCTTCTCCTTTGCCGGATGCGACCCCCAGCGACGGGAGTGGCCGAACACGGCGTATGATTGATTCTATGCGTGGCACGGATTGCCACTGGGGGCGTATAGAACGCTGAGGGGTATGGAGCAAGAGGGGAAACCTCATTCCAAGACACGAAACTTGGCTCTGTCTCGCGCGTCGGCTCAGGCAGTTTTCAAAGGGCATCAAGACCCTTTGCCGCGCGCTTAAGGCGCCACATACCGATCGCGTCGATGATTAAATGCGATCACCCCATTCAATACCACCGCCCCAAGCAAAGAATATGCAATCACGCTCGCAGGGAAAATGAACATCGCAATTGCGAAAATGATTACATCGACGATGAGCTGCGTATATCCCGCTTTGAAACCAAAGCTATCCTGTATGACAATCGCCACCACACCAACGCCGCCGAGCGAACCTTTATGGCGAATGCAGGCTAATATGCCGAAGCCAACACTCACACCGAAGGCAAGTGTTCCGACAAGCGGATTTAAGCTCTCAAATACGATGTGCAGCGCGAGATTGTCAGAAAGCACCGAAACGGCAGTCACGCAGAAAAGACTTTTCAACGTAAACTCAAGTCCTAAACGCTTATAGGCAAAGGCATAAAACGGGACGTTAATGAGAAAAAAGACTGCCCCAAAAGACCAACCCGTCGGATAGGCGATAAGCAACGCGATACCCGCCATTTGCCCTGTGAGAAAGCCTAGGTGCGTCAGAAAGACAAGCCCCACGGATATCAAAAAGCAACCGCTGAAAAGCCC
This sequence comes from Planktotalea sp., assembly GCF_039984035.1. Lineage (GTDB taxonomy): Bacteria > Pseudomonadota > Alphaproteobacteria > Rhodobacterales > Rhodobacteraceae > Planktotalea. The sequence continues at coordinate 11,620 of NZ_JBDWVM010000104.1, read as the reverse complement.
TTGGGCATCTTCTAACGGCGTATGTGCAATGGAATTTAGCTTTATCGTCATCGGTGTTGGCATGATTTCGTCAATACGCCGCATCGCAGCATTTGCAAGTTCGATCTCACGTTTTCGCGCGCCTTTTTCGCAAAAAATTCGATGTGCCTTTTTTGCGAGCATCCTTAAGCGGAGCGCTTGAATTACCGCAGCTTCTAGGAAGGCGTCAGAGCACTTGGCTCTACTTTCGCAAGTCAGACGGCGTCTTCCCCGTTTCACGTTTAAACGCTTTGTAAAACGCAGAGCGCGAATTGAAGCCTACGTCATAAGCGATCACGAGGATTGTCTCATCTGACGTATTCAACTGCTTAACCGCATCCTTGATCCGCCAGCCATTCACCACGTCAAAAAAGCTTTTGTTCAAATGCATGTTCAAGGCTTGTGACACGTAATGCCCTGTCACCCCGATACGTTTGGACAAATCCCAAAGTGATAGGTTGGGATCACGGTAGAGCAAATCTTGTGACATTGCGGTCTCAACCTTCGCTGCAATACGTTCTAAACGCTCAGCATCGAGAGCGGATTTTTCATATTTTCGAGCCGCAGACGCGTCAGGCTGTTCAGGGGTGATAACAGGTTGGCGCGTTAGTCCCGGGCGTTGGCGCAACCCCCACACACCAATGATCCAGAACATAAACAGCAGTGCGGTCGCATCGAAAACTTGCAGATGATCTTCATAGGAATTTTCCGCAAACACGCCCAAGAGCACTGATGCTGTGAACGCTATGCTGGCAGATAAGTAGATCACAATACAGACGATGATCACCCAGATCCAAGTCAGTTCTCTGTTTTCGGTGCTCGCAAAAACGTCCCTTAGGCGCGTGCGATACGCGATGAGGCGACGAATGGTGAGATACACATAAGTCGCGATCATTGCCTTAAAGACGATATCGGCCAACACGACCACAAAGGCGATCAATACGATACCGATCAACCGCAAATCATCGTCAGTATATTCTGAAGCATCAAAATCGGACGGCAAAAACAGAAGCGACCAGAACGCAGCCAAGACAAGAAGGATGGGCGCAATATGATAGCGCAACTTTGGAATGCGCTCCGCCTGCCCCTCTGTCGTGAGCGCACGAACATAGGCCCAGAAAAGGAATGGAGACGCGAGTTCCAAACCGCCGATAATAACACTCGCGCGGAAGAGATGGCCTGTACTGTCAGGATCGTAGATTTGCACTAGAACGCCAAACCCAATCGCTAACCCTTCGAATAGGAACAACAGCGCAAGCGGCAAGTAGACTTCAGTATCAAGCCTGCGCAGCAACAAAAGATGCGCGCAAAACAAACAAACGCCTGACGTGATCAAACCTATGGAGTTTACCAAAATCATATAGCGCCTGTTAAACCTTTCTTTTCAATGGAGGAGAAGTGCACAGCTGAGGCTTGATCTGCAAGCTTGCAATATCGGGGGCGAGAAAGCGCCGCTATTGGGCGGTGCGCTTCGCAAGAAATCTGTTCACGCAACCGCCCAAAATTTTACTTAGAGCTGAGTACTTCCCTAACCTTAAAGTCCAATAAGGGACGTCGCGAGGGCGAGCTTTTCAGCGGCGACCCGCTCTTGAACAGCCTCACAGGCCTGCAAATCACCTGCAACGCAGGCGCCGTCTAGCTGCTCACGCGCCGCGATTTCCGCCGGTGTTTCACAGGCACAAAGACCAAGTGTAGCTAAAATAATGAGTTTCTTCATTGATGTATCTTTCTTTGATTTCAGTATGCGCGGTGGCACTAACGAGGAATGCGTGCTCGCGAAGCCGCGCGTCTTTTTGGAGGTTTAGTTGGGTGAAAGTTCGTGAGTGGCGTCTTTTCGGAGGTCTCCTGAGTGGTGGTTGAAGCCACAAAACACCAATCCAGCCTGCCGCGTCGTCCGTCCCAACGGGCGGAGACACCTATTTTCGGACTTTTCAGAAAAAACCTTTGATTTGCCCGTTCGCAGTAAAATCTCTTCTCTAGCGGCGTGCTCTCTAGATCGCTTCGAACGCATATCGATGTACGCACCTGTCCAAAGCAGCCGGTATGCCCTTCCACTTACGCGCCAAACCCACTACCCAACGAGCACACATAAAGATTGGAACGCTCCATGGCGCAAAAGGCTACTATCTATAAGGTCGAACTCTCTGTCTCGGACATGGATCGTCACTACTACGAGACCCACAAGCTGACCGTCGCCAAACATCCATCCGAAACGGATGAGCGTATGATGGTCCGTTTGCTGGCTTTTGCCCTGAGCGCCCATGAGCATTTGGAAATGACGAAGGGTCTGTCCACGGACGACGAACCAGACATTTGGCAAAAAAGCCTGAGCGGCGAGTTGGAGCTTTGGATCGCTCTTGGCCTGCCCAGCGAAAAAATCGTTCGTCAATCCTGCGCCAAGGCCAAGGAGGTCATCATCTACGCCTATGGCAGCACGGCAGAGATGTGGCGGGACAAGATCAAGAACAGCACGACGCGTTTTGATAATCTTCAAGTGATCAATCTTAACGAAGAGACAACCAACGCTTTGGCTGATTTGGCGAGCCGGTCGATGAAGCTGCAGGTGAATATTCAGGATGGTGAGGTCATGATCAGCGCCGATGAAAGCATCGTCTATGTCACGCCGAACCAGTGGAAGTAACCTAGGCGCCCCGCCCTAGCCGAGCATGAACACGTCATAACGTGTCGATTTGCCCATGATTTGATGCGAACAGGCGCGCACACCTGCGATCGGATCCGCCTTTGCAGGCCATTTCAGCACCACTCGTTTTCGAGCATGTTCAAGCGCAACGCGTAAAAGCTCCGCAGAATCTTCATCAGTTCCCACAATATCGCGCACCTGACGGAGTTCGCGCTTGACCAACGCCGAATTTTTGCGCGGCGGATGCATTGGATCAATCAGGATTGCATCGCCATTTAGGTCCGGCAGTAAATCTTTGGCATCGCCATGCAGCAAGGTCATGCGTCCCAAGATGTCTGCAAAACCCCCGCCCTCTTCAACGGCCCGTGTCATGCCATCCTGCAAGAGCGCATGCATTTCAGCGGAGCGTTCGATCATAGTGACTTTGGCGCCCAGCGAGGCGAGCAAGAAAGAATCGCGCCCCAGACCTGCAGTTGCATCAATGACCGTCGGTGTTTTGCCTGCGCGTAGACCCATCGCCTTGGGCAAATCCTGCCCACGACCACCCCCAAAACGCAAACGATGTGCGACCGCCCCGCTGACAAAGTCGACGCGAAGCGCAGCTTCTTTCTTTGTCATTGAGTGTCCTCGCTGGTGCTGCCTAGATTGCAGTGCAAGCCATAGCGCAGATCAGCGAGAGTGCTCAAGGCGTTGTGCTTAGCTGCGCTCAGAGGTTTCGCGCATATATTCTGTCCAGCTTGGGCATGGACCAGTGGTCCAAGACGTTTTTACGGATTTCGCGAGATTAGAAAGTGCGTGTGTCAGAGTGTTCATATCAGATGCCAATGTTTGGAATTATAAGTTGGCCGTAGCTACGAATTTGCCCTTGTTCTCACCACAGACAATATCAACTAGCCGCCTTGCAAGGCATGCATAGGCCAACAAAGCATCGATCAGACAAACGCAAAACGCCCCCGGATTGCTCCGAGGGCGTTTGAAACTGAAGGTAAGGTGCGTGAAACCACGCAGTTTACGTTAACTTCAGCCTTTTTCTTCGATGATCTCAACCATGTGAGGGATCTTGTTGATCATGCCGCGTACTGCTGGCGTGTCTTCAAGCTCACGTGTTTTGTGCATCTTGTTCAGACCCAGGCCGATCAGCGTCTGGCGCTGTTTCTCTGGGCGACGGATCGGAGAACCGATTTGCTTTACAACGATAGTTTTAGCCATTGGTCAGGTCCTTACGCGTCTGCGGCTTCGGCTGCTGGTGCGGCCTCGCCTTTGTTGAGAATGTCTGCAACTTTCTTGCCACGACGCTGAGCGACGGAGCGAGGGCTGCTTTCTTTCTTCAGACCATCAATGGTCGCGCGGATCATGTTGTATGGGTTTTGCGAACCGATAGATTTCGCAACAACATCCTGAACACCGAGCATTTCGAAGACGGCACGCATTGGACCACCGGCGATGATACCAGTACCTTGTGGTGCTGTGCGCATCACAACTTTACCAGCGCCATGACGGCCTTCCATGTCGTGGTGCAACGTACGACCTTCACGAAGCGCAACGCGGATCATTTGACGCTTTGCTTGCTCTGTGGCTTTACGGATCGCTTCAGGAACTTCCTTCGCTTTACCTTTGCCAAAGCCTACACGGCCCTTTTGGTCGCCAACAACGACAAGTGCGGCGAAGCCAAAGCGCTTACCACCCTTAACAGTTTTGGAAACACGGTTAATCGCAACCAAGCGATCCGCAAATTCCGGTGTTTCATCACGGTCGCGGCGGTTGCCACGGCGGTTTTCACGTTCTGCCATTTGGACAGTCCTTTTATGAGTGGCGCGATGCGCCTAAATTTCATTCAATCCTAGTGGACCAAAGGCCCCCGGATCATCGGAAGAGCCCGCCAAGGCGAGCTCTTCTCAAGGTCTTAGATTTTCAAACCACCTTCACGTGCGGCGTCAGCAATTGCTTTAACCTTACCGTGAAAGAGGAAACCGCCGCGGTCGAAGTATGCTTCTTCTACGCCAGCTTTTTTCGCGCGCTCAGCAATCGCTGCGCCAACTTTTGTTGCCGCTTCAACGTTGTTTTTGCCGACAACACCCAATGCTTTTTCCAAAGAAGAAGCAGAAGCGAGCGTTACGCCATTAACATCGTCAATCAGCTGAACACTGATGTTTTTGTTGCTGCGGTGCACAGAAAGACGCATGCGTCCTGCGTTTACGCGGCGGAGTTTGTTCCGGACGCGCAGACGGCGCTTCAGAAACAGAGTTCTTTTGCTATTTGCCATTTGACTGGTCCTTACTTCTTCTTGCCTTCCTTACGGAAGATAAACTCGCCTTTGTAACGAATACCTTTGCCTTTGTAAGGCTCAGGCTTGCGCCACGCACGAATGTTTGCTGCGACTTGACCAACTTGCTGCTCGTCGTTGCCTTCGATTACGATTTCGGTCGGCTTCGGAACAGTCACTGTGACGCCCTCAGGGATTTCGAAATCAACATCGTGAGACAGGCCGAGGTTCAGTTTTACAACTTTACCTGCAAGCTGGGCACGGTAACCAACGCCGTGAATCTCAAGCTCTTTCTTGGCGCCGGTTGTAACACCGGTGACAAGGTTAGCGATGCGAGTGCGGGACATGCCCCACTGCTGACGCGCGCGCTTGGATTTGCCACGTGGTGTGACTGTGACTTTGTTGTCCTCAACTGTGAGGGTCACATCGTCGGTTGCGGTGAAGCTACGAGCGCCTTTCGGGCCTTTTACTTCAACAGTCTGACCGGAAACAGATGCAGTAACACCTGATGGCAGATCGACTGGTTTTTTACCAATTCGAGACATACGCTTTCCTTAGAAGACTGTGCAGAGCACTTCGCCGCCAACGTTGGCAGAGCGTGCAGATGCATCCGACATCACACCTTTAGAGGTGGAGACAATCGACACGCCCAGGCCCTGACGGACTGTTGGGATGTCATTGGAGCCCATGTAAACGCGACGACCAGGCTTAGAAACCCGCTTCAATTCGCGAATGACAGGAACACCGTCATAGTATTTGAGGCTGATTTCGATTGCCGGATGGCCATCTTCACCAGTCATTTTCTCATAGCCGCGGATGTAACCCTCGTCTGCGAGAACATCCAGAACCCAAGCACGCAGCTTGGACGCAGGTGTCATCACAGTGGATTTGCCACGCATTTGTGCGTTGCGAATCCGTGTGAGCATGTCGGCGATAGGATCGTTCATATCTTATCTCCTTACCAGCTCGATTTCACCATGCCCGGCAACTGACCAGCGGAGGCCAGGTCACGCAGAGCAATACGGGAAACCTTGAGTTTACGATAATACGCGTGAGGACGACCAGTCAGCTGGCAACGGTTGTGCAAGCGTGTGGCCGAGCTGTTGCGCGGCAGTTTTGCAAGCTTCAGGCGCGCTGTGAAACGCTCTTCCATCGTCTTGGATTCGTCATTCGCGATTTCTTTCAGCGCAGCACGTTTCGCAGCATATTTTGCTACAAGTGCTTCACGCTTCTTTTCGCGTTCGATCATTGCTTTTTTAGCCATAATTCTCTCTCCCGCGCTTAGCTGTTGAACGGCATGTTGAAATGCTTCAACAGCGCTTTAGCTTCGGCGTCGGTTGCAGAAGTTGTGGTGATGATGATGTCCATCCCCCAAACTTCGTCCACTTTGTCATATTCGATCTCTGGGAATACGATATGCTCTTTCATGCCCATGGCGTAGTTGCCACGGCCGTCAAAGCTTTTCCCGGAAACACCGCGGAAGTCACGAATACGTGGCATTGCGATGGTGATCAGACGGTCGAGGAATTCATACATGCGATCGCCGCGCAGAGTAACTTTCGTACCCAGTGGCATTTCTTCACGCACGCGGAAACCCGCGATGGACTTCTTCGCTGTAGTTACAACAGCTTTTTGGCCGGCAATCGCAGTCAGATCTTGCTGAGCGGATTTGGCTTTCTTGCTGTCACGAACGGCTTCTGCGCCACAACCAATGTTCAGAACAATTTTGTCCAAACGTGGGATTTGCATGTCGTTCTTGTAACCGAACTCTTCCTTCATTGCTGCGCGGATTGTGTCCTTATACGCGGCCTTCAGGCGGGGTGTGTAGTTGCTCGTATCAAGCATCGATCACGTCTCCCGTGGTTTTTGCGAAGCGCACTTTCTTGTCACCTTCCATGCGGAAGCCAACGCGAGTTGCTTTGCCGTTTGCATCGAGAAGAGCGAGGTTGCTCAGCTGGATTGGCATCGCTTTCGGGATGCGTCCACCTTGAGACGTCTGGCTCTGGCGCGTTGCGCGGATGGCGATGTTGATGCCATCTACAACTGCTTTGCCAGCTTTCGGGTCAACAGAGCTGATTGTGCCCTCTTTACCTTTGTCTTTGCCAGCAAGCACGACGACCTTGTCGCCTTTTTTCAACTTAGCAGCCATATCACAGCACCTCCGGCGCGAGTGAGATGATTTTCATGAAGTTCTTGGCGCGCAATTCACGAACAACTGGGCCAAAGATACGTGTACCTACTGGCTCGTTAGAGTTGTTCAAGATTACCGCAGCATTGCGATCAAAACGGATCACTGTGCCATCTTCACGGAATACTTCTTTAGCGGTACGTACGACGACGGCTTTACGCACGTCACCTTTCTTTACGCGACCGCGTGGGATGGCTTCCTTAACTGAAACGACGATGATGTCTCCAACGGAGGCATAACGACGTTTGGAACCACCCAGAACCTTGATGCACTGAACACGGCGAGCGCCGCTGTTGTCAGCTACATCCAGATTTGTCTGCATCTGGATCATTTGGTTTCTCCGGACCTATGGGGCGGCGATGCGTGCCAGTGTCCCCAGGGTTTCACTTCCTAAGAAGCGCCGGAAGCTTGATTTAAGCTTCCAACACTTCCCAGCGCTTTGTCTTCGAGCGAGGTGCGCATTCGATAATCCGAACTTTGTCACCAACCTTGAAGGCATTCTGTTCATCGTGCGCCCGATACTTTTTGGACTTACGAATGGTTTTCTTAAGAACCGGATGCGTAAAGCGACGCTCTACGGATACGGTAATTGTTTGTGCGTTTGCGTCAGAAGTTACGACGCCGTTTAGAATACGCTTAGGCATATCGAGACTTCCTTATTCCGCTGCAGCCGCAGCTGCTTTTTCATTGAGAACTGTGTTCACACGCGCGACGTCGCGTTTCACACCGCGCATACGCGCCGTAGATTCCAATGCGCCTGTTGCTTGCTGAAAGCGCAAGTTGAAGGCTTCTTTCTTGAGATTAGCCAGCTCTTCACGGAGCTGATCGGGCGTTTTATCCCGCAGTTCGTTGGCGTTCATAGCCTATTCCTTTTTCAACATCACGAGGCTGCCGCAAAGCGTGACAGACGAATCCCGTGGAGGTCACTAGAAGCTGTGCGTTTAGACCCATAGTACCTGCGACGCAAGCCTTGTTTACGACCCTATAAAAATAGGGTTCAAAAAGCGATGAAACGTAAGGTGCGTGATATCACGCACCCTACCCCCAAGAATAGTTAAAGGAGACTGACATGCGTTCGTCTTCGGCCATGTTCATCGGCACTTCATGGCGTAGCCAGCTTTCCCAGAGCAGCACATCGCCCACTTCAGGCTCTACATAAACAAAGGTCTTCAACTCGCGGCGTGCATCTTTCTGGCGCACAGGTGACGCCATCATCATCTGACTGCGCGGGTCCTCAAACTTGATCGCGCTCGCGCCCTCGGGCATGGACACATAGGTCGTGCCGCTGATCACCGAATGCGGGTGAATATGCGATGTGTGAATGCCGCCCTCTGGCAGGATGTTGATCCAGATGTCTTCCAGCTTCAGCTCTCTCCCATCCAGATCAAATTGTGCGTCTTCCACAAAGGCTGCCACATGAGCGTCCAGAATTTTGATCAGGTCTTTAAAGATCGGCGAGCGCCATGCCAGATCAGTTAGAGAGGCATAGGACGTGTAGCCCGGAAAATCATTGTCCTCGCACCATTGCTGACCTGCCTCATCATCACTGGCGATTGCATAGCAAGACGCCTCTAATTCTTCGGCGGAAATCGGGCCCAACTCAGATAGAGCTGCGCGGTACAGGCGGGTCACGAAGAGAGATTCTATTTGGCTCATACCCGTCCAATACTGGTTTTCGTTCAGCCTGACGAGAGCAGTGTTGCCCGTACTCCGAACTCCCACAGCTAAATCAACGTCATGTCCGCTTTGATCTGGTCTCGGCCCGCGAATCCAACCAAAGTGCTTTCAAACTAAACTGGGGACGTCCACATGAAAAAGACAATCGCACTAATGGGCTGCGCTGCCGCACTCCTGTCCGCGTGCCAATCCACGACACAAGTCAGCGAAGCAAGCCCGTTCATCACAGAAGTACCTGAAGGTGTTTTGTCTATTGCTGCAGCGGGCCAAGATTTGACCGCGCTGCAAATTGATCCAATTGATGGGTGCTACACTTACCGCCATATTGGCCCGGTGGAGACGACATTCCTGCCACTGCGCTCAAGTGATGGTCGGCCGATCTGCTCAAGAGCGGCCTCTTAATCAAACGCCTCGTCAGCGCGCATTAGGTTTGCGCGCTGATGTGATCCTCTGCTGCATGCAAATGCGCAGTGACCCCCTTGTTAACATTCTCATAGAGCCCGTTAATGTGCGCCATCACCATGCGCACGCAGCCAGAGCTGGCGCGACCACCGATGGAACCCGGGTTCGGCGATCCGTGAATGCGCAAATAAGTATCGCGATTACCCTTATATAGATAAAGCGCACGAGACCCGAGAGGGTTGGAAGGGCCTGCATCCATGCCGTCGGCATGTTGCTCATACAGATGCGGATCGCGTTTGATCATCGCAGGCGTCGGTGTCCATGTGGGCCATTTAGCTTTGCGACGGATTGAATAGACGCCCGGCTCGTACAGATTACCACGCGCAATCGCCACGCCATAGCGCATCGCCGTTCCGCCCTCTTCAATATGATAGAGATAGCGTGCAACCGCATCGACGTGGATATCACCAACTTTCAAACCAGCATTCGCTTGAACACGTTGCGGCAAGAAGCGGCGGTGCAGGTTCCACGGGTTAGATGTCTCAGGCACATATTCAGCAGGCGTAACTTGCGCATCCCATGCATCCCAGCTGGAACGCTTGGACGTCGGTGCCGCTGATGCAATGCTAGCAATTGGAGCAGAAAACAACGTGGCCGTGGAAATAACAAAATGGCGACGGGTGAGCATGGCAGTGCAATCCTTCTCAGAAAACGTATCGTCTGTGATTCACTGTGAGAATAGAAGCATTTAGCCGCAAGCGCGAGTCACATGCGCGTGTTTCCACCGATTAGGTAACATATTATATTACCTCTCGCATCCTGCCTTGCTCACCAAAGCGAGCCGGCGTTGACCTGTATGTCTTCCATTGTAATGGCGCGGCCTGCATCACTAACCAGAAACGCAACGAGATTGGCGATCTCTTCAGGCTGAACAAGCGCGCCCTGTGGGTTAGATGCCTCATACTTCGCCTGAACTTCCGAACGCGTCGCACCCGTTTCTTCAATCTCTTGATCCACGAACTGCTTCAACATCTCGGTTTCGACCCAGGTTGGGCTGATGCTCGTACAGGTCACGCCATGCGGTGCCCCTTCTAGCGAAACACAACGCCCAAGACCAAGAAGGCCAGCTTTTGAGGCACAATAGGCCGCGTTGTCAGCCATTCCGTTATGCGCAGCGACGGAAGCAAGATTGATAATCCGTCCCCACCCTTGCGCCTTCATGCCCGGCATAGCCGCGCGGATCATCTTGAACGTGCCCGTCAGGTTTGTATCGATCGTGTCATCCCAGAGCTTGTCAGAATGGCCAATGACGGCCTCTTCTTCATAAACACCTGCAGTGTTCACCAAAATATCCACACTACCGTATTGCGTGATCACATTAGTGATAAACCCTTCGACACTCTCCGTATCGCGTACATCCAATTGCGCGACATCCAGCTTAGCGCCGACTTTCGCATGTAACCCAGCAACGGCTTCTGCATCACCACCACGACGCGCGCCAATCACGACCGTTGTGCCATCAGCGTGCAAACGTTTTGCAATCGCTAGCCCCATGCCTGATAGACCGCCTGTCACAACGGCTACTTTGCTCGATGCCATTAGCATATTCCTTTTGTTCATTATAAGGTAAGTGGTTCAAACACTTATGATCACTTTAGCCTATGAACTAAAGGACCGAGCTTGGTTATCAGTAACTGAGACAACGTTTCAATTGGGATCAATCAGACTTCCATGAGACATGGTCGCCTGAAATGAAGCAAGCGTTAGCAAGTGCATCTTCCTGATGCGCTGAGGCTAAACAAGAGTTCTCAACTTCTCAACGACATTCTCCAAGACAATCCGACCATAATCATCATTCATATGGCGCACATCTATAGACGCGTGTTGCTTCGCGTTTTTGAGCCCCTTCAAAGCGACCGAACCAACGCTATACTCTCTGATTGTGTTAAACTGATCCCCTATGGTCGAAGGGTCTTGCCATAGCCAATGAACACCAGGTTGACCAAACTCGTCCTCAATAGTGGCGCAAACTTCCTCGTACTGGACCGGTTGAGTTGGCGCATTTGAATTCTTTCGGACAATGTCATTCCCGATATCGGCCAGCAATGGCTCGGGGCTGATCAAAATCGGCGCTTTGGATCCAGAGGCAATCAGTCGCGCTAACTTTTGCGCATCGCACTCCGTCAACATTTCCTTGACCGAAATCTGTCGAAGCGCCGACGAGTGGCGCCGATCAATCCGGGGGGGGATCAAGAAAAGCCCGTGAAGCAAAAAGGCGTCATAAGAAGAAAGAACGATGCTCTCAAGACCACCAGAAACGAAAGAGAGTTTTTCTCGTATCTGTTGACTTCGCGGCTCCAGCGCGGAGCGATCTGCTGATAATTTTAGATCTCTTATTCCATGTCTCGCAACTGCGAAAATTGAGAATGTA
>NZ_JBDWVM010000103.1:0-3358 GCF_039984035.1 Planktotalea sp. | reverse complement strand
CGCGATTGTTGAAGTAAAGCCGTCCATGATAAGCGCTCGCGCCAAGCGCGACCTCGCGTGCGACCTCTGGGTCATGGGTGATGACAGAGGCGACAAGCGAGCCTTGTCCCTTGTTCACCAGCGCGATGGCGTGAGGCAGATCGCGATAACCCATGACGGTCGACACAGGTCCAAAGGCTTCGGTGTCATGAACGCGGGTCGCTGTGTCTGGGTCCGCGCATTCGAACAGCATTGGCGAGACAAACGCGCCCGCGCGCGCAGCTATTTCGTCATCCCCATAGACCTGCGTGGCCTCCGTTTTGAGGATCTGCGCTTTGGCCAAAACATCCGCTTTCTGAGCACCAGACACAAGCGCGCCCATCTGCGTGGCTTGATCTGTGGGATCGCCGACGACGGTTTTGGACAGGCGCTCGCTCAGCTTTGCAATCACTGCATCGACGTGTTCCTGAGGCGCGATGATCCGGCGAATAGCGGTGCATTTTTGACCCGCCTTTGTGGTCATCTCGCGGTGCGCCTCTTTGATGAAGAGATCAAACTCTGGGGTGCCCGGCGCGGCATCAGGTCCAAGGATGGAGGCGTTGAGACTGTCCTGCTCGGCGACAAAGCGGATAGAATTTTCGAGCAAATGAGGCGTTGATCGCAGCTTAAGCGCGGTTTGTGCTGAACCTGTGAAGCTTACGCTGTCTTGCATAGTAAGCCGTTCCAACATGTCGCCCAATCCGCCGCTGACAAGTTGCAATGCACCTTTAGGTAGGATGCCACTGTCGAGCATGATGCGCACGGCAAGTTCGGTCACATAACACGTTGCAGTGGCGGGTTTGACAATGGCAGGTACACCAGCGAGCAGGGTCGGGGCCAGCTTTTCCAGCATTCCCCAAACAGGGAAATTGAAGGCGTTAATATGCACTGCGACGCCCTGCATCGGCGTACAAATATGTTGCCCCAGAAAGGTGCCGTTGCGGGAGAGCTGTTCCGTTTCTCCATCGAGATATATTTGTGCATCGGGCATTTCGCGCCGCCCTTTAGACGCGAACACAGCCAAAGTGCCGATGCCGCCATCGATGTCGATCAAGTGATCGCGCTGCGTTGCCCCAGTCGCAAAAGAAAGATCATAAAGCGCTTGTTTTTGTTTGGTGAGCTCACCTGCCAGCGCTTTGAGCATACGGGCGCGATCATGGAACGTCAGTGCCCGCAGGGCGGGACCACCAATGTCCCGCGCATGATCGAGCATAGCCTCAACATCCAACGCACCGTTGCCTGCCTGCGCCATTGGCTGACCGGTCACCGCGTTTTCAATGAGCCGCGCGTTTGCGTCTGGTGCAATCCACGTTCCGGCGGCGAAGGAATTGATCTGAAGCAAGCTCATCTAAACGGGTCCTTGAATGGGTAGAAAATGGCGACTTGTTATTAATTGACCGCTTGGACGGTTTATGCAAGAAATATTCTTAGCACGCGGGGAGGCGAGCAATGACACCTGATGAAAGAGCAAAGCGCGCAAGCGCTGAAATGTGGTCAAACGATCGTGCATCTCCGTGGATGGGGATCAGCCTTGATGCGGTGAGCGAAGGGCAGGCCAATATGCAATTGACGGTGCAAGATCATCATTGCAACGGACACGGCATATGCCATGGCGGCGTGATCTTTACGCTTGCTGACAGCGCCTTTGCCTTTGCGTGTAATTCGCGCAATCAGGCGACGGTCGCGCAGAACAACATGATCACTTTCGTTGCGCCTGCGAAACTTGGCGACGTGCTTTCAGCGGATGCGCGAGAGACATCCCTTTCAGGGCGCAACGGCGTTTACGATGTGCGCGTTCACAATCAGGATGGTGGATTGATTGCGGAGATGCGTGGGTTGTCCCGCGCGATCAAAGGACAGCTTTTTGACGAAACAGCGAAGGGAACTTGAGATGAGCAATTTGGCACCTGATCCGTCAATTTTGGACCCTATCGAATTCGCCAGCCGCGATGACATTTCTGCGTTGCAACTGGAGCGTATGCGTTGGTCGTTGAAACATGCGTATGACAATGTCGCGCTCTATAAAGCGCGCTTTGACGAAGCGGGTGTGCATCCCAATGATCTAAAATCGCTCGCGGATCTGGCCAAATTTCCCTTCACTTACAAGGATGACCTTCGGGCCAATTACCCCTTTGGCATGTTCGCGGTACCGCGCGAGGACATCGCGCGTATTCATGCGTCTTCTGGCACGACGGGCAAGGCAACTGTCGTGGGTTATACGGCCAATGATATATCCAACTGGGCCGATCTTGTGGCGCGATCCTTGCGCGCAGCAGGTTTGCGCAAGGGTGATCTGGTGCACAACGCTTATGGCTATGGCCTCTTCACTGGCGGTCTCGGTGCGCACTATGGGATTGAACGGTTAGGCGCGACAGTGGTGCCGATGGGCGGCGGTCAAACGGACAAACAGGTTGCCCTGATCAACGATTTCAAACCGCGCGGTATTCTGGTGACGCCCTCTTATATGCTCAACATTCTTGAGGCGTTTCAAAAGGCAGGGCTCGATCCGCGTGCGAGTTCCTTGGAGGTGGCCGTCTTTGGCGCTGAACCGTGGACAGAGGCAATGCGCAGCGAGATAGAAGACGCCTTTGATCTGCATGCAGTCGATATTTACGGACTGTCTGAGGTTATGGGACCAGGTGTGGCGAATGAATGCGTGGAAACCAAAGATGGTCCCGTCATTTGGGAGGATCATTTTTATCCCGAAATTATCGATCCCGTAACAGGCGATGTTCTGCCCGATGGGGAAGAGGGTGAATTGGTCTTCACCACATTAACCAAGGAAGGCATGCCTATCATTCGGTATCGCACCCGTGATTTGACGCGTTTGTTGCCGGGCACTGCGCGCTCTATGCGGCGGATTGCCAAGATCACTGGCCGCTCTGACGATATGATCATTCTGCGCGGTGTGAACGTGTTCCCGACGCAGATCGAGGAACAGGTGATGGCCGTTGAAGGGCTAGGCCCGTATTTCCAAATTGAGCTTGTCAAAGAGGGGCGCATGGACGGTATGCGTGTGCTTGTCGAAGTGGCCGCGAGCGATGTGGATAAGGATGCTGTGGCAACCAAACTGCGCGCTCAGATCAAGGATATGGTTGGTATCACCACTGAAGTCGTCGTCGGGGACAGCGGTTTTGTGGCCCGTTCGCAAGGCAAGGCGGTGCGCGTCGTGGATAATCGGGGTTAAAATATGGCGCGCCCCATTGCCAAAGACCATGACGCTAAACGCGCGCATATTTTGTGCGAAGCGGCGGTAGTTTTCGCGCGCGACGGAATTGCGCGCGCGTCTATGGCGCAAGTGGCCAAGGCTTGCGGAATTTCCAAGGCGAACATCTATCAT
>NZ_JBDWVM010000102.1:0-8913 GCF_039984035.1 Planktotalea sp. | reverse complement strand
GCGGTTCAGCCACGACCTCTAACGTTGGGACCCTAGGAACAACGCGCAGAAATTGACTAACATAGCCCAGTACCTCGCGGCGTAGTGCGATGATCTCTCTTGGCTCGGCCTGCACGAGGTCAACGTCACCGATGCGGATTTCACCAGCCTGTGTCAGGTAGTTTCCATAAATCATACGCATCAGCGTCGATTTCCCAGCACCAGAAGCGCCCGTCAGCGCGACGCACTCACCTTTGCCAACAGTAAGAGACACATCATGGATCACCTCAATCACGGCGCTGCCCTGATTTTCTAAGGTGAAAGTTTTTGAAACGTTCTTTAGCTCAATCATGGTTCATACCTGCAAAACGGAACTGACAAGAAGTTGGCTATAGGCGTGCTGCGGATCATCGAGCACCTGATCCGTAAGACCGGCTTCAACGACGTGGCCAGATTTCATGACCATCAAACGATCCGCCAATAAACGTACCACCGCGAGATCATGGGTCACGATAATCGCGGACAGCCCCATATCGCGCACAAGGCCGCGCACCAAGTCGAGCAAACGCGCTTGGACAGACACATCAAGGCCGCCCGTAGGCTCATCCATGAACACCAAACGCGGCCCAGTGACGAGGTTTCGCGCAATTTGCAAACGCTGCTGCATGCCCCCTGAGAACGTATCGGGACGATCATCAATGCGATCCGCATTGATCTCTACGCGCGCAAGCCAATCCGTGGCCTTATCGCGGATATCGCCGTAATGACGCTCACCGACAGCCATCAATCGTTCGCCTACATTGCCACCGGCACTGACACCCATACGTAAGCCGTCACGCGCATGTTGATGCACAAAAGCCCAATCAGTACGCGACAACATACGGCGCTCGGGCTCTGACATGGTGAGCGTATCACGGGGGCCATCTGCTCGGGTGTCAAAGACAACCTCACCCGTGTCGGGCCTCAAATGCCCTGCCATGCAGTTTAACAAAGTTGATTTACCTGACCCACTTTCTCCGACAATGCCCATGACTTCGCCCGGATGGAGCTCAAAGGACACGTCTGCGCAGCCAATATGCGTACCGTAGTTTTTTGAAAGACCTTGTACAGAAAGCAAAGGTGTCATGCTGCATCCTTTCCCTTGTAACCCGCCACTTGACGTGAGTTGCAATAATCAGTGTCTGAACAGACAAACATGCGTCCGCCAGCGTCATCGATGATGACTTCATCCAGATAGCTGGTGTCCGACCCACACAGCCCGCACGAATGATCCGCTTTTGAGGCTTCAAATGGATGATCTTCAAAATCGAGGCTGATCACTTCGGTATAGGGCGGCAGCGCATAAATCCGCTGCTCACGTCCAGCGCCGAACAGTTGGATCGCAGCCATATCGCCCAATTTTGGATTATCAAACTTTGGGATAGGCGAAGGATCCATGACATAGCGACCTACAACCTTAACCGGATAGGCGTACGAGGTCGCGATATGACCATGGCGACTGATATCCTCATAAAGTTTTACGTGCATAAGGCCGTATTCTTCGAGCTCATGCATTTTTCGCGTCTCGCTCTCGCGCGGTTCAAGAAAACGAAGCGGTTCGGGGATCGGAACCTGATAGACCAGAATTTGGCCTTCGCTGAGCGCCTCGTCAGGAATACGGTGGCGCGTTTGAATGACACTCGCATCGCTGGTCGTGGTCGTTGTTTCGACGCCTGCTGTGCGTTCAAAGAACGTACGGATAGAAACTGCATTGGTCGTGTCGTCCGCCCCTTGATCGATCACTTTGAAACGATCCAATGGTGTCAAAACCGCTGCCGAAACTTGAACGCCCCCCGTACCCCAACCATAGGGCATCGGCATCTCACGCGACGCAAAAGGCACCTGATACCCTGGAATCGCCAAGCCCTTTAGGATCGCGCGTCGGATCATCCGCTTGGTCTGCTCATCGAGGTAGGCAAAGTTATAGGCCTGATACGTCATAGGAGACCCCGTTCCTTCAGTTGGGTTTTCAAGCTGCTCGGGCTGGTGAAATGGATAGCGTCCATACCTGCCGCCTTCGCGCCAAGGCAGTTGTGCAAACCGTCATCAATGAAGACGCAATTCTCGGCACGAACCTCAGCGCGATCACACAGGAGATGATAAATTTCGACGCTGGGCTTCAACACGCCCACCTCGCCAGAGACCACAGTGCTGCCAAAGATTGTCCCTAACTCAGGATGCGCCTTTAATCCTTCGGGCCAGGTTTCAGCAGACCAGTTGGTGATGGCGTGCAGCGGCACATGATTGTCGAGCAGCTGGTAAAGAACGTCCCACGTACCAGTGATCTTATTGGGAACCGCACGGCTGAAACGCGGAACATATTGCGCGAGACGTTCCCGATCTTCAGGGTCCTCAATCAGATCAAACGCATCGCTAAAAGAAGCGCCGCCATCACAAGCGACATTGATCTTGTCGAAGTTGACCCTGTTCAAAAAGGACTTAGCGCCTGCCTCGCCAAGATCTTCGATCCAAGCCAGATGCGGTTGCCAATCCACCAGAACTCCGCCGATATCGAAGACTACGGTATTTACGGTCATTCTGCGGCCTCCAAAGCTTGGTCCGCACTGGCCTCATGACGTAATTTTCGAACCAATTCCAGCTCTGACTGAAAATCCACGTAGTGAGGCAGTTTGATATGTTCGAGAAAGCCCGTCGCTTGGATATTATCGGCATGATAGAGAACGAATTCAGCATCCTGCGCCGGAGCGCCCTCATAGTCTTCGCCCAATTCTTCCCAACGAAGAGCGCGGTCTACCAACGCCATCGAAATCGCTTTGCGCTCTGTTTGACCAAAGACCAAACCATACCCACGCGTAAACTGAGGAGGCTCTGTCTTAGACCCTTTGAATTGGTTCACTGTCTCGCATTCGGTGAGGGTAACTTCGCCAATCTCAATTGCGAAACCAAGTTCGGGGATTTCCATTTCCACAGGAACAGCGCCGATCCGCAGCTCGCCCACAAAGGCATGGTTACGCGCGTATCCGCGCTGCGTGGAATATGCGAGACCAAGCGTAAAACCCTCGTCTGCACGCGCAAGAGCTTGCAATCGCAAAGCACGTTCCGCTGGCATCTCTAGGGGGGCACGTGTCAAATCTGGTGGAACGCTATCGTCACGCGGCGCGTCTTCAATAAGACCTTCGCGATTTAGAAACTCCGTCACATGAGGCACGTGAGCAGGTTCAATATCGCGCGATGGCGCTTCGGGCACGTCGCCATCGGCCGCAAGTTTGAAGTCAAGCAAGCGATGAGTGTAATCAAAGGTTGGCCCTAAAACTTGACCGCCTGGCAAATCCTTGAACGTCGCTGAAATGCGTCGGTCACAGGTCATCGCACCGGTATCAACAGGCTCTGACGCGCCAAAGCGGGGCAATGTTGTGCGATAGGCGCGGATCAGAAAGATCGCTTCGATCAAGTCACCGCGCGCCTGTTTAATCGCCAAAGCCGCAAGATCGGTATCGAAAAGCGACCCCTCCGCCATCACACGATTCACAGCGAGCGTCATTTGCTCGCGTATTTGTGCAACGCTAAGTTCAGGGAACTGTGTATCCCCGCGACGTTCTTCGGCGAGCCATGCATGGGCATTCTCAATCGCCCGCTCTCCGCCTTTTACAGCAACATACATCAGGACACCTTTGTCGATCGAGGCAACGCCGCAACGCGTTCGCCCGCTGTGAAAATAAAATCGAGCCCCAAAGGAAACAGCCCGCTATTGAACTGGAATGCCTGCACATCTGGCAACGACAATGAGGCGGTGGTTTTGATACCTGGGCCCTCAAGAATCGCGCCACCTTGAGACAGATCGGGCTGCTCGACGATCAACGTTGCAGATCGATCTGGATATTGAGACGTGCCAATTGAATAGTTGGTGAGGGGGTTCAGCGCCTCCCAAGTTCCAAGCGCGAACATACAGTGAGAGGGACCAACCAAAGACGCGCCAGTGTGAAAGGCGAGCCAAGCGCGTACAGCGTCGCAATCCGCGCTGCCAGCCAGATAGATCGGTGTATCTGTATCGCAAAGTGTGAGCAGTACCGCGCCCGCCGCCTTGGACAAAGGAGCTGGAGGCATTGCACCGCTGATCTCATAAATCGAACCGGGCCGCGCCATCGCCTCCATCACGCTGCGAAATGCATGGGCGGATTGAATTGCTGGATCAGAAAAACCACCAGAAAGCGTTTCAGGCTGCATCAATCTTCTCCTCGAACCATCGTATAGAACTCAACCTTAGTCGCCGCTGCTTTCGCAGCGCGCTTCGCTTTAGCCGTGGTCATTTCATGTTCTAAGGGTAGCAAAACAGAGGTGCGCACTAGGTCCGCCGCGTCTGTTTGCATCATCGCATCCACAAGCGCAGCAGCTTCGGCATCCTCTTTGCGGCGGCCTTGGATATAGGCATGGCCAACCTCACCCGTTTCTAAGGTGAGAGCACAGCGCGTCACGGTCATCTCCCCAAGATTAAACGGCGCACCCGTTCCGCCCGCTCGCGCGCGAACCATCGTGCTTCCGATCTCTGGCGCTCTTAACCAGGAAAAGTCAGGACGCGTCAGCGCATCGTCCAGAACGCGTGCAACGCGACCCTCAGGCGCCTTTGCCAGCAAGCTCATCCAAGCCTGACGCGGGGATTTTTCGTCAAAAGTGTCTTTCATCTCGACAACTCTTTCAATTACTATACAACTATACATATCTTACCATATTCGACATTTGATAAAAGAAGAGTTTTGTGAATTTTGTGTGACACAACCCCCAAAACCCCGATCTGGAAAGCCATCGCTGATGCGCTGCGCAGCGATCTCGCAGAGGGGCGCTATACCCCCGGTGACAAGCTCCCGACTGAAGCCGCATTGGCAGAGCGCTTTGGCGTCAATCGTCATACTGTACGGCATGGCATTTCCGCGCTGGTTGAAGAGGGACTGGTCCGTACACGACGTGGCGCTGGCGCTTTTGTCGCCGCAATTCCAACGGATTATCCAATTGGGCAACGTGTCCGTTTCCACGAAAACTTGATCGCAGCCGGACGTCGTCCTGAAAAGCAAATCCTAGACGTCGAAGAACGCGCAGCGACCGATGGGGAGGCAAAAGCCCTCGTTATTAATACGGGTGATCCCGTCTGTGCCTACCACGGTTTATCGCTTGCCGATGGCCAGCCTATTGCCGTCTTCGAAAGCGTTTTTCCCTTATCCCGATTGGCTGGCATGGCGTCTGCCCTACAAGACACCAGCAGTGTCACTGAAGCACTACGCGCGCTGGGCGTTAACGACTACACGCGCGCAACGACACGGCTCACCGCAGTGCGTGCAAGGGCAACCCATGCGCTTCATTTGCAAGTTTCAGAGGGCGATCCTCTACTGCGCACATCAAGCGTGAACATAGGCGAAGATGGCCAAGCGGTAGAATACGGGCGCACGTGGTTCGCGGGAGATCGGATAACACTGACTTTGGAATCTTAACTCTCGTATTTTTCGAGAAAGGCCTCCGCCTTTAGAGTGCGAAAGTCGTCGAGCGCACCTCCAAGAGCCCCATGCGACCAATCCCACCAGGCCAAAGCAATCAGCCGATCCGCAATTTCGCGTGGCTGTCGCAACCTCAAAGGCTTAGCAGGCGTTCCTGCGACGATGGTATAGGGATCAACATCTTTGGTCACGACAGCACCCGATGCAACAACGGCGCCGTCACCTAAGGTGACCTCAGGCTTAATCATAGCGCCTGCCCCAATCCAAGTATCATGACCAATAAAGGCCACTCTTGATTTGCGATGTGCAAAGAAAGCTTCATCCCGACCTGCGTCCGCCCAATAATCGTCAGAGCGGTAAAGAAAGTGATGACACGATGCCGTGTCGAGAGGGTGGTCCGTCGCTCCAATGCGCGAGAACGCTGCGATATTGGAGAACTTACCAACCTGCGCATTTGCAATATCCGCATAGCGATCACAATAACTGTAATCCCCAAGTTCAGAATACGCCACGCGACTGCCTTTGCCGATCTCAACGTAGGCCCCAAAGGTACTCTCGGTGATCTCGCAATCGGGATGCAAAAAGGGTTTGTTCTTGTTCAAACGCGGCATCAGTCTTTACGCCCAATCAATTTCGCGCGGAGCCAGCCCGAAAACCAATCCATTAGCATCACCATAATCACGATCAAACCAATGTAGTATGCGACCTCTTCCCAGTCTTTTTGCGTCTGAATGGCTTGCGTTAACATCAAACCAATACCGCCACCGGTGATTGCCCCGATGATAGTGGCCGACCGCGTGTTAGATTCTAAGAAGTAGAGAACTTGCGCCAAAAGCACCGGAACCGCCTGAGGGATCACACCAAAACGATATCGTTGCAGCGGCTTTGCCCCCGTAGAGGACACACCTTCGATCTGTTTCTGATCCACGTTTTCCAAAGCTTCAGAGAATATCTTACCGAATGTCCCCGTGTCTGTGATCAAGATCGCCAATGCGCCTGTCAATGGACCGGGGCCAAACGCCCGTGCCAGAACAACCGTCCAGATCAACGCGTCCACGCCGCGCACAAAGTCAAACAAACGGCGCGTGCTGGCACGCACTAACATAAGCGGGGAGAACCGTCTGGCCGCGAGAAAGGCCAAAGGCAGTGCGATAATGGCCGCGCCCATCGTGCCGAGAAACGCCATAAGGATCGTTTCGCCAATCGCCCAAGCGACATCCTTGTGCCGCCACATTGCGTTGTTCCACCAATCCGAAACAGCGCCAAGGAGATTGGCCCGTGTCGGGTCAATCTGAGCACCGAACAGAATTTCACCCAAACCTTTACCATGATAAGGGCTATCAAGCGTGAACCAGAACAGTTCCCATCCGGGGAAATAGTTGAACACCTCGGTACGTGCCCCCGTCATCGTAATGCGCCCTTCCGGGGTCTTGATCGCGATCCGACGCTCCGATGCAGAAATCCAATCGGGCATTTGTTCAGGCAAGTTGCTCGTCACACTGCGACCCTCGGCTTGAACCTCAATCAGAGGAAAACCTGGAATGCTGATCTCGGTCCGGCTATTGGGCAAATAGCGAACGATGTGTTCCGTGCCTAGATCGATGGTCGTTACTTCGTCGCCGCTGACCCAATCAGGACGCTGCCCATCTGGATATCTGCCTTTTCGCTCGCCTTCGATGGCATAGGTCACCTCGCCTGAGCGATTATCACGTGTCACATGGACCTTGTGGGACCAACTGTCCGATGCAAGCGTAACTGCATTATCGAAATTGGCACGTTGAGCGAGACCCGCAAAATCAAACGCAACAAAAATATAAGCAAAGTAGAGCAAGATCGCCGTAGGGATGCCAAAGCCCATCAATCGTTTGCGTAGAAACAGCGCATCGGCTGCGCCTTTAGTTGCATGCAGTTCAATCGCGTTCATTGGCCCTGCCCTTCAGTTAATCGGTTGCGGTAGCGACTGGACACCTGATCAAAGAAAACGATCGTGCCAAAAAGAAGGATGAAAATTGCTGCGGCATCATCGAAACGGCCCTGACCCCAGCCCATCGCGTTGCGCAATTCATAGCCAATACCGCCTGCACCCACGAAACCGAGGATCGCCGAGGCACGAATATTGATTTCAAAGCGCAGCAATGCGTAGCTGACAAAATTTGGCGCAACTTGCGGCAGAACACCCAGCAACATTTTTTGCGACCACGTTGCGCCGGCAGATTCCAAACCTTCGAGCGGTTTAAGATCAACATTTTCAGCAACCTCCGAAAACATTTTACCCAAAGCACCTGCGGTATGGATCGCAATAGCGATCATCGCAGGTACGGGACCACTGCCCAGAACAAAGATCAACATAAGCGCGATGACGATTTCCGGCACTGCGCGCATAACATCAGAGATGCGGCGAAAGACTTGGATCAAACTCGGCCACTTCGCCAAGCCACGTGTTCCGAACAAAGCTAGAAAAAGCCCGCCAAACGCACCGACAAGCGTTGAAACCGCCGCGATATTGATCGTTTCTATGAGCGCTGGAAAATACTTGGCGATCAATGCGGGCAATCCCGCACGATCCCTCCAGGCTTCTGACAAAACATCTGCTGGGTAATCACCGATTTGATGTAAACCGTCCCAGAACCCACCTGCATTACGATCATCCGCGATATTGAAACCGGAGACCATCAAGATCACGAAAATCAATAACGTCAGCCCACCATAGAGCCTGCGTCGCTGGAGTTGCTGCATGTAGTTTGGATGAATGCCGTCAACGCTATTGCGCGCGGACCCGATGGTCGTGTCTGACATATGCCGAGCCTCGAAAATAAAACCGGCGGCCCTAGCAGGGCCACCGGACACGTCAAAAAAATGACTTAGCCGCCAATTTTCGCGCGGCGTGCGCCGACGATGGATGTGTAGGCGTCATGCGTGATTGGGTCGAACCCTTGGATTTCACCGCCACCCACACCATAGGCGCATTCAGGGTCTGTTTCACCAAGTGTATCCATGATCTCTGTTACGCTGGCACGTACACTGTCTGGCAGTGCATTGCGCATGACGATTGGTTCACCTGGGATCAGCTTTGAGCGCCAGATTTCAACCAAATCGTTCATATCAACAAGGCCCGCATCAACAGCTTTGCGCAGCGCGCCGAAGTTATAGCCGTCTTCCCAGTTGCCTTGGCCATCGGCCCAAGTCACACCAGCGTCGATGTCGCCGTTTTTAACAGCAAGAATTGTCTGCTCGTGACCACCCGTGAATTTTACCTCACCGAAATAGTCGCCGCTGTCCATTGTCGCGCCTGTGATCTCAGGAATTTCGATAGATGGGATCAGGTAGCCAGATGTGGAGTTAGGATCGCCGAAACCAAATACCTTGCCCTTCACATCATCAAGAGATGCGAGGCCACTGTCGACACGCGCAAAACCGATGGAGTGATAACCGATGGAGCCATCGAGGTTCA
>NZ_JBDWVM010000101.1:0-14013 GCF_039984035.1 Planktotalea sp. | reverse complement strand
GGGGAAGGTCTCGATGAGTAAACGGTTGGGCTTGGGCAGTAGGCTAACTTGTCGTTGTAGGTGCAACCAGTCAGAGGTGTGTTTGGGTAAGTTGGGCCAATCGCCCTTCTGAAAGAGCTGCAATATACGCGCGCTCAGCTGCGTTGATGTTGCAAATTTCGTGCCGGAGAACGTTGCGATCTTTGGCTTTTTGTCGGCGCGGCGTGTGACCTCTACGGTCATTTCACGCAGGCCTTCATAACGCACAATTTGACCGCCTATCAGAAAGGTGTCGCCGGCAGTGAGCGTGGCTGCGAAACTCTCTTCCACCTCTCCTAATGGCTTGCCGCCGCGCGAGCGTTTGAGACGTACTTTTAGCGTGTCAGTGTCCTGTATGGTCCCAATGTTCATGCGAATACGCTGGGCAGAGCGTGGGTCGCGTAGGCGCCATGTGCCGTCGGGGAGTTCCATAAGACGTTGCCATTTGTCGTACGCGCGCAGTGCGTAGCCGCCCGTGGCGCAAAACTCAAAACAGTCATCGAATTCATTGCGATCGAGTTGAGCATATGCGCCAACGCCAGTGACTTGTTCGAACAGCTCATCCGGCAGGATGGGGCCAGCACAAGCACGGATCAGGATATGCTGGCACAGCACATCAAGTGGGCCCGCGCCGCGCGGATCACCGTCCAAATCGTGTTCCTTGACAGCTTCTAAGGCGGCAAGGCATTCCACCACCTCGAAGCGATTTGCAGGAACGAGCAATGCTTTGGAGGGTGCGTTGTAGCGGTGATTGGCACGGCCGATCCGTTGCACAAGCCGTTTGACGTTCTTAGGTGCTCCAATCTGAATGACCAGATCAACATCGCCCCAATCAATGCCAAGGTCGAGCGACCCAGTGCACACGATGGCTCGTAAATCACCGCGCACCATCGCCGCTTCGACGCGTTCGCGTTGCACCCGATCAAGGGAGCCATGATGTATCCCGATTGGTAAGCTCTCTTCATTGGCAAGCCATAGATTATGAAAGAAAATCTCAGCTTGTGCGCGTGTGTTGTGAAAGATCAGAGTAGTTTGATGCGCTTTGATTTGTTCCATCACTGCAGGAATGGAATAGGCGGCCCCACCGCCTGCCCAAGGAGGCGCTTCATCGATATGTAGCAGCGAAATATCAGGATTAGGGCCGGGATCGGCAAGAACGATATCGCAAGGATCAGGATGGCGCGCGAGGTAGCTCGCAATCGCCTTTGGGTCTTCTACAGTGGCCGACAGCCCGACACGGCGCAGGTCCGGACACATGCTTTGCACGGCGGATAAGGCGAGCATCAGTTGATCACCGCGCTTGTTTTCTGCGAGCGCGTGAATTTCATCGATGATGATCCGCTTAAGCCCCTTAAACATCCGCGGTGCATCCTCGTAGGAAACAAGCAATGCGAGGCTTTCTGGAGTGGTCAACAAAATATGCGGCGGGTCTGCGCGTTGGCGTTTCTTGCGGGTCGCGGATGTATCACCTGTGCGATCTTCGATACGGATCGGCAGGTCCATGTCTTCAACGGGTTTGCGTAAATTGCGTTTGATATCAGCGGCTAAAGCCTTGAGCGGCGAAACATATAAGGTGTGCAGCCCCTCATGTGTTCCGTCTGCGAGTTCGTTCAATGTGGGCAGAAAACCTGCCATTGTTTTGCCGCCGCCCGTTGGCGCAATGAGCAATGTCGCAGGATCAAGCGCACGCTTGAGCATCTCATTCTGGTGGGGGTGGATCGACCAGCCTTGGTCGTTAAACCAAGCGGTAAGGGTAGGGTGGGGCGCGTGCATGAGGGGTAAGTTAACCCAAGTGCGTGCGCCTGCCAGTCCTTATTTGACGATATGTTCATCCTTCACGAACATGTTTGCCCAAGCGCGATCAATCAGCTCTGGCGTCATCTGGTTTGGGATGCCTTCAAATTCGCAAATGGCGATCATTTGATCGATCAAAAACACAGGCTGATAGTTCGCATAGATGTTGTCGATCGTAGGATATTTTTCCTGCAACAAATGGATCAGCGCATCTTCGGAAAGTGGAATTTTCTTCTTATTGGCGACCAATGCAAAAATCTTGAGGAAGTTCTCTTGGTTTGGACCGTCGATTTTGATCTTGTAGAAAATCCGGCGCAGGGCCGCTTGGTCGAAGATTTCATTCGGATGGAAGTTGGTCGAGAAAATCACGAGCGTATCGAAGGGAACTTCGAATTTTTCCCCGGATTGTAGGGCGAGAATATCCTTAGCTTCTTCGAGCGGAACAATCCAACGGTTCACCAAGGATTGCGGTGGCTCTGCCTGACGACCAAGGTCGTCCACGATGAAGATGCCGCCAGTGGATTTCAATTGGAGCGGCGCTTGATACGTGCGCGCGGTTGGGTTGTAGACCAGATCGAGCATGTCGAGCGACAGCTCACCACCCGTAATCACGGTTGGACGCTGGCAACGCACATAGCGCGTGTCAAAGAGCGTGCGACGGCGCAGTTGGGTTGGATCGTCTTCCTGCTCTTCCACGGCGGAATGCACAATCGGATCGTAAACAGTGATCACCTGACCGGCATATTCAATCGCACGGGGGACATAAATTTTGTCGCCCATTGCATCGCGAATACCGTTTGAAATCGAGGACTTACCGTTGCCGGGAGGGCCGTACATCAGAATAGATCGACCAGAGCTGACCGCTGGACCAAGGTTGCTGAGCAGATCATCGGGTAGGATCAAATGGCCCATCGCATCGGTCAATTGACCACGCGTGATCATGATGTTTCGAATCGATTGGCGCTCCACCTGTTCGCGATAAACTTCCAAAGGCACAGGCATGGCGCCGAAATACTCAGATTGCTGAAGCGCATCCATGGTGCGGGCCTTGCCGGCATCTGTCAGCTGAAAGCCCATTTCATTGCCGTTGTTGGCATTCAAAGTACCCGTCGCTTCGAGCAACTTTTGCTCGCGGGCCATGTCGATCAATTCTTGCGTGACTTGCAGGGGCAGGCAGATCGCTTTGGCGACTTCCGTCGCGGTATCGACGTTTTTACGGAACATGGTTTTCAACATGATGTCGCGCATCATGACCACGGACAGTTTCATCTGCTCCAAACCCTTGGGGGGAGGAGGTGCCATAACTGCTGTGTTTTGCATGTTCATTGTTTGCCCCGTCATTGCCTTAAGTGTCGAGCAAATTTACTCAAGGAGTATGGGCAAATTATGGCAAGCACGGGGCCAGATCAGGCACCCATGATTGCGCTCAAAATCATATAAAGCGCCAAAGTTCCGCCCAATGAAAGGCCCATAGGAAATTCCCAAGTACGCTCCCAGCTGTCCCATGTTGGAGCAAGGTCGGTCATCTTTGTTTTGGCGATCATACGATGTGTCATGAAGGCTGCGATGATGTTCGCGGCGAACAAGGCGACGAAGAACCGGTAATCAGCGGAGGCGATAAAAGGCGCCGCTGCTGCTGCAAATTTCGCATCTCCCGCACCGATCATACCGACCGCGCTCATGAAGAATCCTATAAGCAAAACAAGGATTAAGCTCACGAAACCCCATAGGAACGATGTGAAGCTCAGTGTGAAAATACCGATCAAAATATATGTCGCGAACAGGCCCAAAACGCACCAGTTGGGGATGCGCATTGCCCGCATATCAGACCATGCCACGATGAAGCAAAGCGGCAAGACGAACGGCAGACTCCAGAGCGCGAATAGCGCGGAGTTGTTCAATTCGGGAAGGAAAAAGAGCATCTAGACGCTCTTATGCTTCTTCAAGCGCACGTAGCGAGCGCACCGCTGCTTCGAAGTGCTGCGGATGGGTTTCGATTGCATCACGCAACAGACCTTTGGCGGTTTCGACATCGCCCTGTTTTACCGCCGACAATCCGAGTGTGTGCAAAAGCTGCGCACGTTCGATTTGTCCCATAGGCACAACCGGCAATTCATATTTACGCTGTGCACCGCGGGCGAGCACGAGGTTATTCTTGGCCGTAAACAGCTGGTCATCCTGACGGATCGCATCGGTAAACAGACGCTCTGCCGCAGTGAAATCGCCGCGCGTCAGTTTGGAATAACCCCAGTTGTTCATTACGCCAGCGGGTTTAGTGGTAAGTCCGACAGCGGTTTCATAGAAACTGTCCGCTTTCTTCCACTCACGATTACTGTCAGCGATCATGGCTTCGAGACGATAACGTTTGAACGTTTCGTGCGTTGGAGGAATTTGATCGAGAACGGCCTCAGCGCCTTTCCAATCATTCGCACGGATCTTCGCATCAGCGAGATCAACTTGATCTGCAGCCGTCGCATCAGGATGCGCGTTCACAACTTCCCAAGCAGAAACAGCTTCGGTGTTGCGTTTTGCGCGAATGAGGGAACTTGCCAAGCCACGTTTGTGTTCGATCCGCTTTGGATCGTCCGCGCTGGCGCGTTGAAAATAGGAGACCGCTTCATTTGGATCAGCGACTGTCAACATGACGTCGTTGAGGTTGGTCTCATCAATAACATTTACCCCGGCGACCTTACGGTCGACGGTTTCTCCGTTTGGTTTATTGCACGCTGCTGTCGCAACGAGCGCTAATAAACACAACGGCACAAGGGAAGGGTGGCGCATTTTTGCGTCCTTTTACTGCTCTTGCCTCTGCTCATCATGGTGTCTTTCGGATCAAAAAGTCGCTCGATCCACGTCGCACCAATTTGTAGTCTTGTTCTTGACCATCACCATAGTCAACATTTTCCAATTTCGCGAGCGCAATTCTAAGATTCTCGCGGATTGAGTCACTTTTGCCATCATCTATGGCAAAGGCCTTGCGAAAAATCTGTGTTGCTTCAGCGGTTTCGCCCCGTTCCATAAGCACAACGCCTAGGTTGTTCCAGTCTTCGGGTGTTGCATCTTCGGCTTCGGTTGCTCGGCGCAAAAGGCTTTCGGCCTGTCCAAGGCGCCCAAGCCCAAGGTTGGCAGAAGCCATTGCAGAAATGATTTCGGTGGTGAGGCCTTGATCCGACGCAGCAAGCCGAAAGGACTTGAGCGCGAGTTCATGTTCGCCAGCCGCTGTGAGGCGATGCCCTACAATAAGCGGATCTTCACCCTGACCATTCTTTTTCAAAGATGGCGCATAGGGGCTATCTTTGTTGGTGCCCAGACTCGTGCCAAGGCCGCCCGAAGAACAGGCGGCCAATGCAATACATGTAGTCAGGCAGAGCAGGGCAGTAGCCCTACGCGTTTGCGCCATTTTTATTGTCCCATATTACCCAGTTCGGTGATGCCAACCGCAGATGGTCCGACGAGGATTATCAGCAGCGGTGGAACCGTTAACATCATTGTGGCAAGGGTCATCTTGGTTGGCAACTTGTTTGCCTTTTCTTCCGCCCGCATCACGCGTTTATCTCGCATTTCGCCAGCATAAACCCGCAAAGCTTCGGCGATCGACGTACCAAAACTTGTTGATTGGATCAAAACCGTCACAAAGCTGGCAACGTCTTGCACGCCGCAACGTTCGGACATGTCGTTGAGAACGGCGATCTTGTCCTTACCGGCCTTCATTTCTTGTGCAACGATCTCGTATTCATCCGCGAGAAACGGGAAGGAGTGATGCAGCTCGTTCGCGACGCGCACGATGGACTGGTCAAGCGATTGACCCGCTTCAACGCAAACCAGCATCATATCCAAGCTGTCAGGAAATCCGCTTTCGATCTGTTCTTTGCGCGTATCTATCCGGCGCGTGATCCAGTATTTCGGCAGGAAGTAACCGGCAAGACCTGGTCCAAGAACGTAGGCCATCATCTTCTGTGTGCTTACGTTTTCGCCGCTGATGACAAAAGTGAAGTAGAGCAGACCAAGGACCAAAAAGCCCAAACCAAGCGCCATTTGCATGAAGTGGAACATGCGGACCGCATCTTTATCGCGATAGCCCGCTTGGATCAGCTTGAGGCGGATCGCGGAATATTCTTCAGCATCTTTAGGCTCCAGCAATTTTGCATACTTGCCGAGCTGCTTGTTGCCTTTGGCTTGACGCAGACGTTGGCGTTCATCGCCCGCCTGCGAACCACGTTGTTGTTGATCCCTTAGTTTGTCCAGGGGATCTTCCTCTTTGGACATCATAAAAGGGATTGCCAGCAGAACCAGCATACCGCCCAAAATACCCATCAAAACAAGCTGTGCTTGGTCCCCGAAGGTCGCAAACATCATGTTCATAAAGCTATTGAAAAATTCCATAGGGCAGCACCTAGACTTTGATATTTACGAGAATACGCATGACGATCAAGTTCACGCCGAGAAAGGCAGCAACAAGAAAACAGGCAGGAATAAACCATGCGTGATCTAAAACGGGGTCGTAGTAGTCTGGATCACCGAGATTGATGGCGATCAGGGCGAAGATCGGGAAGCCGGACAGAAACTTGCCAGACCATTGAGCCTCAGCAGTAATCGCTTTCACACGGCGGAACAGACGGAAGCGCGCCCGAATAACTTGCGCAAGACCTGCAAGAATTTCGGCCAAGTTACCGCCAGATTGCTGTTGAATGGTCACGGCAACCGCCAAGAAGCGCAAATCCTGATTGTCGAGCCGCTCGGCCATGGCCTTTAGCGCCTCACCGACGTCACGGCCATAAGCGGATTCATCTGCAATCACACCCATTTCAGAGGCGAGCGGATCTTGAACTTCTTTCGCGACGATCTGAACCGCTGATGAAAACGGGTGACCCACACGCAATGAACGCACCATAAGTTCAACAGCATCTGGAAGCTGCTCTTCGAGCATGGCCATGCGTTTCTTTGCCTTATGGCTGATCCACATAAATACGCCGCCTACACCAATCCCGATGGATGCGATGACGCGAACAGGCATGCTGGTTTCTGTACCGATTGTGAGGCCAAGAAAGGCGAAAACGCTGACAGCGCCCATGATCCCTATCAATTGCTTAGGAGAAAAGGCAATCGCAGCTTTGTTCGCTTTATCCGCCAACATGGAATAGAGCGGGATCGAGCGGCCCGAAATATGCTGGTTCATCTCCTTGCGGAGTTTGTCCAACACCTCTTCCCGGTTGCCACCTTTCTCGAGCATATCAAGGCGACGGTTGACCCGATTGTTCAGCGAAATCGAACGCCCGAACATGGTCAAGTAGAGGCCTTCGACGATCACAAGAACGCCGATAAAAACGAGAATATAGATAATCGGTTCAGCTGTGAGGCCCATATCGCCTATCCTTCGAGTTTCGTGGGTTCGTAGATCGACGTTGGCAGGTCATAACCCCACATGCGGAAGCGTTCCGCGTAATGGCTTCGCACGCCTGTGGCCGTGAAATGACCGATGATCTTATTTTCCGGCGTCAGGCCAACACGTTGGAAACGGAAGAGTTCCTGCATGGAAATGACTTCACCTTCCATGCCAGTGATCTCTGTAATGGAGGTCATGCGGCGAGACCCGTCTTGCAAACGCGAAGCTTGCACAATGAGGTTCACAGCCGAAGAAATCTGGCTTCGCATTGCTTTGAGCGGCATTTCGATACCTGACATCGCGATCATATTTTCCAAACGGGAGACACCATCACGCGCAGAGTTGGCGTGGATCGTCGTCATGGATCCGTCGTGACCTGTGTTCATAGCTTGAAGCATATCGATAACCTCTTCGCCGCGCGTTTCCCCAACAATAATGCGGTCTGGACGCATACGTAGAGCGTTCTTCAAACAATCTCGCGGGGAAACTTCGCCTTTTCCCTCCACGTTTGGTGGGCGGCTTTCCATCCGGCCTACGTGCGTTTGTTGCAATTGAAGTTCCGCGGTATCTTCGATTGTCAGGATACGTTCGGCGTCATCGATGAAAGAAGATAGCGCGTTGAGCGTGGTCGTTTTACCAGAACCTGTACCGCCTGAAACGATCACGTTGAGACGCGTCGCAACAGCCGCTTGCAGGTATGCGGCCATTTCTTCAGAAAAGGCGCCGAACGCGACAAGATCGTCGATGCCGAGCTTGTCCTTCTTAAATTTACGAATGGAAACCAGGCTACCGTCAACGGCAACCGGTGGAACCATTGCGTTGAAACGAGAGCCATCTTTCAAACGCGCATCCACATAAGGGTTGCTTTCATCGACGCGACGACCAACGGCGGAAACGATTTTATCGATGATCCGCAAAAGGTGCTTTTCGTCTTTGAATGTGACGTCGCTCAGTTGCAGCTTGCCGTGTTTTTCAACAAAGACCTGCTGTGGACCGTTGACCAGAATATCGTTGACGTCATCGTCTTTCAGAAGCGTTTCCAGCGGGCCAAGGCCCGTCACTTCATCGAATAAATCTTGGCATAGACTTGTGCGGTCCGCGCCGTTGAGGACAATGCCCTTTTCTTGCAGAACTTCTGCAGCAATCGCATTGATTTCGTTGCGCAATTCTTGCTCAGAAGCGGTGTCGAGAGCGGCAAGGTTCAAGTTGTCGAGAAGCTCGCGGTGTAGCTCAAGTTTAATCTCCGCAAGGCGTTCCTTACGTTTCTTTTCTTTATCAGCGTTGGCGCTTCTTGCGGGTGTCGTCTGCGCAGGTCGGCGCATCATCGCCAAGCCAGCGGATGCTTTTTCGACATTTTCTTTGGCAGCAGGCGCTGCTGCTGGGATGGGCTCTGGAGCGGCCGCGGCAGGCTCTGACTTTTTGTATCTAGAGAACATTCCCGAGTAACCCTTTATTAAATGTCTGATTCAGCTTGCAAATTCAGCTCATGAAGCGAGCTTGCAAGTTTGGTGATTTCTTTGCGCAAAACGTTTTTCGCAGCAGTAGATGCGAGCGGTTGACCGTGATCCGCGCCGTTTACGACGGGTTTGCCGCCGTCAGGCAATTGCACTTCGATGGTAATGCCCAGGCTTTCGGCCAAACGTTTTACACGTGTTTTGCCGTTCAAATCCGTGAACTTGGGCGCACGGTTCAAGACGAAGCGCATTTTTTCGAAAGGCAAGTTTTCCGATTGCAGAGCGCGTTTCATGCGCAATGCGTTCTGTGCCGAGCGCATGTCCATTTCCAACGTCGCAAGATAGATTTGCGACGCGTTGAGAACTGTTTCTGTCCACTGAACCAGCGTTGTTGGCATGTCTACGATAACATAGTCAAAATGTGCCTTCGCGAGATCGAGAATCGCTTCAATGTCCTCGGGTCGGATCATGTCGAGCGGGATAACATCCGCAGGAGAGGTGAGCGCGTGTAGCACGTCTCCATGCACCATGAGAGCTTGCTCGAAGCTTTCACCATCCATATTTTCTGTATCGGTTAGCAATTCAAACACCGCATCACGGCGTTGCAGGTCCAAGAAGGTTGAGACCGATCCGAATTGTAGGTCCAAATCAATAATGCACACCTTAGGTGCCTTATCTTTGGACAGTGTCGCCAATTCCCACGCCAAGTTCACGGCGAGCGTGGTGGCACCTGTACCGCCCGCAAGCCCGTGAACGGCAATCACTGATCCACTTCGCCCGGATGCGTTGCCTTGAATGCTGGCTTGCGGGGCCGTTGCGACTGGCGCTGCCACAGGTGCAGGCTCTGGTTTGCGCATGCGTTCAATCGCCATGCGAAGCTCGTTTTCCGGAAGAGGGTAGGGAATGAATTCATCCGCTCCGCCGCGCAAAAGCTGATGCAAAGAGGCTGGCGTCACATCTTCTGCGATCACTATCACTTTGACTTTACGCGAATTCGCAGCTGAAATCACTTTTTCAAGAAGGCCGAGGTCTTCTTCGTCTTGATAGTCGATGACGAGCGCGACGAACTCAAGACCGCCGACCTCAAGCTGCTCTATAAATGGAATAGCGTCGTGAAACCCGAGATCGCCCCAAGCTTCGCCCATAACGGATTCCATGTCTTCAATCAGAAGATCGAAGTTTTGGACATCGCGGCTGATCGTACAAGCCCGAAGGGGGGCTTCATCAGCGTGTTGCTCTTCACTACCAGACATACTCTATTCCTGTGTGGCGAAAAGGTTCAACGCACATCACGTTGTTCCATTCGCTCTCGTTATCGTCTTGGGACACACTCGCCCCGTTGCAGCCAGATATCATGCCCAAACGAGGCAACATTGCGACCAAATAGGCGCGATTGTGCGGAAAACGAAAACAAGCGGCCCTATCTCTAGGACCGCTTGCATTTAATCGAAACAATGATGTGGCTTATTCTCTGCCTGCTTGACCAGGTTGGATATAAGATTTGTTGGTCGCGCTTTCAACATACTCACGGTAGACGATTTGCGCATATTTGCCGTCCATCACCATTGGATGGCTTCCGACAAATCCGCTGACCTCGGTCACAGTACGACGATTCCTGCGCTCACGTCCTTGCGTCACGATCAATGGCTGTTCTTCACCGAACGAAGCGACGGCTTCGAGGCGCGCTTTTCCAATGCCTTGGGACGCCAGATAATTCACGACTGCTTTCGCGCGGCGCAAACCAAGAGCTTTGTTCGAGCTGCTGCTGCCAACGGCATCGGCATGTCCGTAAACACGGAAGCGCACTTCAGGGAACTGCCTGATCCACGCGGCCTGTTCACGCAACGTATCACGTGCGCCAAAATCGAGCTCAGCGCTGCCGAAAGCAAAGTTCACTGTGGTTAGAACCTCATCTGCAAAGCGCGATGACAGATCAAAGGCGTATTGTCTTTCGCCATTCATAATCTGTGTGTTGTTCATCGTGGCATTGCCAAAAGTGCCCGTATCGAGCAGGGACCCGGCTTCGCTGCCAAAGCTGCTGTATACAGGATCGCCTGAATTGCACGCCGCAAGGAGTGCAATCGAGCTCACCAATATGGCCGCATTTATATGAGAGGTGCGCTTTGCCATGATCAGTCCATTACGTATCCATAGGAACCTGTGAAGTCTTGCCGCGCGACTTCCGCGGCTGCACCCTTCTTAGGACGACGCGAGTCTCCTGTCACGCGGCCAAATAGGAATAGATCCTTTTCGGTCGGTGGACGGACACGATCTGTTGGCAAAGCAAGCGCTTCGCCGCGCGTTGGCGTCACAAGGTGAGGTGTCACAATGATGACCAATTCGGACTGGTTACGGCTGTAATCTGCGCTGCGGAACAAGGCACCAAGCACGGGGATGTCACCGAGCCAAGGCACTTGGCCGCTTAAATCTGTGAAGTCATCCTGCAAAAGACCAGCAATTGCAAAGCTTTCGCCATCTCGCATTTCCACGGTTGTGGTCGTGCGGCGCACTTTGAAGCCACTAATGCTGATGCCGTTGGCGGTGATTCCGGTTGTCGCATCGATAGATGAAACTGCAGCGCCCATTTCTAGGTTGATAACTTTGTCGTCCAAAACACGTGGCGTGAACTTCATTTCAACGCCAAATGGTTTGAACTCAATACCAACAGAGCCGTCAGCCTGCGCGACGGGAATAGGAATTTCACCACCGGCAAGGAATGTCGCCTCTTGGCCCGAAAGGGCGGTGAGGTTTGGCTCAGCAAGCGTGCGCACCACGCCTTTGCTTTCCAAAGCTTCGAGTAGAATTCCAACTTCGAGACCGCCGGCGTTAAAGCCAAAAAGCGTTCCTGCGTTGTTGGTGGGGGAGGCGTTCGCTGCCAAACCGCTGCCGACGGCGGTTGTGCCAACAAGCGTGTTTGTACCGCCTGACACGCCAACATTGCCGCCAAGTGCGCTGCCACCAAGAGCGAGCGACGAGCTCAGAGATTTCGCAACAGAACGCTGCATTTCGGCAAAGCGAACCTTGAGCATAACTTGCTGCACTCCACCAACGCTCAGAAGGTTGGTTACGCGTTCAGGCGCGTAGCGTTGTGCAAGATCCATAGCGCGATCGAGCTTGCCAATGCTCGACACCGTGCCAGACAAAACAATCCCGTCGTTCGCGGTACGGACTTCAATCTTTTCGTCAGGAAGAATCTGGCGAAGACGCTCTTTGAATTCGCTCACATCCGCGGATACGCGCACATCGACGTTTGTGATCAAACGCCCCGCATCATCCAGTAGCGTCAGCGTCGTCAAACCCGGCGATTTGCCGAGAACATAAACCGTGCGATCCGACAGCGTTGAGATATCTGCAATCGAAGGATTGGCAATACTCAGTTCCGCAAAGGGAACATCGCTTTCAACAACCACCGCCCGATTCATCGGAACGCCAAGGGTTGAGCTACTGCCAGAATTTACAATACGCAAAGTATCCGCATGCGCCGAAGTGACGGATGCAGTAAATAGTACAGCGCAGCCTAAGAAAGCCGCTTTCAGGGTATTTAACTTGATCATGTGATCTGCCTCTCCGATCACGCCTCGGGTGCAGGTCTTTTGCCTGCTTTTGATGAACCATGCGCCAGTTTGATTTTTTTTGCAAGAATCAAAGGGTTCTGTAGTGTTCTTGCTGTGGGACTTGCGCAACACAGCCGCTAAAGAAAAAAGGCACCGCGCTGTGCGATGCCTCTTAGATGTTTTGCTTTTAACCGGTTCAGTCGCGGCAAGGAATTGGGATATTGACCGTCTCAGCACCTTTGCGTGTGCGGATTGTACAAACCTTCGGCGCCGCTTGTTGCGCTACAGGTTGTGCCTCTTCGATGCCGAGCAACTGTTTCTGGTCCACTTCGATGAGTTCCGCGATTGCATCGTCGCGCTGACCCACCAATGAGAGGTTCAAACGACCTGTGCTTTGCGCTTGCGTCAGAGACGCACCTTGGAGCTGGGTCACCGCAACTGTAACTGTACGCGCGATTGAAGACGTCTGAATTTCTTCGTTTGAACTTTGGTCGATCGCGATGATTTTTACAGCGTCTTCGATCAAACGTGTCACGGTACGTTGCTTGCGATCACCAGAGGCAACTTTGCCCGTCCAGTAAACATCAACCAAATCGCCTGGGCGCAGGAAGCCAGACACACCAGAAGATACGTCCACTTTGATAGTAAAGGCGCTTTGACCGTCTTTCAGGTGATTTTTAAGACCGACCTCGATGCCAGGCTTTGTAATTTTCACATCAAGCACAGCTTCAAACTTCTCTGTGGCGCGCATGACATAACGTTTGCCTGGCTGATCTTCTGGAAACAGTTCTTCAACTGTTGTGAAAACACCGTCGGGCAGGGCGTTTTGCGGCCATTGCGCGATCACGAGATCTTTCAGGAGAAGCTCGTCCCCGTAGGAGAACTTACGATTGGCGACGATAACCCCTACGGTAGGAACCTTGGGCTGTTGATTGGCTTGGGCATCGGCGAGCGCTGCTTTTTGCTGATTTACATAATTTTGTGTCATGTGAACGGCAAATCCTGCGAGGGCGATCCCTATCAGCAAGACAACACCAAAAACCATACGCATGTTGAAACCCTTTCGTTTCTCCGTCCTTTGCACAGTCGCAAATAGACGGAATCGTCAATTCTTAGGAGGTATCCTGATACAACTTTGTGGCCGAATATGGGCGCATCTGTGCACATTGCGCGTCAGAAACCAAAACAGCGCCGCATTAGATATACGGCGCTGTTTGAAAGTGTCGAAAAGTTTAGCTTATTCGCCGCCGATGACCGGGGCGCCAACCGTCATGTTTGACAGTGTTGTGTCAGTGCTCGCGGTAAGCGTGCCTGTACCACTGCTGATGGTTGCGTAAGCTGCGACTGCGAGACCAACAACTGCAGCGGTCAAAACAACCCAATCTACAGTTACGGCACCGTCGTCATTCTTTATGAAGGCTGAAAACATTTGCTGCATTTTACTCTCCGGGCTCCACAACAGGAGCGGCTGGTTAAACGGACGACGCTGGTGGTCCGATGGTGTCTGTAACCCCTTGTTACACAAGGAATAAGGCAGGATTTTGGTGCAAACGCGTACAGTTAGTGACTTAACTAAAATCTTACCCAATCTTAAAAACAAAACGCCCTGTGCTTCAGGGGTGAAGTACAGGGCGTTCGTTATCAGATGCAGACGTGCTGCGAGCGCTGATTATTCAGCCGCTGGCAGAGCAACCGCACCAACAGTCATGCCAGACAATGTTGTGTCTGTTGCAGCTGTCAGGCTGGACGCACCAGTTTGGATAGAACCGTATGCAGCAACTGCAAGACCAACAACCGCAGCTGTAAGAAC
>NZ_JBDWVM010000100.1:0-4954 GCF_039984035.1 Planktotalea sp. | reverse complement strand
GGAACTTTTCGTCAGGGTCAGGCCACTGAGAACTCTGATGGAAGCGCTGGAAATCTCTGCCGTGTGGAATCACAACGAATTTGTCTGCCATTTCTTTCGGCATGAACTGTGCGATGCGATCACGTGCGCTTGGGGATGTGGTCACAAAGGCGTCGCAGATTTCAAGCGCATCTGTGAACCGTTTTCTCCAGATGCTCATCCAGTCTTCTGTCAGGTTAGGCAAGCTGCCCGCTGGCCAAAGATCGCTGACTTCGAAGCCTTTAGGGTGCTCGCATACGCTTTCATGGAACTTGCCGTCTACGTCCAACATTTTGGTGGATGGGCAGATCGTATAGTAGTCATGGAAGGAATTGATGACGACAGCGCCTGCTTCTTTCGCGATACGCGGCAGGCTGATGCTGTGCCAGATCAACTGGCGAATGTGGACCAGATCGAAATCGTTTTCAGCCAACCAAGTGCTGACGACGTTGTCATATTCAAAGGACGTATGAATCGTCGGGCTCACCGGTTCTTCGAGCGTATGGCTTTTGACCGGTTTCAACACGCCATCCACAAGGCGAGACAGGATGAGTTGGTGAGAATCGCAGCGCAACATCCACGCATCCCAATCGCCGCTAAGGGCGCGCATGAGATCCAGGTTGGTTTGTGGCGTGCCGCCAGTCGCGGTTGATGTCACGAACAAAACTCTGGAGCGTGATGCGCTTTGGTCATCAATGCAGCGGTGCATTGCTCTGCGCGCGCGGTAGCGGCTCAGCAGAACTTGTGATCCTTGGCCATAAACCTTGATCGCGTGTTTGTAGTCTGGGTGGCGTTCATCCACGACAGTGCGACCCGCTTCCATAAGCTCGGTTTTGTCACTGCCAAAGCTCTTGGAGCGTTCATGATAGACGTAAGTCGCATCATCAATAATGTTGCGCCATCCCAATGCACGGGCGCGCATGCAGAAATCGTTTTCTTCGCCGTATCCGCGTGGGAAGGCTTTTTCATCCAAAGGACCGACTTCATCAATACAGGCACGGCGCACGTACATGCAAAATCCGTTTCCTGTCGGAACAGTTGGATAGACCCGCAGGCTTTCACGGCGCACAAGGCGCGCATATTCGGGTTCTGTGACACCGAAAGGAAGTTTGTTGTTGTTGCCAATGTTGGGGGCAGAAAAGGCGCCCGCGCGATCAGACAATGGTGTAACTGTCGCAATGCGTGGATCAGAGGCAACCGCAGCGCGCAAACCTTCAAGCCATTTTGGCGTAACTCGGGCATCTGAATTCAGGAAAATGACATCATCTGTGCCTGCTTCCTTGATCCCGCGATTGACCGTGCGCGTGAAGCCCATGTTCTTTTTGTTGGTCAGCACTTCGATATTCGAGTGCTTTGAATAGGTCTTGAGCAGCTTGGCAATCTCTGGGTCAGGGCTGGCATCATTGATGAGAATGAGGCG
The DNA here is from genome assembly GCF_039984035.1 of Planktotalea sp. Taxonomy (GTDB): domain Bacteria; phylum Pseudomonadota; class Alphaproteobacteria; order Rhodobacterales; family Rhodobacteraceae; genus Planktotalea. Next base: position 3,516 of record NZ_JBDWVM010000100.1, on the reverse strand, counting down.
TGCGTCCTGTGTCGTGTAAGCGAGCAAGTTCTCAAGGCAAATTTCTACGTCTTCGAGCGCGTTATAGATCGGAACGACGATCGATACTGGCGTTTCCTGTTTTGCTTTAGCGGGCCAAATCGGAGAAACGGGTTGCGTGCTCTCTACGGATTTGTTGAGCAATTCGCCTGATGGCAAACGCAGGGCAACTTCGACAGTGCCGCCGGAAAACAAGCCTTTTGGAAACGTCACTGAGACACCGCCGCGGCCATTGGACATACCAACGCGGCGCAAATCCGAACGTTCCGTGTCGTTGCGAACGCTCGCGTAGTAGACGCCACCGACGAGGACATCGACATCAAACACCGAGCCTTTGTCATTCAGGTTAACCACCCAACCGCGCACTTCGTTCGCGCTCGCAATTTCCAAACGGCCTTTATATTCGGCAGGTTTAGGAGCGGGCTTTTTGGGCGCTGGTTTGGACTTTGCAGCAGGGGTCTTTGGCTTAGTCTCAACCGGTTTTTCAATCTTAACCGGTTCTTCGACTTTGATTGGTTCTTGGGGCTCTAGCGGGGTTTCTGGCGTTTCAATCATTTGTTCTTCTTGAATAATAGAAATTTTTGCAGAGGCGATGAGGGTCTTGCCTCCGGCGATAAATAATTCAACAGGAATGTCATTGCCGACGAGTTCAACCGGCAGTTCGAGCCTAAATCCGGCGTTCCCTGTACCAATCTTGGAATCTTTTAGATCTTGTCGAAATTCGTCACACACAACAGACTCAAATACCTTGTTGTGATCAATCCAAATATCGACCTCGACCGCGGACGGCGCCGAGTTACTGTGGGCCCACCCACAAAGGTGTCCGTCGATCAATCCGTCGACGCATCCCATATGTGTAGATCTTCTGAAAATATTTTTTATCATTTTGCCTTCTCAACCAAGCAGGTCAGATTTGTATAATTTTTTGCTGGCAACCTAGGGAAGCCATAATGCGGTTTTCTTACCTTGAGCGACGATCTCCAACAAGCCCACAACCCAGTCGAAGATACTGCTCAAAAATTACGCAGTAATCAAAAGCAAATCGCACATCAAGCTGAGTGGTGCAATCCTAGGCAGCTTAAATTGCGAAGATTGGTTTTTTTCGAAGGCAGTTTGCATGAAAATGTAGCGCTTCATTTACGCTGCGCGCGCGGATCTTGCCGTGCACCGCGTTGGAACGCGCTTGGGGGGTGCAGTTTTAGCCCGCGACAACCGATTGCAGGTCAAAGATCGGCAGCAACACGGCCAACACAATTGTCAGCACAAAAGCGCCGACGACCATCATGAGCATGGGCTCTAACAGTGCAGCGATGCGTTTGCGTTCTGTGGACAGCCCGTTTTCCACCATGACAGCGCTTCGCTCTGTCATATTGGCGATGCGAACAGAGACTTCGCCCGCTGCGATGAGCTGACGCGCGACGGGTGGAACGATAGACAGTTTCTGCAAAGCTTGAGAGAGCGTTTGACCCTGACGGATTGCTTCTGAGACGGCCTCCCCTTCTTGGCGGAAGGAGTCGACGCTTAGAACTTGAGAAGCGTTTTCAACGGCGCTTGGCACAGTGTTCTTGCTGCCGAGCACCAACGCGAGTGTGCGCAGATATTGTACCGCCGCAGAGAGGCGCATGAAGCGTCCAACCAAAGGCAGGCGTAAAAACAGCCGGTCACGTATGCGCCGCATGGCGGGCACTGTCGCGGCGGCGATCCAAATGGCGCAGAGGGCCGCGAAAACGACGAGCAGCGGGACTATGTTGGCTTGAATCCAATTGCTGATCCCGAGGATCACCTGCGTGATTTGCGGGAGGGGGCGATCTGAAATTTCGAACATGGCGACAATTTCAGGAGCGACGTTCACCATTAAGATTGCGCAGACCATGAGGGAAATTGCAGCGACAAAGCCCGGGTAAATGAGCGCTGTGGATATTTGCGCTTTGTCTTCACGCTGGCCCTCTAGGTGATCGGCCAATTCGCTAAAGACCCCTGCGAGGTCTCCGGCGGTTTCGCCTGCGCGGACAGATGCGATATAATATGGAGCAAACCCCGCGCCTGACAGCGCCAATGCATCAGAGAGGGTCGCACCGTCCATCAGTTGCGCCCGTGTTTTGGCGGCGACCGCATCAAGCGCGCTTTGGCTGTCTTGGCGCACGGCTTCCAGCGCGGCTTCTGCGGGCATGTCTGCACCCAGTAGCACAGCCATTTGACGGGTGAAGACGGTTTGTAAATCGGGGTTAAGCGCGGAGCGTCGATTGGCGGTTAAACCAAAGCTCGGTTTGCTGGCTTTGACTGAGATCTCAGAGACGAAGAGGCCCTGTTCACTGAGTATCGACGAGGCATGGGTTTCTGTTTCTGCGATGACTGTGCCGCTGCGCTTTTTGCCAGCGCTGTTAAAGGCGGTGTAGCCATAGGTTTTCATGCGACATCCCCAACGACGCGCAGAGTTTCCGACAGGCTGGTGCGACCCTTTGCAACTTGATCGAGCCCCTGCCCGATCAATGTTTCACTGTCGCGCAGTGTAAGGGCGCGCATTTCCGCCTCCGAGGCGCCAGAATCGATTGCGTTTCTCAGCGCTTCCCCGACTTCGATCATTTCGAAAATACCGACGCGGCCCTGATAGCCCGACCCGCCACAGGTGTCGCAGCCTACGGCGCGATTGATCGTTCTGGGAACGGGGATTGAATGGTTTTTGAAGTGTTTCGCTTCGTCCGCGCTTGGTGCGTGGGCCTCGCAGCATTGATCGCATAAACGGCGCAAAAGCCGCTGGGCGATGACGCCGCGAAGGGTGGCCGCAATCAAGAAATCATCAAGTCCCAAATCCCTCAGACGCACGACGGCGCCGATGGACGAATTTGCGTGCAGCGATGAAAATACCAAGTGGCCGGTTAAAGCCGCTTGCGAGGCAACGCTGCCCGTTTCGCTGTCTCGAATTTCGCCGACGAGGATCACATCGGGGTCTTGGCGCAGGGTCGCACGCAACCCGTTCGCAAAGGTCATGCCGATTTCAGCATTGATCTGCGATTGAGAAATGCCGGCAAGATCATATTCGATGGGGTCTTCCACGGTGACGATGTTGCGTTCGTCCCGATCTGCGAGTTTCAGGAGAGAGTAAAGCGTCGTGGTTTTGCCAGCGCCTGTTGGTCCCGTGGCAAGGATGATCCCGTTTGGAAACGATGACAGGCGTTCAAGAAGATCGATCTGGACGTCTGACAGACCCAAGTCGGTCAGGTTCATCAAGCCGGTTGAGCGATCCAGAATTCGCAACACGATGCGTTCGCCGTAGTTGCCCGGTAGGGAGCTGACACGCGTATCGATCATGCGCCCGCCCATCGACAGGGGGATGCGCCCGTCTTGCGGCAAGCGCGTTTCAGCGATGTCGAGGCCGGCCATTACCTTGAGGCGCGATACAACGCGGCGCACGGGTACGTCGGAGCGATCCATGATTTTTTGCAAGAAACCATCGACCCGCATGCGCGCGCGCAGACCGTTTTCATAAGGTTCAATGTG
>NZ_JBDWVM010000099.1:0-1704 GCF_039984035.1 Planktotalea sp. | reverse complement strand
CGCTTTATACGCAAGCTGCCGCGCTTGGTAGTGGCCGTGCGCTCAATAACTTGGGGTTGATCTACGTCAGGGGCGAAGGGGTTGAGCAGGACTATGCCCGTGCGGTTGATTTGTTCAGCCAAGCTGGCGAGATGGGCGTGAAACAGGCCTATCGCAACCTTGGCGTTCTGTACGAAAACGGATTTGGTGTGCCCGTAAACGAGGCCAAAGCCGCAGAGCTGTATAAGTTGGCCAGCAACGCGGAAATCTCGGCGCCTCCATCGGTCGCGCGCTATATCTACGATCCGCGTTTGGCGCCCATCGAGACCACACCCGAGGCACTGAATCACGTTCAGACCTCAGCGGACTTTGGCGATCCGGTCGCCCAGTTTCAACTCGGTTGGGCTTTGGTCCAGAAAACAGACCCGACGTTTGCAGAATTCCGACAAGCGGCACAGTGGTTCACGCGTGCTGCGCAAAATGGATATGGCCCTGCGATGGCCAATCTGGGCATGATGCATTACCGCGGTGAAGGGGTGCTTCAAGACTTTGTTTACGGGCACATGTGGGTGTCACTTGCGAGTGCCGCTGGCGTTGTCTTGGACGATGCTCTTGCTGCCGAATTCGTCAATTTACCAACGCCAAGCCAAATTAACGAATCTCAAGCGCTCGTCCGTGCGCGCATTAAAAACAACAACCTCAGATAGTATTTAGAAGTTTAAGGTCGAAAAAACACGACTTTTCTTGACCAAGGGGTAAGTAATTACCTACGAAACAGGTGTTTACAGATGATATTAGTAAAATTTTCATCTAAGTTACGATTTAGTTAATCAGTATATTTTGAGTACCTATCGTTTTTGATCGCCTATTTAGAGAGACGGAAACTATGAAGAAGAATGCTTTGGGCTTATTGGTCGCTCTGGGTTTGACTGTTGGTTCGTTGAGCGCTGCAGAGCAGGTTAATCCGGTTCAACAACATAATTCGAATGCTGTCTGGTTTGAAAATTGGGTGGGCCTATCCAATGCGTCAATGACCATCTCTACGCCTAGCGGTGAGATCACTCAGATCTTCGCAAAAACGGGCACGCCGGTCTTTCGGCTTGAAGGCAACGAAATTGCCGACGGTATCTATCGCTATGAGTTGAAGGCCGCGACAGAAGAGACCGTCAAGATCGTGAACAAAGTTGACAATGGTCGTGGTGACAAAGCGAGAGATACCATGTCCGGTTCATTCGCGATGAATGGCCATTTTACAGTATCCAGAGGTGTGATCATCACACCAAAAGATCTGAAAGAAGAATAAAATAAGTCTTGGCTTATGCGGGATGAGCCAAATCAAGAAAAGTAAGTCCTTTTGAAGGGGGATCAGATGTCTATATTTTTGAAAAGTCTTAAACAGCGCACTGCGCTAACGACGACTGCGCTTTGCGTGGTAGCGAGCGGTGCCGCTGCGGATATCCAACAACTCGATGATGTTATCATATCCGGTGGTTCACTTTGTGTTGGAATGGATTGCGTCAACGGTGAAAACTTTGGGTTCGATACGATCCGCTTGAAAGAAAACAACCTGCGAATCCATTTTGATGACACGTCTAATTCTGCGTCCTTCCCCGGAAATGATTGGCGTATCGTCGCAAACGACAGCGGCAATGGCGGCAGCAACTACCTAGCGATCGAAGACTCAACTGCAGGGCGCGTTCCCTTTAGAGTCGAAGCAACTGCACC
>NZ_JBDWVM010000098.1:0-10329 GCF_039984035.1 Planktotalea sp. | reverse complement strand
TCAACCAACGTTGGTTATGTTGGCGCATATGTCATTGGCCTGGCGTTCGCCTTTGGCTGGACGCCATGTGTTGGGCCGGTTTTAGCAACCATTCTGTTCACGGCAGCAGGGGCCGAAACAGCAGCCACGGGGGCCTTGCTGCTCTTTGTGTACGGCGTTGGAATGACCGCACCTTTTGTCTTGGCCGCTATGTTTATCGGGCCGTTTATGCGGTGGGTTTCGGGATTCAGGAAGCACTTGGGCGTGATCGAAAAGATCATGGGTCTGATGTTGATCCTTTTTGGAATTTTGATCGCTACCAACTCTGTGAACGCTATCGCGCAATGGATGTTGGAAGTCGCCCCTGACCTATGGTTTCTGCGTTGATTTGGCGGGCGCAATACAAACTATAAAATTCATGTAAGTGAATTTGTTGTTGCGTAATGTCGATTCTGTAGGCTACGGTATACCGAACATAGTGTTTGGGAGGACGCATGAAGAATTCTTTCATAGGCGCAGTCGCAGGCGTTGTAATCGCCAATGGCTTGCATGCAGAAGAGGTTCTGCCAACGAATGTTGCCTACAGTGATGGCGCGGTTGAGCAATCTTTGTCTGGTAAAGCGGGCGATGTTGCGACAGGCCGGATTATCGTTGGCGACAAAAGTCAGGGCAATTGCGTTGCGTGTCACGTGGTGTCTGATTTGGCGGACGTTCCATTCCAAGGTGAAATTGGGCCGATGCTCGATGGCGCCGGTGATCGTTGGTCAGAAGCAGAGCTTCGCGGGATCGTTGCGAATGCAAAGATGATGTTTGAAGGCACAATGATGCCTGCATTCTACAAGACCGAAGGCTTCATCCGCCCAGGCAAAGCATACACAGGCAAAGCCGCGGACGATACGTTCACCTCAATCCTGACTGCTCAGCAAATTGAAGATGTCGTGGCCTATTTGACCACGCTGAAAGACTAGGCGCTGGACCGCTACGGCGGCGCTACAGAAGTAAACGACCTTATCTGAGGTCTGAAGGAGAAAAGTTCATGGAACTGACAAGACGTAATGCAATCATCATGGGAGCTGCCGGAGCGCTCTTCTTGAATGGTTTGCCCACGCAAGGTTTTGCTGCGGCTGGCGAAGAGGCCATCGCTGCATTCACTGGCGGCGCTGATGTGGCCGAAGGCGATCTCAAACTAACGGCGCCAGAAATTGCAGAGAATGGCAACACCGTTCCTATCGAAGTGTCTTCGGGTTCTGCTGCCGAGATCATGGTTCTCGCAATGGGCAACCCGACGCCAAATGTAGCGACCTTCAAATTCGGTAAACTGGCTGCGTCGCGCGCAGCGTCTACTCGCATTCGCCTTGCCGGAACGCAAGATGTCATCGCAATTGCGAAGCTTGATGACGGTTCATTCGTCAAAGCCTCTAGCACTGTAAAAGTAACAATCGGCGGCTGCGGCGGCTAACTTCTCGAAGGAGAGATCAACATGGCAAAAGGTGTAAAGCCCCGCGTCAAAGTCCCTAAAACGGCGGCTGCTGGCGATACGATCACGATCAAAACTCTGATCAGTCACAAAATGGAATCAGGTCAGCGCAAAGACAAAGAGGGTAATGTTATCCCGCGTTCGATCATCAATCGCTTCACCTGCGATTTCAATGGCGAGAACGTCGTTGATGTCACGCTGGAACCCGCGATTTCCACGAACCCGTACTTCGAATTCGAAGCAATGGTCCCCGAGGCGGGTGAATTCAAGTTCACTTGGTATGACGATGATGGATCTGTCTATGACACATCCAAAAAGATCGCGATCGGGTAAGAAAACTGTCTTGGGAGGGACACCATGAAGAAATTGACAGGCGCCTTTCTGGCGACAGCGCTCATGACGACTGTGTCTTATGCTGATCCAGCAGATGACAGCCTTGTTCTGAACGAAGAGACTCCAATCGTGACGCGCACCGCCGCGCCTGCGCATTTGTCTGACACGTTGGACGAAGTAATGTCAGGTTGGCTTTTTCGTGGTGTTGAAACCCGAGAGATGCAAGCGGATGACTTCGACAATCCGGGCATGATCTTTGTCGAGCAGGCCATGGAAGCGTGGGAAACTGCAGATGGAAGTGAAGGTAAGTCATGTGCTTCTTGCCATGAGGGCATCGAAAGCATGGCGGGTGTAAAGCCGACTTATCCCAAGTGGGATGAAACGGCAGGCATGGTTCAAACGCTTCAAATGCAGATGAACGAATGCCGCACAGAACGTATGGGCGCCGAAGCGTGGGGTTACGACAAGGGTCCAGCGATCAATATGGAAGCGGCGTTGTCCTCCGTTTCCCGTGGCATGCCGGTCAATGTGGCCATCGATGGGCCAGCTCAATCCACTTGGGAGCTTGGCAAGGAGATGTATTACACACGGACTGGTCAGCTTGAGTTGTCCTGTGCCAATTGCCACGAAGACAGCTATGGTATGATGATCCGCGCGGATCACTTGAGCCAAGGTCAAATTAATGGATTTCCTGTGTACCGTCTGAAGAACACGAAACTGAATGGCGTGCATTCACGCTTTAAGGGATGTGTTCGCGATACACGTGCTGAAACGTATAATCCTGGTAGCGAAGAGTTCGTCGCGCTTGAGCTATACGTAACATCGCGTGGTAATGGTTTGAGCGTCGAAGGGCCTTCAATCCGTAACTAAACTCTTAAACGACCCCGTCCTATTGAGGGATGGGGTCGTTTTGTCTTAATATAATTCACAAATGCGAATATGTACGCATGACTTGGAGACCTTGATGATTTCTCGCCGTGATTTTCTACAAACCAGCATGGCTGCTTCCGCTCTTTATGGCAGTTCTGGATTCGGCAACTGGGCAAGGCTCGCCGCGCAACAAAGCCTGACCCAAGACAAGCTTTTGGAATTTGATACGTTCGGAAACGTCTCGCTTATTCATGTCACCGACATTCATGCGCAATTGGTTCCGCATTACTTTCGTGAGCCTGAGGTCAACATTGGAGTCGGGAACAACAAAGGCGCTGTCCCGCATATCACCGGTGCAGATTTTAGAAAGCTATACGGCATCGACGATGGTAGTCCGTCTGCCTATGCGTTGACCTACAACGACTTTGCCGCGCTCGCGAAGGGCTATGGACGTGTTGGTGGATTGGATCGCGTTGCAACAGTGATCAATTCGATCCGCGCTGATCGCCCGGATGCCCTTTTGCTCGATGGTGGCGATACATGGCATGGTAGCTATACTTGCTACCACACGCAGGGTCAGGACATGGTCAATGTCATGAATGCGCTCAAACCGAATGCGATGACTTTCCATTGGGAATTCACGCTTGGTTCTGATCGGGTTGCTGAGATTGTCGAAGGTCTGCCCTTCGCAGCGCTGGGTCAGAATATTTTCGATGCAGAATGGGATGAGCCAACAGAGCTGTTCCCGCCCTACAAATTCTTTGAACGTGGCGGGGTTAAGATCGCTGTCATTGGTCAGGCCTTCCCGTACATGCCGATCGCCAATCCGGGTTGGATGTTCCCTGAATACTCATTCGGTATTCGCGATGAGCGGATGCAAGAAATGGTGGATGAGGTACGCGGCCAAGGCGCGGAGCTTGTTGTTTGCCTAAGTCACAATGGTTTTGACGTGGATAAGCAGATGGCCGGCAAAGTGACAGGGATTGATGTGATCCTTTCGGGTCACACGCATGATGCATTGCCAGAACCCGTTCTTGTGGGCGAAACGATTATCGTTGCGTCTGGCTCCACTGGAAAATTCGTGAGCCGCGTTGATCTTGATGTACGAGATGGGCGCATGATGGGGTTCCGTCATAAGCTTATTCCAATCTTCTCGGACGTGATTACACCTGATCCCGAAATGACGTCGTTGATCGACGAACAGCGAGCGCCGCATGTTGATAGGCTTCGTGAAGTGATCGGGCGCACGGATGAGGATCAAACCCTTTATCGCCGTGGGAACTTTAACGGCACGTGGGATGATCTGATTTGCGATGCTTTGATTTCCGAGCGCGAGGCCGACATTGCGTTGTCGCCAGGTGTTCGTTGGGGTCCATCGATCCTGCCGGGTCAGGACATCACGCGGGAAGACATTTGGAACGTGACATCCATGACGTATGGGCAGGCCTATCGCACCGAAATGACGGGCGAATTCCTGCATGTGGTTCTGGAAGATGTGGCCGACAACCTGTTCAACCCTGATCCCTATTATCAGCAAGGCGGCGACATGGTGCGCGTTGGGGGCATTGGGTATCGGATCGATATCACCAAGCCGCAAGGCAGCCGTATTACAGAAATGACGTTGCTCAAAACGGGCGAGGCGATTGACGCCTCCAAGACCTATCAGGTCGCCGGTTGGGCAAGCGTGAATGAAGGGACCGAAGGTCTGCAAATTTGGGACGTTGTCGAGGCGCATATTGGCAAGCTCGGCACCGTGTCCCTTGATCCCAACAACAGTGTGAAAGTGGTCGGCGCATAAGCGTTTGATCCAAGTGGAGGCATCTGAATATGTCAGATAGTGAAACAGGCAAAAAAACATCGCGCCGTGCGTTTTTACGCGGTGCAGCTGCGTCTGGCGCAGGCGTACTTGGCGCGGGCACGGCACAGGCGCAAACCGGGGACCCGCTTATTACTGACGTCCAACCTTGGGCGCAGTCTTTTGGAGATGGTGTAGATGCCGTGCGCTACGGTTTGCCGATTGAGCACGAAAGCGACGTGGTGCGTCGCAATGTTGAATGGCTTACGGCAGATACGGTGAGTTCTATCAATTTCACGCCAATTCATGCGCTTGATGGTACGATCACGCCGCAAGGCTGTGCGTTTGAGCGTCACCATTCTGGCGCGATTGACCTTAAGAAAGAAGACTATCGTCTGATGATTAATGGTCTGGTCGATACGCCATTGGTGTTTACCTATGCGGACCTCGAACGCTTCCCGCGTGAGAACCATGTGTATTTCTGTGAATGCGCGGCGAATACGGGGATGGAATGGGCAGGCGCACAATTGAATGGCGCGCAGTTCACCCACGGTATGATCCACAACATGGAATACACGGGCGTTTCGCTGCGCACGCTTCTTGAGGAAGCTGGTCTCGATACGGCAGATGATCTTGCAGACAAATGGGTCTTTGTTGAAGGCGCGGATGCCTCGTCTAACGGGCGGTCCATCCCTATGGAAAAGGCGCTCGACGACGTGCTTGTCGCGTTCAAGGCCAATGGTGAAGCGCTGCGTAAAGAACATGGTTATCCTGTGCGCCTCGTCGTGCCCGGTTGGGAAGGCAACATGTGGGTCAAATGGATCCGCCGGATCGAAGTCATGGACGGTCCGGTCGAGAGCCGCGAAGAGACCAGCAAGTACACTGACACCTTGGATGACGGCACCAGCCGCAAATGGACATGGGCAATGGATGCGAAATCCGTTGTGACAAGCCCAAGCCCGCAAGCGCCGATTAAACATGGCAAAGGACCATTGGTGATCACGGGTCTTGCATGGTCGGGTCGCGGTGCGATCACGCGCGTGGATGTGTCCAAGGACGGCGGTAAAAACTGGGAAACTGCCCGTCTTGCCAAACCGGGTGAGAAGATGGCGCTGACGCGGTTCTATCTCGATACGGATTGGGATGGCTCAGAGATGATGCTGCAATCCCGCGCGATGGATGACACAGGCTATGTACAGCCGAGCAAGGCGCAACTGCGCGAGGTGCGCGGGCTCAATTCTATCTATCACAATAACTGCATTCAAACATGGTTGGTGCGTGCAAATGGTGAGGCTGAAAATGTCGAAGTTTCTTAAATCTGTTGGCCTCGTTACTGCGGCGTTCCTGATCGCAAGTCCTGCTTTTGCGGAGAAGTTTGGCCTTGGGCGCACTGCGCTTCCTGAGGAGATCGCGGCGTGGGATCGCGACATCAGACCTGACGGCACAGGCCTACCTGATGGCGGCGGCGATGCGTTCACTGGCGAGGAAATTTTCGCTGATAAATGTGCGGCATGCCACGGTGATTTTGCTGAAGGTATCGACAATTGGCCCAAGCTGGCAGGTGGTGCAGATACTTTGGATCACGAGGACCCGCTTAAGACGGTTGGGTCTTATTGGCCATATCTCAGTACGGCTTATGACTACATCCAGCGATCCATGCCGTATGGCGATGCGGGTACGTTAAGCAATGATGAAACCTACGCAATTCTGGCATACATCCTCTATTCCAACGATCTGATCGAAGACGACTTTGTACTGTCCAAGGAGACGTTTTTTTACGTCGAAATGCCCAATGCAAATGGCTTTGTAGTCGATGATCGCGCCGAGACGGAATATGCGCAATGGTCAGTCGAGCCGTGCATGAAAGATTGCAAGGACGAGGTAAAAGTGACTATGCGCGCCATGGTCTTGGATGTGACGCCAGAAGAGGACAACGCAGCAGCTGACACGTCTGAAGACGTCGTTGTAGCGGCTGAACCAGAGGTTGTCGTGCCAGCGTTTGATCCTGAACTGGCCGAGAAGGGCGCGAAGGTTTTTCGCAAGTGTAAAGCCTGCCACCAAGTTGGCGAAGGCGCTAAAAACCGCTCTGGTCCGATCCTGACGGGTATCGTTGGAAAGGCTGCAGGTGCGGTTGATGATTTCAAATACTCTAAAGCGCTCAAAGCCGCTGCAGATGGTGGGTTGGTTTGGAGCGAAGACGAGCTCGCAGCGTTTCTTGCAAAGCCTAAGAAGTATCTTAAAGGGACCAAGATGTCCTTTGCGGGTCTGAAAAAGGAAAGCGACCAAGCTGCCATTATCGAATACCTAAAGTCGTTCGAGGAATAAGGTGATCCGGTCGTTATATATAGCATTGGCAGTTGCTGCGACATTGGTTGTGGCGCCTGCCTATGGCGAAGAGATCGGTAATCCTGAAAAGGGGGCTGCCGTCTTTAAGAAATGCAAAGCGTGCCATCAGGTTGGTGAAGGTGCCAAGAACCGTGTCGGTCCGCAACTCAACGGTATTTTCGGCAAGGCGGCAGGCTCTGACCCGGATGCGAAGTATTCAAAAGGCATGAAGCGCGCTGGCGCGGATGGTCTGATTTGGACGTCTGAAACTCTGGATGCTTTCATCGAAAACCCCAAAGCTTTGGTGTCCAAAACGAGGATGAGTTTTCGTGGTATCTCTGATCCAGCAGATCGAGCGAACCTTTTGGCCTATTTGCGTGTCTATTCAGATAATCCAGCAGACATTCCAGAGGCGGAGCCGACAGCAACATCGGATGGGCCTGTCTTGGATGCTGCCATTCTCGCTTTGGTTGGCGATCCCGAATATGGCGAATACCTCGCGAGCGAATGCCAAACGTGCCACCAAACGAGCGGTGCGAACGATGGAATTCCAGGAATTTCTGGCTGGCCGACAGAAGACTTTGTCGTCGCAATGCACGCTTACAAACAAAGGATGCGACCGCACCCTGTCATGCAGATGATGGCGGGGCGTTTGTCTAACGACGAGATCGCGGCCTTGGCCGCGTATTTTGAAGACCTCGAATAACGAGGCACTACTCTGGGAGGAGAGAATATGAAACTGAACAGACGCCTGTTTTTGGGCACTGGTGCTGCTGCAGCGGCTACGTTGAGCGCACCCACAGTATTTGCTGATGGTCATGGCAAACCACGCGTTGTCGTCGTCGGCGGCGGCGCAGGCGGTGCAACGGCCGCGCGCTATCTTGCTAAAGACAGCAAAGGCGAGATCGATGTTACGCTAATCGAACCGACGCGCATGTATTACACATGCTTCTTTTCGAACCTCTATTTGGGCGGCGTGAAGGAGTTTGACGACCTTGGACATTCCTATGGCAACCTTGCCGCTGGAGGCGTCAATGTTGTGCATGATTGGGCCGTTGGTGTGGACCGTGATGCGAAGACTGTTTCGCTCGCGGGTGGCGGTGCATTGCCTTACGACAAACTGATTTTGTCACCTGGCATCGACTTTGTCGAAGGTGCTGTTGCTGGATGGGATGTGTCGTCGCAAAACGCGATGCCACATGCCTACAAGGGTGGCTCACAAACTGAATTGCTCAAAGCGCAGATCATGGCGATGCCAGAAGGCGGGACATTTGCAATGGTTGCGCCGCCAAACCCATATCGCTGCCCTCCTGGCCCGTATGAGCGGATTTCAATGGTTGCGCACTATCTCAAGGCCAACAATCCAAGGGCCAAGATCATCGTTGCTGATCCAAAGGCGAAGTTCTCCAAAATGGCGCTCTTTCAAGAGGGTTGGGCTGACAACTATGATGGCATGATCGATTGGATTGGTGCTGATTTTGGTGGTGGCGACGTGTCCGTTGATCCAGCGGCAATGACAGTGACCATCGATGGTGAAGAAACAAAAGTGGACGTGTGTAACGTTATCCCAGCGATGAAAGCGGGCCGCATTGCGGAACTGGCTGGCGTCACAGATGGCAATTGGGCACCTGTAAATGCGGCCGATATGTCGACGAAAGCAGATGCAGATGTGTATGTTCTTGGCGATGCATCATCGCAAGGTGATATGCCGAAGTCTGGTTTTTCTGCGAACAGCCAAGCGAAGGTTTGTGCCAACGCAGTGCGCGGTGCTTTGACAGGATCCAAAGTGTTCCCTGCGAAATTCTCTAACACATGCTGGTCCCTGATCGACACGGACAACGGTGTCAAAGTTGGCGCGACCTATGAAGCGACCGATGAAAAGATCGCGAAGGTTGATGGATTTATTTCTTCGACTGGCGAAGACGCGGCGTTGCGTAAAGCGACCTATGAAGAATCCGAAGGATGGTATGCGGGCATCACCGCTGACATGTTCGGATAAGAAAAACGAAGGCCCCCAACTTATTTGGGGGCTTCATTCGCTAGGCGCTGGGAGACGAATAATGAAGGTACTTTGGCTAGTAGCGGCGCTTAGCCTTTTGGGGGCAGGGATATCTGCTGCTGATGAAAGCGCGACCGTTTATACCTTTGACGGTGATTTTGACGATGCGACTTTCGGCGTTGAAAGCGCGATCATCGATCAGGGCTTGGTCATTGATTATGTCAGCCACGTGGGCGAGATGCTTAACCGCACAGCCGACGATGTGGGCAGTGATACCAAGCTTTTTGACGCCGCTGAGATTTACGTTTTCTGCTCTGCCGTTTTGTCCCGCAAGATGATGGAAGCGGATCCAATGAACATCGCGCATTGCCCGTATGGCATTTTCGTTGCCGAACGCGGCGGCGAAGTGATGATCGGGTATCGCAATTATCCAAGTGGCCCGATGCAAGAGGTGCAAGCCTTGCTCGACAGTATCGTGCAAGAGGCCCTAGGGGAATGATGGACTATCAGACCTATTTTAAGTCCGCGCTGAAAGATCTGCGCGATCAAGGTAACTATCGCGTATTCGCGGACCTTGAACGCCATCGCGGTGCGTTTCCAAAGGCCACATCGCGCGGTGATCAAACCAGTGAAGTGACGATTTGGTGCTCTAACGATTACCTTGGCATGGGGCAGCATCCAAAGGTTCTTAATGCGATGCATGATGCGCTTGAACGTTGTGGCGCTGGCGCTGGCGGCACGCGTAATATTTCTGGTACAACCCATGATCATGTCTTGTTGGAGCATGAACTCGCCGATCTACATGGCAAAGAGGCAGCACTGCTGTTCACGTCAGGTTATGTGTCGAACTGGGCGGCGCTGGGAACATTGGCCAGTCGCATTCCTGATTGCATCGTTTTGTCTGATGCGCTGAACCATGCGTCGATGATCGAGGGTATCCGCCAATCAAAGGCCGATAGGCTGATCTGGAAGCACAATGACCTTGCTGATCTTGAAGCCAAGCTCGCAGCGTTGCCGATTGACCGCCCAAAGCTGATCGCATTTGAGAGCGTATATTCCATGGATGGTGACATCGCGCCGATTGCCGCGATCTGCGATCTTGCTGATAAGTATAACGCGATGACCTACTTGGATGAGGTGCATGCCGTTGGTCTATATGGTCCGCGCGGCGGTGGCATCGCAGAGCAAGAAGGTCTCATGGATCGTTTGACGGTGATAGAGGGAACGCTTGGTAAGGCATTCGGTGTGATGGGTGGGTATATCACAGCCTCGACCGAACTTTGCGATTTTGTGCGCAGCTTTGCGAGCGGGTTTATCTTTACCACAGCATTGCCACCTGCTGTTGCCGCAGGAGCGGCGGCATCAATCCGTCATTTGAAGGCGAGTTCAGAAGAGCGCATTGCGCAGAAGGAGAAGGTTGCTCTGGTGCGCGAGAGGCTTACTGAGCTTGGTATTCCACATGTTGAAAACCCAAGTCACATTATTCCTGTGATGGTTGGCGATACTGTGAAGTGTAAATTCATCTCTGATGTGCTACTCAAGGACTATGGA
>NZ_JBDWVM010000097.1:0-13716 GCF_039984035.1 Planktotalea sp. | reverse complement strand
TGGGGATACCGACGATATCTCCCCCGGCGGTGTAGACGGCAGCGATACGATCTCTGGCGGCGCGGGCGACGATGTCATCTACGGCGAAGGCGGCGGCGACAGGCTCTTCGGTGGTGCCGGGTCTGACAATATTACTGGCGGCGCGGGCGATGATACGATCTCCGGCGGCGCCGATGATGACACGCTGACAGGCGGGATTGGTGATGACAGCATCGATGGCGATGCGGGCGATGACTTTATCGGCGGCGAACCAACAGACGATACAACGATACTGGATTGGGGCGATGTTGATGCGAATGGCACTTTCACGCTCACAGGCTCGGTCGCGGGCGAAGAGCTAGGCGTCACCGTCACGACAATCGCGAACGCAACTGGCCAGACTGCAAACGCACAATCTTCAGGCTCCCCTTCTGCGGAAGGTCTTTGGGTCTCAGGCCTCACCTCTGCGGTCACCTCGACCCTCGTGTTTGATGAACCCGTCAACAGCGCAAACTTCGAAATCTACGACATCGACCAAAACACCGGTAGCTGGGACGACATGTTGACGATCATCGCAACCGATGCCGAAGGCAACGAAGCTACGGTGACCTTCTCCGATCTTGATGGGCTGCACTCGGTTGATAACGACACGTTGAATGCGGATGGCAATGCCAGCACAGGCGTTGAAACCACGGGTGCGGATGACTCTGTCACCGTATCCATCGCTGGACCGTTTGTTCAAATCGTCTTTACGTTCGACAACGGCGAAAGCGCCAGCAACAGTGGCTTGTTCGGCGTTGGCAATATGACGCTCGATTTCACCGCGAACGCTGATGATGATCCGGGCAACGACACAATGAATGGCGGCACGGGTGAAGATACGATCTATGCCGGTAGCGGTGATGACTCCCTGTCTGGCGGCATCGGTGATGATGAATTGCATGGCCAAGAAGGCGATGATGTCTTCAATGTTGCTGAAGGCGACAGCGCTTATGGCGGCGACGGCGATGACTATTTCAGCCTTGTTGAACTGAACGAAACGCCCGGTGTTGCGGGCAACGGCATCTATATCGAAGGTGGCGAAGGCGATGAAACCGTTGGTGATACGCTCAACCTCGGAAAGCTCGGCTATCGCGGCGAAATCAATTACACCAACACGGATGATGCAAACGGCGGCCTCAGCGGCACACTGGTTTTGCATGATGGAACGCTCTTAACCTTTGAAAATATTGAAAAGATCATCTGCTTCACACCCGGAACGATGATCGCCACACCAAAAGGACCGCGCGCTGTCGAAACCCTTAAACCGGGCGATTTAGTCACCACACGCGACAATGGCGCGCAAGCAATCCGCTGGATGGGTCAACGCACCCTGCCCTGCATGCCCGGCACTGCGCCGGTCCGCTTTGAGATGGGATCACTGGAAGGTCTTACGGCTCCGCTTCTGGTCTCTCCACAACACAAAATGCTGATTGATCACTGCGCGGCTGAGCTTTTGTTTGGCGAACAGGAAGTGTTTTGCAAAGCCAAGCACATGGTCGGCGCCAACATCGGTCACCAAGCGCAGAAAATGGTCACCTATATCCACATGATGCTTGATGCGCATGAGGTCGTCTTTGCCAATGGCGTTGCGAGCGAGAGTTTTCACGCGGGTCCAGAAGGCATCCCAGCCTTGTCCGATGCATCAAAAGCAGATCTGTTCGCAAACTTCCCTGAGCTAGAGAACGATCCCTACGCGCATGGACCAGCGGCATATCCATGCCTCAAAGCGCATGAAACCGCGCTGTTGATGCAAGACATTGCAGCCGCGGCCCCACTTCAAGACATCGCATTGGCTGCCTAAGGTTTCTAGGCCGTCGCCAACCGTTTCGCTTTTCGCGATGCAGAAAACTCGGCAACAGCCGCGCCAAAGGCTTCGAACAGCGGTCTGGACACTTTGTCTTCAGCCGCGTTCCATTCAGGGTGCCATTGCACAGACGCAGTAAAGCCCGGCGCGTCTTTGATATAGATCGCCTCTGGCGTGCCATCTTCCGCCACACCATCGATCACAACGCGGTCACCGGCAGTTTTGATGCCCTGCCCATGTAGCGTGTTTGTCAGAACGGTCTGCGCGCCAAAAATTTTGTGAAACGGACCGCCTTCCGTCACGCTCACCGTGTGGCGCAGCTCGAATTTTTCCTCAAGCGTGCCATCGGGCGGCATGCGGTGGTTCATACGGCCCGGCAAATCGCGAATTTCGGGGTAAAGCGTGCCGCCCATGGCGACATTCACTTCCTGAAAGCCACGGCACACACCGATGAAGGGCTGCCCGCGTTCAACGCAGGCCCGAACAAGCGGCAATGTAATCGCATCACGAGCGCGATCAAATTCACCATGTGCAGAGGTTTCGGACTCGCCGTATTCTTCTGGATGCACATTCGGGCGCGCACCCGTCAGCAAGAAACCGTCGCATTGCTCCATCAATTCCTCAACGCTAACAAAGCGCGGGTCTGCAGCGATCAGTAAAGGCATACACTTGGACACTTCCGAAATCGCGGCTGTGTTCATCCTACCGCCAGCATGAACCTCGTATTGATCATTCAACAGGTGTTGATTGAGAATAATACCGACTGTTGGGCGCGCCATAGGGCCTCCTTGGAACCTTTCACTACACCTGACATATAATCAGCGCTGAACGAGGCTTGCAATGCACCAAAGCGTTCCCAAGTAAGGGATATGAAGACGCTTCGTATAAATGACCCCGAATTGCTAAAAAATCCAGCGCCGCTTTTGGCCGAGTATCGGGATCAGGGACCATTGGTGCCCGCCAAAATCCCTTTTATCGGCAAATGCTATTTGACCACTAGCGACGCAGGCGCGCGCGAAATTCTCAAGGACGAGGACCATTTTGTTCGCAATCCTGCCAATGCGGGCGGTCGCGATATTTCGCGGTATTATTGGTTTTTACCCCCCTTTATGCGCCCTGTAGCGCGCAACATTCTTGGGCTAGATGGACCAGAGCATAAACGCTTGCGAAGCGCCGTAGACACCAGTTTTTCGCGCCTATCCATTGACGCGATCAAACCGGAAATGACCGCAATCGCGAATGCACTTCTGGACACCCTCAAAACAGATCAAACGATTGATTTATCGTCCAAATACGCGAACGAGTTCCCGCTGGATATCATCAGCGCACTGTTGGGGATCAAGGAAGAGATGCGCCGCGAATTGGCCCACGCAATCGCGCCGATTTCTGGCCCAACCACGAAGATGATGTTTCTCCGCCTGATGCCCGGACTCTACAAATCTATCAAACTGCTGCGCGCGGAGATTGCGCATATCCGCATCGAGCCAAGGGCTGGTTTGCTCAGCGAACTCATTCACGACGACAGCAACGATCTCACAGATGATGAGATTTTATCTTTGGCCTTCACGCTGTTTATCGCCGGTCACGAAACTACGCGCCATTTGATCACAGACGCGATTTATGCGCTTTGTGAGACCCCTCAAGATCGCCAGATTTTCACCGAAGGGAGCATTGCAGAACGCAGCGCCGCCATCGAGGAATACATGCGTTTCTTTAGTCCCGTCATGGTTACTAAACCCTTGTTTGTATGCGAGGATTATTCATTTCATGGGTATCCGCTCAAGCAAGGGGACAAGGTGATGGCGCTCCTGATCAGTGCCAATCACGACCCTGCCCGCTTTGACGCCTCAGAGAAAATAGACATCGCGCGCCGCCCAAACGCGCATCTTGGTTTTGGCTTTGGCCCGCATGTTTGCCTTGGCATGCAGTTGGCCCGCGCGGAAACACAGATTGCTTTGACGCAGTTGTTTGACCGCTTTCCAAACCTTGAACGCGTGCCGAAAAATGCTGCGCCAGATTTCACAACGCGCCTTGGCATGCGCGGGATGAAGACGCTGAACGTGAGATTGGTGCCTTAGCAGCGCCTAAAAACTCTTGAGCGATTTCACCAGCATGATGCGATCCGCGGAATTATTCGCCGCTTTCACAATCGCGCGAACAAAGCCCATGCCAGACATCTGCCGCAAATGGTTTCCCAACTCCCGCCCACGAACATCCAAAATGACACGTCCGTTTTTCGCGACATTGTTTTTGAAGAAATCCTCATAGGTCGTCCAAGGGTAATGATACCCGCAGGAAATAAAGCTGAACGCGTAATCCAGATCAGTGATGCCGCTCAAGTCATCCTTTTCAGGGTTGAACGTCTGGATCGCGCTCTTCTTAACGCCATTATCGGTGAGCAATTTCGTGGCATTGGCGAGGCTTGAATAAGCGGCGCCTTCTTCTTGGAACCCGAAATGACGGTTCTCGTTGCTTTCCAGATCGATCAACCGCAACTTTGTGCCGTATTTCTTAGCCAGAAACAGATCAAACAGCGCGTAGCCACAGCCGATATCAGCGATGGTTTTCGGCTTTTTGTCCTCAAAAATATGCTCAAGCTGCTGGAATTCCAGAAAGATAAACGACGCAGCACGGCGTATCAAAACATCACGGCCCAGCGTGTTGATCAGATCAAAGATCGGGGTTTGATTTCCGTTCACCCAAGCCTTGATATAGTGATTGGGACGGGGTTGATCGCGAATGATTTCAGATCGTTGCAAGATGAGATTTAGGACATCGCCATCATCCAAAGCCTCTGTCTTCAGCTCTTTGATTTCGGGCGCATCCATGGCGCCCATGGCCTCTTCAAAACTGATCATTCCTGCAGACCCCTGTAATCTTTATGTTTTTATCAATGATATAAGTGTTGGCTCGTTTAACGTTCAAAAACAAGCGTTCATATCATGGCTTTTGATAAAAATCAGATAACGTGGATGTCGCGCACAGATCTCGCTTCGACCTGTATCGAAGGGAAAGGCGCAGCAAGCGCCGGAACCTTGATTAAAACGATGCACCGCGCCTTTTTTAGCGCGGTGCATCTTGCTTTGCTTACGACTTAGGCGACGCCGTTTAAACCCGCCGACGCAAGGCCAGCCATGCCAGCCTCGGAATCATTGTCAGATGTGTCACCCGTTACGCCAAGCGCGCCGATGACAACGCCCTCTTCTTTGATCAGAATGCCGCCCGGCACAGGCACAACCTGTCCGCCGAACACGCCATTCACAGCGCCCATGAAATAGGCTTGTTGCTCTGCCCGCGCCATTTGCGCAGATCCCGGCATGCCAAGCATCACCGCGCCAAAGGCTTTGCCTTGTGCAATTGCGAAACGGCCTGGTGCAGCGCCGTCCTGACGTTCAAACGCGATAACGTGACCGCCCGCGTCCAGAACAACGGCTGAGAGTGGGTTCAGGCCCATATCAGCGCCTTTTGCAAAGGTTGCTGCAATCGCAGTGCGCGCTTGATCCAAAGTAACTTTCATTGTCTTTTTCCTTATGTCTCAGAATTTTAGAAGATGCGCTTGATCAGGCGGTTTGCGCTTTTAGCTCAAGGCGACGCGCATGAAGGACGGGCTCTGTGTAACCGGACGGTTGCACAGTCCCTTTAAAGACCAAGTCACAGGCCGCTTGATAAGCCACCGTGTCAAAGCTCGGCGCCATTTTGCGATAAAGATTGTCACCTTCATTCTGGCGATCCACAACAGCCGCCATTTTTTCCATCGCCGCGCGCACTTGCGCCTCAGAGACCACGCCATGATGCAGCCAGTTGGCCAAAGCTTGACTAGAGATACGGCAGGTCGCACGATCCTCCATCAGGCCTACATCATTGATATCAGGCACTTTTGAGCAACCAACGCCTTGATCGATCCAACGCACAACATATCCCAGAATACCCTGCGCATTGTTTTCAATCTCAAGCTGGATATCCGCATCGCTCGGACGTGCATCGCCCATGAGCGGCACAGTCAGCAAGTCTTCCAACGTGCCGCGCGCACCGCCTGCTTTGATCTCGGCTTGACGCTCCATCACGTTGACCTTGTGATAATGCGTGGCGTGCAATGTCGCCGCTGTCGGGGATGGCACCCACGCACAGTTCGCGCCAGACATAGGATGGCCGATCTTTTGCTTTAGCATTTCTTCCATTAGGTCAGGCATGGCCCACATGCCTTTGCCGATCTGCGCGCGCCCTTGAAGGCCGCAGGCAAGCCCAATGTCCACGTTGCGATCTTCATACGACGCGATCCAAGGCTCGTTCTTGATATCCCCTTTGCGCATGAAGGCGCCCGCCTCCATCGAGGTGTGCATTTCATCGCCCGTACGATCAAGGAAGCCAGTGTTGATAAAGGCCACACGCGATTTCGCGGCGCGAATGCATTCTTTGAGGTTCGCGCTGGTACGGCGCTCTTCATCCATGATGCCGAGCTTAACAGTGTTCTGCGGCAGGCCAAGCGCGGCTTCAACACGGGTGAATATTTCATCGGCAAAGGCCACTTCTTCAGGGCCATGCATCTTCGGCTTCACAACATAAACAGAGCCATGCAAGGAATTGCCACCATCACGCGCCAAGTCGTGCATCGCGATCATCGCTGTGACCATCGCATCCATCAGACCTTCGCCAATTTCCAGACCATCACGGTCCAAAATGGCGGGGTTGCTCATCAGATGACCCACATTGCGCACCAGCATCAGCGAGCGGCCCTTGTGCACCTGCGCGCTACCATCAGCCCCAGTGTACGTCACATCGTCATTTAACACGCGGGTGAAAGCCGTGCCGCCTTTGACGACTTCTTCCGCCAAATCGCCCTTCATCAGGCCAAGCCAGTTTTTATAGGCGCCAACCTTGTCGCTGGCATCGACGCAAGCAACAGAATCTTCGCAGTCCATGATGGTAGAGAGCGCAGATTCCAGAATGATATCCGCGATGCCTGCCCCATCCTGCGCGCCCACTTGGTGGCTTGGATCAATCACAATACGGATCAACAGGCCATTTCGGCGCAAGAACACATCTTGCAAGGTTCCGGACGTATCGCTGTTAAAGCCCGCAAACTGCGCAGGGTCGCCCAGTGCTGGCGTAAGTTCACCGCCCGCGACCGACAGGCCCGACACATCTGCCCAAGAGCCTGATGCCAATGGCGCTGCATCGTCCAGAAATGCTTTGGCCCATGCAATAACACGCGCGCCGCGCTCTGTGTCGTAGCCCTTGCCGCTTGGCAAATCGCCCATCGCATCGGTGCCGTAGAGCGCATCATAAAGGCTGCCCCAACGTGCGTTCGCCGCATTCAATGCAAAACGCGCATTCGTGATCGGCACAACCAATTGTGGACCAGCAATGCTCGCAATCTCAGGATCAACGCCTTGTGTCTCGATTTCAAATGCGTCGCCTTCTGGCAGAAGATATCCAATGTCGCGCAGAAACGCCTCATAGCTTTCAGCATCAATGCCTTCGCCCTTGCGTGCGCGATGCCATTCGTCGATTTTCCCTTGGATCTCTTCCCGCTTCGCAAGCAGCGCGCGGTTCTTTGGCCCAAGATCGTGCACCACTGCCGACAGGCCTGCCCAAAACGCATCCGGCTCAACGCCGGTGCCGTTGAGAGCGTCGCCCTCGATGAATTCAACCAAGACAGGATCAATCTGTAGCCCGTGTTTTTCGATGCGATTGGTCATTAAGAGCTCCTCGTTGCATTGCAATTTCCAGTGATTTACGACAAAAGTTTCCTATAGGCAACAAAACTATCATCTTTGGTAAAATTATTTTACCAATTTTCAGAAATTCTTGAGGTAGCTTCGCATTTTCCGAGATAATCGAAGCTGTATTTGGATTGTCAGTCGTGAGTTGAACCGAAGTGAGTATCAATACAGCACGACTGGCCTCACTAATCCCGCCCCAGCCCAGCGCATCCTGGAGTGCGCATGTGTCGATTAAACGTCGCGCGCTTTTGAGCCTGTACCTAGGATTTCCTGAGTCTAATCAATGGAAGGCATCATCAATACTGCCTAAAAGGTCGAGCCTCGGTGTAAAGACCGGACTTGCGTTGACCCCCATACCAAAGTCGGCTGTGCGTGACTTAGCGACCATTCGTGGCTTTGAAATGGATGTCTGTTTTCAGGCAGCTAAACTAATTGTTGCTGCTAAAGACAAGGTCGGCAGCTTGATCCAATTCAGCAAGCATCTCTTCGTCAGGCTCCGCGCAGCGCCCTTCTCGCCAATCATCTAACAGCGCAAACAAGCCGCCGATTAGAAATCGGACCTTTCGCTCAGACATCGTGCTCGAGAACTGCGAAGCCCGAATTTCCGCCTCGATGGTTCGCCCGACCATGGTTTCAAAGTGATGGGCCAACGCACGTCCTGCCATCGATGCATTCGTCGTTTCAAAAAGAAAAAGGTGATCGCGCATGTGCCGCAGCAACGCCGGCAGGATGCTGATTTTCCCGTTTGACCTAAGACTGCGCCTTTCGTGGCTGTCTGACTTAAGTCTGCTTGCCATCGCCTTCATCGCTAGATCGAGCAGGTCTTGCTTGCTATCGAAATGGGCATAAAATGCAGAGCGCGAAACGTCAGCGGTATCACATAACAGTTGTACGCTGACGTCTTCCCAAGGATATTTGGTCAGGCAATCGCCAAGCGCTTGGATCAAGGCGTTTTGTGTTTTTGCAATCCGGCGGTCCATTATTTTCCAAACACTTTCATCGACTTTGTCAGGTTTCGTACAGCTGTCCTCTGCCTGTGCTGGCCAAGCGCACCCCGCCTTTTTAGGACAGATGTACGTTAACAGACAAATGTTCGGAAAATCAAATGATCCAATCCACACAAATTCATCAAACCGATATGCCCCGCATTATTCTGCGCTGGACCATCTACCCGCTGAGCTGGTCCATTATCGCGTTTTTCTTTTGGCGGATGACCGAAGGTGTGATTGAACCACAAGCCGCTTGGGGGGCGACAACAGCTATTCTATTTGTGACATACCTCTTTTTGGAAACTGTGTTTCCATATCAGGACAGATGGAAAATGACCTGGCGCAGCTTTTGGTCTGACTTCAAACATATGGTCGTAAACGGGGCGTCTATTGCGATCGTGAACGCCGGATTGGCTTACGCTTCAATCGCGTTGAGCGCTGATTTGAACGGACCGGCTGCAAGACTGCCAATATGGTTGCAGATCATCCTAGCCCTCGTGATCTTTGAAGCCTGTCACTATACCGTCCATCGATCCATGCACGAAGGGCGCACGCGGCTGAACAAATGGCTGTGGACAGTTCATGCGCCGCACCACCTACCAGACAAGTTATACGTATTGATGCATGTGGTAGGTCATCCAATCAATCAGATCCTTCTGCAAATTGTCGTGCTTGTCCTACCGATTTGGCTGATGGGATACTCACAACATGCGATTGCAGGATATGTCATGATCACCGGAATGCACGGCTTGATAAGCCACTTCAACGTTGACGTTCGCATGGGATGGATGAATTACATCTTCGTCGGCACAGAATTGCATCGCTACCATCACAGCTCTGATCTGCGGGACGCAAAGAACTTTGGCGCGACACTTTCTATCTTTGACCAGATGTTTGGCACGTTCGTTTACAAGCCCGGGGTTGCCCCCGCCGACCTAGGCGCTGCTAATACGTCTTTGTATCCTTACTATGGAGATATCGTCAAAGTACTGAAGATGCCCTTTCGCAAGTAGGTGCGGCGATCATTCTCGAAACGTACCCAAGTTATTGCAGTGAGCCGCTGAAGTGATCCTCTGTGCTCACCGCAGCATCGGTTAATTTGGGGTCATTCGAGACTTTAGCCGCGATCCTCGCGTAAGTCTTCTTTTCCAGCTGTTCAAAACTAAGGACAATGTGGTGACGTAAAACGCAAACGTGCCTCACGTTTCACATTGCCCTTGCCGCCCACTGCGATAGGCTCTTGCGCAAGCACAACAGGAGCCTCCCCCAATGAGCGACGCCACACCGCAGACCATCTATCTCAAAGACTACACCCCTTTCGGCTATGACGTTGAAAGCGTTCATCTGACGTTCAAGCTTGCGCCGACATCGACGCGCGTCATCTCGCGCATTCGTTTCGTGCCTAAGGCGGGCGCTGTTGATACGACGTTCTTCCTGCACGGTGAGCAGCTTGATCTGAAATGGGCCAAGATCGACGGCGCGGAGATCAAGCCAAACGTAACGCCAGAAGGTCTGACCGCAGACGTGCCCAGCGCGCCGTTTACGTTTGAGGCAGAGGTCGAGATCAGCCCAGAGACCAATACGGCCCTTGAAGGTCTCTACATGTCGAACGGCATGTATTGCACTCAGTGTGAGGCGGAAGGCTTTCGCAAGATCACCTACTATCCTGACCGCCCCGATGTGATGAGCGTCTTTACCGTGCGCGTCGAAGGTCCCCACCCTGTGCTGCTCTCTAACGGCAACCCGCAAGCCGCGGGCGAACATTTCGCAGAATGGCATGATCCTTGGCCCAAGCCTGCCTATCTCTTTGCTTTGGTCGCTGGTGAATTGATCGCCCATCCTGATCGTTTCACCACCATGTCTGGCAAGGACGTTGAGCTGAACATCTATGTGCGCCCCGGGGATGAGGGCAAATGCGCCTTTGGTATGGAGGCGCTCAAGAAATCCATGACATGGGACGAAGAGGTCTATGGCCGTGAATACGACCTTGATATCTTCAACATCGTTGCGGTGGATGATTTCAACATGGGCGCTATGGAGAATAAGGGCCTCAACGTCTTCAACTCCTCCTGTGTGCTGGCCTCCCCTGAGACGTCAACCGATGCCAACTTTGAACGCATCGAGGCGATCATTGCTCATGAGTACTTCCACAATTGGACAGGCAACCGCATCACCTGCCGCGATTGGTTCCAGCTGTGCCTAAAGGAGGGCCTCACCGTTTACCGCGATGCGCAGTTCACCTCTGATATGCGCTCTGCCTCCGTCAAACGTATCTCTGACGTCATTGATTTGCGTGGCCGTCAGTTTGCCGAAGACAACGGCCCCCTTGCCCACCCTGTGCGTCCTGACAGCTTTGTGGAGATCAACAACTTCTATACCGCCACCGTCTACGAAAAGGGTGCAGAGGTCATTGGCATGCTGAAGACCCTTGTCGGGGATGAAGACTATGCCAAGGCGCTCGATCTCTATTTTGAGCGCCACGACGGCGATGCGGCGACGATTGAAGACTGGCTTGCGGTCTTTGAAGAAGTCACAGGCCGTAACCTCAAACGGTTCAAGCGCTGGTACACCTCTGCGGGCACCCCGCGTCTCCACGTGAAGGAGACATTCAACAACGGCACGTACAAGCTCACCTTCCGCCAAGAGACACCGCCGACCCCCGGCCAACCCCAGAAAAAACCACGCGTGATCCCGATTGCTTTGGGCCTACTGGATGAAACGGGCAAGGAAATCGTCGCGACAGAGGTCTTTGAAATGACCAAGCGCCAGCAGAGCATCAAGTGGGACGGCCTTGAGAGTAAGCCAACCCCATCGATCCTGCGCGGCTTCTCTGCCCCTGTGATCCTAGAGCGCGAAACGGATGATGCAGAGCGCGCCTTCCTGCTGGCCCATGACACGGATCCGTTCAATCGCTGGGAAGCAGGGCGCGAATTGGCGAAGTCTACCCTGCTCGCAATGATCGAAGAGGGAGCCGCGCCAAACGCGGGCTATATGGACGGGATGCTCACTGTCCTACGGGATGAGAGCCTTGATCCTGACACCCGTTCCCTGATGCTTGGCCTACCGAGCCAATCAGAGCTGACCCAAACCCTCGCCGACAAGGGCGCCCCCGCTGATCCGCAAGTCATCTATGACGCGGTGCAAACGCTCAAAATGGCGCTGGCGCAGAACATGCAGGACACCCTGCCCCGCATCTATGCCGATTGTCAGGTGAGCGAACCCTACTCCCCAGAAGCTGGCCCCGTGGGCAAACGCGCGCTCGCCAATACAGTGCTTGCGCTTGGCTCTCGCCTGGATAGCGGCAAGGCGGCGCAGAAGCAGTATGATGACGCCGATAACATGACCCAGCAGCTCTCTGCCCTCGCGTGCCTGCTCCAGCAGAAGGTGGGCGATGACGCTTTGGCCGCTTTCTATGAGCAATGGAAAGGCGATCGCCTCGTCATGGACAAGTGGTTCGGTCTACAGGTCAGCAGCGCCTCCCCCGAGGATGCCGCCGATGTTGCGGCCAAGCTGACGCAGCATCCTGACTTTGATCACAAGAACCCTAACCGCTTCCGCGCGACCCTTGGCGCGCTGGCGATGCATCACGCGGGCTTCCATCATATCTCGGGCAAGGGCTACACCCTACTGGCCGATTGGCTTATCACCCTTGATCCGTTGAATCCACAAACCACAGCGCGCATGTGTTCCGCCTTCCAAACATGGAAACGTTATGACCCTGCACGCCAAGAGATGATGAAGACCGAAGTCAAGCGCATCCTCAGCCAACCAAACCTCAGCCGCGATACAACTGAAATGCTCACAAGGATAATCAACGCATGAGCACAGAGCAAAGGACGCAAGAAGTTGTTCAAGCGTTCTGGGAAGGTATGAACAGCAATGACTTTGTTGCAACGGCCCGCCTGCTCAGCAACGATTTCGAATGCCGCATGCCCCAGTCAGGTGAAGTGATCAAAGGGCCGCAGAACTTTGCGGCCTTCAACGCCGCCTACCCTGCAAAAGGACCTTGGCGATTTACCGTTAATCGGTGCGTGTCAGAGGGGAATACAGCGGTGACGGACGTATCGGTAACGGATGGCGATCTCAAAGCAACCGTCATCACATTTCATACGGTGGCAAAGGGCCTGATCACGCGTCAGGTCGAATACTGGCCTGATCCCTTTCCTGCGCAAGCTTGGCGCGCCCATCTGGTTTCTGAATTGAAAGGCATAGCACATGACACGTAAAACTCTTCTTATCACAGGAGCCAGTGCTGGTATCGGCGCGGCCTGTGCGCGCCTCGCAGCGCCCACATATGATCTGGCCCTGAACTACCGTACTGACGATGACGGAGCTGCTAAAGTAAAAGCCGATTGCGAGGCTTTGGGTGCAAAGGTGATCCTATGCAAGGGCGATGTGGGCGATCCAAAGGCGATTACGGACATCTACGCCGCCATTGATGCCGCCTACCCCCGCCTTGATGCGTTGATTAACAATGCTGGCATCGTCGGACAGACCGCACGGGTGACTGATCTCGATTATGACCGTATGCGCCACATGTTTGATGTGAACGTCATAGGTGCGATCCTCATCGCGAAGGAAGCCGTGCTTCGCATGGAAAAGCAAGGCGCAGGCAGTATCGTTAATATCTCCAGCGCCGCCGCGCGTCTCGGTTCTGCCAATACCTATGTGGATTATGCGGCAACCAAAGCGGCAATCGATATCTTTACCAAGGGCCTTTCGGATGAGGTCGCCGCCTCAGGCATCCGCGTCAATGCCGTGCGCCCCGGCCTTATCGATACAAACATCCACGCCAAAGGCGGCGAGCCTGATCGCGCAGCGCAGCTATCGGTCAATGTCCCGATGAAACGCACAGGCAGCGCTGAAGAAGTTGCAAAAGGTATTCTATGGCTTCTCTCTGATGATGCCTCCTACGTCACGGGCACAACTCTGGACGTCACAGGTGGGCGATAAGGCTTATACCTTTGAACGCCGTGCCCGCAGCCTCAAGGTTCTGATCCTTTTGGGGCTGTGGTGGGGCGCGATTGTTTTGCTCTATCTATTGGTAAACGCCAACCCGTGGATCTTGATGGTGCTTGGGCTTATCTCCCTACCCGCGATCTACGAATACGGTGCCAATAGCCGCGCGACGTTAACCATCGACGCCCGTGAGATCACATGGCGCTCTGGGCGACGCGGC
>NZ_JBDWVM010000096.1:0-2437 GCF_039984035.1 Planktotalea sp. | reverse complement strand
ATTTTTGCAGGCTTGGCCAAGACCATCGCAGCATTCGTTGCCATATCCCCGTGCGATGCATCGCGCGGCGGCTCAACTGCAACATTTGCAAAATCCAGACCCGCTGGCAAAACGCCATCGCCCTGCATGGTTTCAAGTGCGCTGATCACTGCGCTGCGGATATCAGTAAAGAGGTTCATCGAACACGTCCCTATAGGTTTGCGCGCGTCATACGCCTGTGCTGCCTTACAATCAATGCTCCAGCCTGCCCTTGCGCTTCATCTTTCCAAATAAACTTCGGGGGAGTCGCGTCAGCGACGGGGGCTGGCCCCCAACGACCCTATCCCAGTAGCCTATCGTACTCTTGTTGAGCAAAGCGGTCTGTCATGCCAGAAATGTAATCCGCGACATCACGCGCCAATTCCAATTCGCTCGCCCCCTCCACATGCCATTGCAGGGGCAAGGCGTTCGGGTTCTGCATGAAGAAGGGAAACAACTCTTCAACGATGCGTGTCACACGCACGCGCATTTCCACGACAGACGGCGCGCGATACATGCGTGTGAACAAGAACTTACGGATCACCTTTAGATCACGCCATAGATCGTCCGAGAACATGATCACCGGGCGTCCAAGATCGCGAATGTCTTGCGCGCATGTCGCTCCGCTCTTTGCCAAATTCTCTCGGCTTGTCGCAATAACATCAGAGACCATGATGCCAAAGACACGGCGCAAAGCTTCGTGCATGCGGCGCGTCGCATCCAAACTAGAATAGAGCCGATCAACCTCAGCGAAAGCATCCCCAACAATCGGCAGTTCACAAATGTCGTCTTGCGAGAAAAGACCTGCCCGCAAACCGTCATGTAGATCGTGATTGTTGTAGGCCACATCATCCGACAAGGCTGCAACTTGCGCTTCTGCGCTCGCATGTGTGTGCAGTTCCAAATCGTGCCGCGCATTATACCCAGACAAAGCGTGTGGTAATTCTCCGGTTACGGGACCGTTGTGTTTTGCGAGCCCTTCAAGGGTTTCCCACGTCAGGTTCAACCCATCAAATTCAGCATAGTGGCGTTCCAGCGATGTGACGATTTTCACCGCCTGCGCATTGTGATCAAACCCGCCATAGGGTTGCATCAAAGCGTCCAAAGCGTCTTCGCCTGTGTGGCCAAAGGGCGTGTGCCCCAAATCATGGGCCAACGCGATGGCTTCGGTCAGCTCTTCATTCAGTCCCAAAGCACCCGACATCGTGCGCGCCACTTGTGCCACCTCAATCGAATGCGTCAGGCGCGTGCGGAAATAATCGCCCTCGTGCTCCACAAAAACTTGCGTCTTATGTTTCAGCCGACGAAACGCGCTGGAATGGATGATCCGATCCCTATCGCGTTGAAAACACGTGCGATGCGCGCTTTCTTCTTCTGCCACAAGGCGACCGCGCGTTTTTCTTGGATCGCTAAAATATGATGCGTGCATGAATGTCCCGTCCTTGCCGCTTGTCCCAAGGGCGCTTATATTGACGTTACTGCAAAGAGCCAACAGGCGGACTGAACTGATGAACCTCCCTCCCAAAGTGACCGAACGTGCGTTTGAACGCCTGTCTGAAATTGGCGCTGCCGAGCAAGGCCAAGCCCTGCGCGTGGCCGTCGAAGGTGGTGGATGTTCCGGTTTTCAGTATGAAATTAAACTCGACGCACCTGCGGCCGATGATCTTGTGCTTGAGGGTGCGGGCGAAAAGGTTGTTGTCGACACTGTGTCGCTCCCCTTCTTGGAGAATGCCGTAATCGATTTCTCCGAGGAACTTATCGGCGCGCGCTTTACCATCGAGAACCCCAACGCCAGCAGCTCATGCGGCTGTGGAACGAGCTTCTCGATGTAAAACAATACGTTCGTCCTGAATCAGGCGCAGATATTGCTCTAAGAAAACATATGCGCTTGCGAGAATGATGACACCTACGCCTAGAAGCAAATTCAGGCTGGGGGTTTCGCCGAAAAATACCATGCCGGCGACGACCATGACGACAAATTGCAGGTTGATCAGCAAGGTCACAACATAGGCCTTGATCCGCGTCAGCGCCAAGATCAACAGCCAACGCGCTGCGAACAAAAACACCGCGTAGAAGAACACCAATGACAGCTCTGTCATGTTCATTGGCGTATACACAAAGGGCAACACGGCCCCCATAACCACGCATAATGCCAGATTTGGATAGAGGACTTGCAGCAATGCGTTGTCTTCATCACGGCTGATATGGCGGGCAATCACCATGGAACATGCGCCGAAAAAGGCCCCGAGAAACGCACATACATGCGCCCAAGTCAGAACGGACAAACCTTGAGGGTATAGTAGTGCCATGCCAAGAACGCTGGCCGCCAATGCAAGCCAGCTTTGCCAGCGCACGGGTTCGCCCAAGACTGGGCCGCTCAACAATGCAGAAAAGACAGGCACAAGAGCGATGAAAATAA
>NZ_JBDWVM010000095.1:0-2336 GCF_039984035.1 Planktotalea sp. | reverse complement strand
GACTGTACTGGCCGACGGATTAGTGCAAGGATGCGCTATGCTTGACCTTCTCAGTGACATTCTCACCAGTCTTTCAATGCGGGCATCGCTTTACTTCCGCACATCGTTCACAAAGCCTTGGGGCGTCGCAGTTCCAAACTATGAGAACGTGGCGAGATTTCACTTTGCGCATCGCGGCGGATGCCTTGTGTCCGTGGATGGTGTTGAAGAAACTGTTTCGTTGGCCCAGGGAGATTTGATCATTATCCCACACGGCTCATCGCACGATCTGTACTGTGGGCATTTGCCCAAAAAGACAGTTATGCCTCTCGACTCTGTCTTAGAGCAATCTGGTTATGATGGTACTGGCGTTCTTGTGTATGGCGGTGATGAATCGCTGTCGGAAACGCAGCTCATATGTGGTCATTTCTCATTTGAACCGCACGCAAAGCACATTCTGATAGAGAGATTGCCGCCCTTTATTCATCTGAGGAATTACGGCGAACATGCCGGGAAATGGATGGAGGCGACGCTGCGCGTCATTGGTGACGAAGCGGGTGGACACCGGTTGGGTGGTGACCTGATCGCTCTGAAAATGTCTGAGGCCATCCTGGCGCAGGCAATCCGAAGTTTTATCGAAAGTAACGATGCCCCTGAATGGGGATTGGGTGGTTTTTCAGATGCAAACTTGCGCCGTGCCCTAGATGCCTTTCACAAGGCAGCAACACAGAATTGGACTGTCGAAACATTGGCGCAAGCCGCGGGCATGTCTCGTACAAGCTTTGCTGTCCTGTTCCAGAAAAAGATGGCAATGACCCCAATGGAGTATGTCACGAGTTGGCGGATCGAAGTCGCGAAGAACATTCTTTTACGGCCTCAGATGACACTGACAGATGCCGCTGAAGGTGCAGGTTACGCGTCTGATTCAGCATTCGCGCGCGTCTTCAAAAAGGAAACGGGCATGACACCTGCTAAGTTCAGAAAATCCCAAACCACAGATCGTGCTGTGGTTTGAACGATCTGTACTAAAAAGGGAACGAACACGCATATCCTCGTCGCCATGCCTGCCTTATCTCTCTTTCATCAACATCGCGCAACGCGCTTACAAATAAGAAAAGAGATACCCATGTTTCCACGCTTTATCACAAAATCAATCCACGCCTATCTGGACTACCCGGTCGCAATCGGCCTCATCGCAATGCCATTCTTGTTTGGCTTGGGCGACGGCAACATGCTGGCATTTTGGTTGTCTGTCGCAACCGGCATCGCTGCATTCATTCTAACGATCCTTACAGATCACCATTTGGGTGTCGTCCGTATTTTGCCATACAAACTGCACTTGGCTGTAGATGGCATTGTCGGTGTTGTCTTTGTCATCGCGCCGATCATACTCGGCTTCAGTGGTATCGAGTTTTGGTACTATATGGCACTAGGATTAACTGTTTTGGCAGTCGTTGGACTACACAAGTCCGAGGATAGCGCAGCCTTCGCATAGACATTTGATACAGGGCCGTCACATATTGGCGGCCCCCACCACTTTTGGGTAACAGAATGAAAAATGCGGAAACCGCTTCTGTTTTGATTGAGAGCATTCGCTCTTGCACGATCTGCTCGGATCTCCCGCTGGGGCCGCGCCCGATTGTCCAATTTAGCCCGACTTCCAAGCTGCTGATCGTTGGCCAAGCACCCGGACGTATTACCCACAATAAGGGCATCCCATTTGATGATCCATCTGGTGATCGGTTGCGATCATGGCTAGGGATCAACAAAGATACATTCTACGCCAAACAGAAAATTGCCATCGTGCCTATGGGGTTTTGCTTCCCTGGAACTGGCAAAGGTGGGGATCTTCCACCTCGCTCGGAATGCGCAGAGGCGTGGCGTAGCAAAGTATTAGATGAAGTAAAGAACGTTGAGCTGACGTTGATCATTGGCCGATATGCCATAGATTGGCATTTGCCTGAATTTGGCAAAAACACTGTTACTGATGCAGTGAAGTCATGGGCTGATGTATGGCCGAAACAACTCATATTGCCCCATCCAAGCCCCAGAAATAATCGCTGGCTGAAGCAGAACCCATGGTTTGATCAAGATATCATTCCGGCCCTGCAAGATCGTATCCGAACAATGTTCAAAGACAACTAATGGCTGGCTGTTGAAGCCCCGCAGAAAGGTGCGGCAATAACGAACAAGCGATGACAATTTACCTGAGATCGTTCAAATTTTTTAGCAGATAGTGCAAGTTTAAGCTCGATATATTGTTAGATCGTACAACTTTGATACCTTCCTAGACATGAAGGCGCAGCGACAACCGCTACGTCCTTCGTAACAAAAAAGGAAATCTCAATGTTTAAGAA
>NZ_JBDWVM010000094.1:0-3009 GCF_039984035.1 Planktotalea sp. | reverse complement strand
GGAACGGGCCGCAAGGGTCGTATCCTGCGCGAAGACATCACCAAATTCTTCAAATCCAGCGCGGCACCAGCGGCGGCAGGCGGCGGCGCGGCAGGCGGCATGGGCATTCCACCTATTCCTGCTGTGGACTTCTCCAAGTTCGGTCCTGTTGAGGATGTGGAAATGCCACGCATCAAGAAGCTGTCTGGCCCGGCGCTGCACCGCTCATGGCTCAACATTCCGCATGTGACGCATAACGACGAAGCGGACATCACAGACCTTGATAAGTACCGCAAGGAAATGGACGCGATGGCTAAAGAGAACGGCTATCGCGTGACTTTGCTTTCTTTCGTGATCAAGGCGTCTGTTTCGGCGCTCAAAGAGCACTGGGAATTCAATTCGTCCCTGCATCCTGATGGCGACAAGCTGATCAAGAAAGACTTCTACAACATCGGTTTCGCGGCGGACACGCCGGGTGGTTTGATGGTTCCTGTCATCAAAGACGCGGACAAGAAGGGTCTTGTCGAGATTTCCAAAGAATTGATGGAACTCTCTGGCGCGGCGCGCGAAGGCAAGTTGAAAGGCGCAGACATGCAAGGCGCGACCTTCACGATCTCCTCCCTTGGCGGCATCGGCGGAACCAGCTTCACGCCCATCGTCAACGCACCTGAAGTTGCGATCCTTGGTTTGACGCGCTCGAAAATGGCGCCTGTCTGGAACGGCGAAGAATTCGTGCCGCGCCTGATGCAGCCCTTGTCGCTGTCTTATGACCACCGCGCTGTCGATGGCGCTTTGGCGGCACGCTTCTGCGTCACGCTAAAGACGTTGCTCGGCGATATGCGCAAGTTGATGTGGTAAGGAGGACGATCTGATGGAAATCAAAGTACCTGATATTGGTGATTTTTCTGAAATCCCTGTCGTCTCTGTTCTGGTCTCTGTGGGCGATACTGTCGCCGCAGAGGACGCTCTGGTCGAGCTGGAATCTGACAAAGCCACGATGGAAGTTCCTTCCCCAGCGGCGGGCGTTGTGAAGGAAATCCTTGTGGGCGAAGGCGACAAGGTTTCTATGGGCAGCATCATCATGATATTCGAGGGCGCAGGCGCAGAAGCGGCGCCAGCGGCGGCTCCGGTTGAAGCATCAGCAGCGGCAGCGCCTGCTGCGGTTGCTGCAACGGGAACGGCCAGCGGCGCAGGCGATGTGCACGGCGAAGTGGTTGTTTTGGGCTCTGGCCCTGGCGGCTACACCGCAGCTTTCCGCGCGGCGGATTTGGGCAAGAAGGTTGTTCTTATTGAGAAAAACCCGACGCTCGGCGGCGTGTGTTTGAATGTGGGCTGTATCCCGTCCAAGGCGCTGTTGCATGTGGCGAAAGTCATCACAGAGGCCGAAGACATGGGCGCGCATGGCGTGAGCTTTGCCAAGCCAAAGATCGATCTGGACGAACTGCGCAGCTTTAAAGACAAGGTTGTTGGTCAATTGACGGGCGGTCTGACTGGTCTTGCAAGCGCGCGCAAAGTTACGACGGTTAAGGGCACCGGCAAGTTTACCGGTCCGAACATGATCGAAGTGGTTGAAGATGGCAAAGTCACAACTGTGAGCTTCGATCAGTGCATCATCGCGGCTGGCTCTGAGCCTGTGCATCTGCCGTTCTTGCCGCACGATGATGAGCGCGTAATCGATTCAACGGGTGCGCTGGAGCTGAAAGACATCCCGAAACGGATGTTGGTTCTGGGCGGCGGTATCATCGGTCTTGAAATGGCCTGCGTCTATGATGCTTTGGGATCGAAAGTGACCATTGTTGAGCTGATGGATCAGATCATTCCGGGCGCAGACAAAGATATAGTTAAGCCACTGCACAACCGGATCAAAGGGCGTTACGAAAACATTCTTTTGAAGACGAAAGTCACCGCGATGGAGGCCCAGAAGAAGGGGCTGAAAGTCACGTTTGAGGATGCTGCGGGTGAGGTCTCAACGGATACCTTCGATAAGGTGCTGGTTGCTGTCGGCCGTACGCCAAACGGCAAGAAGATCGATGCGGACAAAGCGGGCGTTGCCGTGGATGAGCGCGGGTTTATCGCCGTGGACAGCCAGCAGCGCACGGGCGTACCTCACATCTTCGCGATTGGTGATCTCGTCGGCCAGCCGATGCTTGCGCACAAGGCTGTTCACGAGGGTAAAGTTGCGGCGGAAGTTTGTGCCGGTCACAAACGCCATTTTGACGCAAAGCTGATCCCGTCTGTTGCTTATACCGATCCTGAGGTTGCTTGGTGCGGCGTGACGGAGACTG
Source organism: Planktotalea sp. (assembly GCF_039984035.1). GTDB lineage: Bacteria > Pseudomonadota > Alphaproteobacteria > Rhodobacterales > Rhodobacteraceae > Planktotalea. Next base: position 745 of record NZ_JBDWVM010000094.1, on the reverse strand, counting down.
AAGCAAAAGCCAAGGGCATCAAGTTTGAAAAGGGTGTCTTCCCTTGGGCCGCTTCTGGCAAAGCTCTTTCGAATGGCAGATCTGAAGGTATCACAAAGCTATTGTTTAACCCAGAAGATCAACGGGTTATCGGTGGTTGCATCGTTGGTGTGAACGCTGGTGATTTGATTGCGGAGGTGGGTTTGGCGATCGAGATGGGTGCAGATGCAGTGGACCTCGGTCACACAATTCACGCACATCCGACGTTGTCAGAGACCGTCAATTTCGCGGCGGAAATGTTCGAAGGAACGATCACAGACCTGATGCCACCTAAGAAGAAAAAGCACTAATTTCATAGCTATTGAGAAAACTACCTGTCCTAGCTCAGTTGCTAGGGCAGGTATACGGCTTAGCAAAGATGCCAACTGGGGGCAGCTCAGCTACTCTAACCAACTATCTATTTCACGGTTGATTATTGGTTAACCTATATGGATATATTATCCTGAATATTAGCTACTTTTTATAAATCTTGTTTCGAGGTCGTTATGATTGCTTTGTTACTTATCCCGCTCGCGCTGGCATTTGCCTTTTCAGGATTTCTAGAAGGGGTCGTTGAAGACATCGCTGAAGACAATGGCGTAGAAGGATTCGATCCAGATGAACCGTCGGTTTATGACGGGTATGATGTGGAATTTGGAACGAATTCGGCAGATACTTTGACGGGATCAAGTGGTGATGACGCCTTGTTCGGTCTTGGCCAAACCGA
>NZ_JBDWVM010000093.1:0-8408 GCF_039984035.1 Planktotalea sp. | reverse complement strand
CTTTTTGCGGAGCTGGCTTTATCTGTGGAACGGCCGAACCTTGAGGCAAGGGCGTTTCGATATCTTCTTTGGCTGCTACGGCATTTTGCGACACGGGTGTGATCCTTAAAGTTTGATCCCAAAAATACCCAAGCCGCGTCTACACAGATGCGGCTTGGGTTGTTTCAAATCAGCCTTCGGGGATGAAGCTTGCGACAGCATCCTCAAAAGTGATCAAGGCACCGTTGTTTGCGGATGCAAACTCTTCGGCTTCGCCTTTACGCAGGAAGGTTGTGAAATCTTCGCCTGACTGAACCCAGAAGGCCGTCTTGCCAAACAATTTCAGCCCAGTGTCGACGTCATAGACATAGGTAGAATTCACCTTGGACGCTTCGGCCTGAATGCCCGCCATCGCAGTCAAGAAGCTAGGCGCATCTTCAAAGGTCAAAATACCTTCGCGGGCATGCCAAATTTCGAGCGGAAGACCTTCGTTGGCCATTTCAGGGTCCACCAACATGGCTTGCTCTGCGGCGTAATCCACGCCCAGATCTTCATAGGCTGCTTTGACGTAATCTTCAGTGATCCAAGCATCAAAATCCAAGGATGGGATGGCTTTTTCGTTCACCAAGACACCGTGGTTGAATTCAAGCGCCTCGACCCAAGCCGTTTTGATCGTCGGATCAAGCGTCAGGTGACCACCTTGAGAGAAGTAGAGATACAGAACTTCTTTCTCGACCCCGGTCCAGCCTTCCATCATCGTCACAGCACGCATTGGATCTTCGCGGATCCATTCGCCAGCTTCATAGACCGCCTTAACAAACGCCGTCACGACTTCTGGATATTCTTTCGCGAAGTCTTCACGCACCACGACACCGTGCAGATAAGGCACGCCCGTTTCAGAACCATCATAGATTTTGCGACCTGTGTCGCGGAATTCCATGATCTCTGACCAAGGGCAGAAGTCAGAATGCGCGTCGATCTTGCCGGCCGCAATGTTTGCAGCGCCAACGGCAGGGCTTTGGTTCTTCAACACATACTCACTTGTGGGGATGCCATTGTCCTGCATCGCCTTGAGCAACATGCCCCAAGCCGCAGAGCCAACAGGCGTAGATACTTCTTTGCCAGCCAGTTCTGTGATGGAATGGATATCGCTTTCAACAGGAACAACAATCGCGTTGCCCGAACCCTTCAGATTATAACCTGTGCCAGCGACATAGAGTGTACGCAGACTGTCGGTCTCTTGGAACTTTGCTCCGTTAACGATCAAAGGGTAGTCGCCCATCACGCCAAAGTTCAACTTGTTGGCCAGCATCTGGTTGGTGATTGGACCACCCGAGCTGTAATCGGCCCAGCTGATATCGTATTCAGCATCGGCATAAGCGCCATCTGTCGGCAAATGCTTTTCAAGCAAACCCAACTCTTTGATCACAATGCCAGCCGTATAAGTATCGGTACACATCGACTGGTGTCCCACAGCGATCGGGATCGTTTCAGCCGAAACGCTCGCCCCAAGCGACGTGAGGCCAGCTGCCAAAAGAGGTAGGCCGAGTTTAGTCATCATTGTCATAGTCGTCTCCATCTGTCGGTTTTTTGGTTTTGTTATTGCACCGAGTATCCCGACATCGGATGGCTCAAGTCTACGAAAGCGATGTCCAAAACAGGCTTTGTGAACGGAAATTCTGCATGTGCGAAAAATTTACGCGGCTTTGCGGCGTAAGTGCCAAAAAACACCCGCTCAAAGTAAAAAAATCGGACCAATGCCCGATTCTTAATCTAGTTTTTATTATTATATTTCAATGATTTAGATCGAATCTCTTGAGCGCAGAAATGGTCACCAAGGAACCCTTGGTGACCTTCAACATCCAGCGATTTTTAGCTCTGTCAGGCGGCGCCTTGGGCGATTTTATCGAGCGCCCAGCGTACATTTTTGCGAACATCAGGGTCGGCGTCATCGTGGTAGTCTTGCAGAAATACGACACTGCCTGGATCGGCCAATTCACCCAAAACTGCTGCACATTCTTTGCGCAGATTTGGAATGTCCAACGTCATCATCGGGCCAATTTTTGGCGCCGCTGCCTTCAGGCCAAGTTTGCCCAGTGATCGGACGGCCTTTAGACGCACCTGCCAGTATTCGTCGTCCAATGCAGAGATCAATTCATCTTGAACAGCGGCCGATCCGGCCTTTGCGAGGGTCTCAGCACCCGCTTCACGCACTTGCCAGTTGTCATCCCCTAGCGCTTTGATCAACGCCGCTTCCGCATGGGGACCAGAGGTAAATCCAAAGGTCGCAACCGCTGTGCGCCGAACATGGGCATCCGCATCACGGGCCGCTGACATCATGGCAGGTAACGCCGTTTCGTCCTGCAACCAGCCAATGACCTGAACCGCCGCTGCGCGCACTGCGGGCGAGCTATCCTGCGACGCTTTTATCGCGGGGGCCAACGCGTCAGGGCGGCGCAGTTCTTTGAGCCCACCCAGCGCTGCAATCTTCACAAATTCATCCGTTGATTCAATGCAGGGGAGCAAAGGCGCCCCCGCCTCTGGGTCTTTGAGTTCCGTCAGACTGGTCGCTGCAGCCTTGCGTACATCTTCGTCGACATCTGTTAATGCGATCACCAAAGCAGCCGATGTTTCAGGACCATCGAAATCGGTCAAAACAGTCGCCGCGCGCAAGCGAACGCCTGCGTCTTCGTCGGTAATTGCGCTTGCGATATAAGGGATTGCTGCCGGATCGGCACTGTCCGCCAATTCCATTACAGCCATGATCCGTGCACCAGCAGAGGGATCGTTCAGATCCTCTGCCAGTTCCTCGATATCGCTAAAGTCATCAAATATTGCAGCCATGTCAGATCACCGTAGCAAGAAGGGCAAATTCACTGTCACAGCCCCTGTTGGACAATCCGTCTCACAGGGCATGCAGTACCAGCATTCATCGTATTTCATATAAGCTGTCTTGGTTCCGTCATCCTGAACGGCAATGCGCAGCACATCCAAAGGACAGACATCGACGCAGACAGTGCACCCTTTGTCCGCGATGCAAAGTGCATCGTCGACGACAACGGGAACAGCGGTAGAAGTTTGTGCGAGAGGCATAGTATTCGTCCTTATTCTGCGGCCACGGTGTCGGAAGTGACACGCTGATTGGCGTAGGCAACTTTGTCTTTTTCATCGAGCGGAACGATGTAATCCTCAACAGCCCTCTTGGTGCTGGACGGCTTGCCATCCTCGCCTTTGGTCATGATCGTATGGCAGAACCAATCTTCGTTGTTTTGTTCATACTCGACGCGGTTGTGGTACAAACCCCAACGGCTTTCCGTGCGATAAAGCGAGGCAGACGCCGCCATATCCGCGCAATCCATCACAGATGATGCTTCCAACGCACGCATCAATTCGTGGCTGTCTTTAACAACCATCTCGGTTTCCATAGCATGGCGCACTTCTTCAAAACGCGCCTGAGCGGTCAACATTTTGGCCGTCACTTTTGGCGGCTGAAGATAGTCGTTCACAAGACGACGCGTTTTATATTCGATCTGGTTTGGCGGGATACCATCGTCGCGCTTTGTTGGTGCCAAGACGCGCTCACGCTCTTTTTCAACTTCGCCCATATCGAATTCGGCGAAATCAACGTCCTTAATGAAATCAACGGCTTCGGTTCCAGCAATCGCGCCATTCGTGAAGGCACCCAGCATGTAGTTATGAGGGACATTGGCCATATCGCCAGCCGCATAAAGACCCTTCAACGTGGTCTCCGCGTTCTTGTCCACGAACACACCAGAGGCAGAGTGACCAGAGCAGAACCCTATCTCGGAGATATGCATCTCGATCATTTGCTTGCGATAATCAGTACCGCGTCCTTCGTGAAAATGCCCGCGTGTCGGGCGTTCAACAATATGCAAAACGCGCTCGATTTCAGACACGGTTTCTTCGGCGAGGTGGTTCAGCTTCAGATAAACTGGGCCCTTACCGCCCTGCAATTCATCGTAGAATTCTTGCATCATTTGACCTGACCAGTAATCGCATTCGATAAACCGATCGCCTTGCGCATTGGCTGTATATCCGCCCAATGGGCCCGCCACATAGGCACAGGCCGGACCGTTGTAGTCCTTAATCAGGGGGTTAATCTGGTAGCACTCAAGGTTCGCAAGGCCCGCACCGGCGTGATACGCCATGGAATAGCCTTCGCCTGAATTCGTCGGGTTTTCATATGTGCCGTAAAGATAGCCGGAGGTGGGCAATCCCAAACGACCCGCAGCGCCCAAGCACATGATCACGGCCTTGGCGCGGATTACTAGGAATTCAGCGGTGCGCGTGTTGACACAAATGGCGCCAGCAACGCGGCCCTCACCCGTGAGCAAACGCGTTGCCATGAAACGGTTGGAAATATTGATCCGCGCCTTGCGCAACTGACGATACAGCGCTTTCTTAACTGTATCTCCGTTTGGCATCGGCAGAACATAGGTGCCGATGTGGTGGACCTTTTTGACGTCATATTCACCGTTCTGGTCTTTTTGAAAGCGGATCCCGAATTGATCCAGCTCTTGGATAATGCCGTAGCACTCTTCGGCGTAACGATAGATCGGCGCTTGATCGACGATGCCATCGTTGGCGATGGTGATCTCTTTTGTATATTGCTCAGGCGTCGCGTAGCCTGGAATGACCGAATTGTTCAGACCGTCCATGCCCATCGAAATCGCGCCAGAGCGTTTCACATGTGCCTTTTCCAGCAACACAACATTGGCGTTTGGATTTTTGCGTTTGGCTTTCAACGCAGCCATAGGGCCAGCAGTGCCTCCCCCAATGACAAGGATGTCGCAGTCGATCTGATCGATGCCGTCGAGGATGTCGTCCATGTGAGAATCTCCAATAGGTTTTGTTCAGCATGCGCCGCGTCGCAGCATGCGAATGTCAGTTAGTTGTCAAAGCGGTCACTCAATTCGCGCAAATAGACGAAAGGATAGATGCCGCGGTTGTGTCCGTCTGAAAAATGGATGTTCACACCATGCGCGCCGATCTGTTCGAGCGCGGTAATTTGAATGTCTGCTGCAACTGCAAAAGCACCGTTGTCAAAACGCGCCCGCACAGAGGCCGCATCACGCGCTTCTTGGCGCAAGGTTTGAGCGGTCAATTCTGACGGCTCTCCCTCCAACCAGTTAATTTTAAGGCGCATTAGATCATCAGTCACTTGTAAAGAATCGAGCATTCGGCCCCCGCTGTGTTGCTTTTCTTGAGGTTGCCGCAGCGCAGAATTTGCCAATAGCAATTAGTTGACGGACAGCAGATTTGGTTTCTGGAAAATGTGTCTCAACAAGCTGGAAAGTGACCGAATGACATATGCTGTGACCGACAATTGTATTGCCTGCAAATACACCGACTGCGTGGACGTTTGCCCCGTTGACTGCTTCTACGAGGGTGAAAACATGCTGGTGATTGATCCCATCGAATGCATCGATTGCGGCGTGTGCGAACCGGAATGCCCTGCAGATGCGATTATCGCAGACACAGCGCCTGACGCCGAAAAATGGGTCGCAATGAACACCAAGTATGCGGCTCTTTGGCCAGTGATCTTAAGCTCGAAAGAGCCTTTGCCTGATGCCGATGACCACGATGGTACACCAAATAAATTTGAAACACTGTTTTCCGAAGCACCCGCCGTACAGGCTTAAAGGATTGAAAGCTGCTATGAATGTTCAAGCTGTAAAAACGCTTCCCGACGCGCAAACCGTAACGTCCGTAAATCATTGGACAGACACGCTGTTTTCTTTTCGGGTTTCGCGCCCCAAATCGCTCAGATTTCGTTCGGGTGAATTTGTAATGATCGGGTTGCTCAAAGATGACGGCAAGCCCTTGTTACGCGCCTATTCCATCGCGTCCCCGTCTTGGGACGAAGAGCTGGAGTTCTATTCAATCAAAGTTCCTAACGGCCCCCTGACATCCCGCCTGCAGAAAATCGAAGAAGGCGACGAAATTATCCTGCGCCCGAAACCGGTCGGCACATTGGTGCTCGATGCCTTGTTACCGGGCAAGCGCCTTTGGATGATCTGCACAGGAACGGGCGTCGCGCCCTTTGCATCCCTGCTGCGCGATCCCGAAACATATGAAGCCTACGATCAGGTGATCCTCGCCCATACATGCCGCACCAAGGCTGAATTGGCCTATGGTGCCGCTTTGGCTAAGGCCTTGCCAGACGATCCATTGATTGGGGAATTGGTCGGTGACAAGCTGCATTATTATCCGACAACAACCCGTGAACCCTCTGCCAATGAGGGTCGTATCAGTGATCACATTCGTTCTGGCGAAGTGTTTGAAAAGCTGGGGCTGCCGCAATGGAACGCAGCTGAAGATCGCATTATGATATGTGGTTCCATGGCGCTCAACAAAGACATCATGTCCCTATGTGAAGCCCAAGGATTGACCGAAGGCGCCAACAGCAATCCGGCCGAATTCGTCGTGGAAAAAGCCTTCGTTGATTAAATGTCGCCGGCTAGATCTTTCAGGAGATCAGTCGTGACAGTGCCAACATGAAGGCGGCTAGGGGACACAAACGTGGGTGTCCCTTTTATGTCCAAAGCCACTGCAATTGTGCGGTGTTCATCAATCAACGCGCTGATTTCCGCGGTTTGCATTCCGGCCACGATCAGCGTTGGGTCCAACTCCAATTCTTCCGCATATCGCTCTAGCTTCGCGAGGCTCAGAGGGCCAAATCGCGCATAGATCACATCATGCAAAGCCGCGTAAGCTTCTGGCCCGTAAACGGCGCGCGCCGCCAGCACAAACCGCACAGCGCGCTCTGAGCCCGGGGACAAAATCGGCAAGTGTTTTTTGACAATTGCAACGTCAGGATTGGCTGCAACAAAGGCCGCCATCGCTGGCATATTCGCTTTGCAAACCGCACAATTGTAATCGAAAAACTCAACGACCACACGCGATGCGGTTGGCGATCCCATCCGCAAATCCAAATCGGTCTCAAACAATGTCGCAACATAGGGCGCAAGCGCCGCGCGCGTTGTGCGCTCTTCCTCGCGCGCCGTCAAAAGCGCCATTGCCTCTAAAATGACCTCAGGGTTCTCCAACAAATAGGCGCGCACTTTTTCGCCAAACGCCTCATCTATCACCGCTGGGTTCGCATTGAGCTGGGACGCCGCAAAAAGCGAAGCTAACGAAAAAATCCGAATGGATCGAAGCAGGCGATTGCCGAAATGCCGAACGCCCCTCATCACCAGCCACATACCGGCCACAAGCGACCTATACGATCCATAGGGAACTTGTTTTGAATCTGAGTGTAAAACACCCGATCGAAGTCGTCGTCTTGCATGAGCTGCGCATAAAGCGCGGCTGGCACATTGCGCGCCTCATAAATCCAACCACTTAAGTACTCGATTTGTAGGGATTTCGATGCGTGCAGATATGCAACTGAAACAATTGAACGGGACTGAACCTCTGTGCGTTCTCTATTCTGATCTGCAGGCATCGTCAGGAAAGCATCTTGGTATGCTGAAATCAACATTCCTAAGAGGTTTGACCTCCGAATAGTGGCCCGCTTTTCAGACATCCAAGAACTTTCCATTTCAAATAGGCGCAAAATTTCCCGCTGAACCAAAGACAATCAGGCTCGCCCCTGTGATGGTGAAAAGCGCACCGCCAACAGAGCAAGCAAACACAGACTGGAAAGGCGGGTTTTTCGCGTAGCGAACAATTTCTTCGCTCCAATCCATGCGTTTGATCAAAAATCTTGCGTATGCACGATGAAAACAAACAGCTGCAATCGCGGTCACCCAACCTAGTAACAAACAACAAATTAAGTCATTTCGACAAAAATCTGCGGTTCGACCCGAAGCAACGTTGACGAAAACGCCCGTCTTGCGGCGCTCCTATCACATCGAGCGAACCTCGCAGTGGTCTTACTGTACTGACCGCGATCACTGTTGACGTTAGGTTTTGTCCAAATTGCTCAATAAACACGTGCCTCGACCCGCCATTCCTATCTAAATAGCCTGCACCACACCGCGCCTTGGGAGGGGCTTGGACTATGCTACTTTCAGTCGGGCTTCCACTTGCCCTCGCTTTCATCATGTTTTCGCTTGGCGTTGGCCTCTCGCCTGCTGATTTCAAACGCGTCGCAGAGCGCCCGCTCGCCTTTCTGATCGGCGCCGTGAACCAAGTCATCTTGCTTCCCATCATCACCTACACCCTGATCCTCGCCTTTGGCATCACGGGTGAAATCGCAGTTGGCATGATGATCCTGTCGGTCTGCCCTGGCGGCGTCACCAGCAACGTGGTCTCCAAACTCGCCCGCGCCGATGTGGCGCTCTCTGTTACGCTCACGGCCGTTATCAGCCTGCTCAGCGCGATTACCGTGCCAATCGTCCTCGCGCTGTCCATGGACGCCTTCATGGGCGCTGATGCGATTGAAATCGATATCACCAAAACCG
>NZ_JBDWVM010000092.1:0-3072 GCF_039984035.1 Planktotalea sp. | reverse complement strand
GATCGCCGCTTCGCCCTCTGCCAATGCTTTGGCGATAGGTGCGAAATATGCCGCCAGCTCTGCTTCGCTGTTTTGTGCTGCCAAGGCTTCTGCCCAGTAGCGTGCGAACCAGTAGTGGCTGTCGCGGTTGTCAGGCTCACCGCCTTTGCGCGATGGGGAGCGGTTGTCATCCAAGATGCCTTGCGTTGCGGCATCGACCGCTTGGCCCAGAACGCGTGCTTTTTCGTTGGAACGAGCATCTGCGAGGAACTGAAGGCTTTCACCCAACGCGCAGAACTCGCCGAGGCTGTCCCAACGCAGGTGGTTTTCTTCCATCAGCTGCTGAACGTGCTTCGGCGCAGAACCACCAGCGCCCGTTTCGAACAGACCGCCACCGTTCATCAGTTTCACGATGGAGAGCATTTTCGCAGATGTTGCCAGCTCAAGGATCGGGAACAGATCGGTCAGGTAGTCGCGCAGAACGTTGCCTGTGATGGCGATTGTGTTCTTGCCCTCTGTGATCGTCTCAAGAGAGGCGCGTGTCGCATCGCGCGGCGTCATGATATCGAACTTGTCGGCAACGCCCTTTGCTTCAAGGATCGGCTTTACGTAAGCGATCAATTCAGCGTCATGGGCACGGTTTTCGTCCAGCCAGAAGATCGCGCGGCAACCTTCGGCCTTTTGACGATCAATTGCGAGGTTCACCCAGTCTTCAATCGGCGCTTTGCGCGCGGAGGAAGAGCGCCAGATGTCGCCTGCGTTGACCGCGTGCTCGTGCAGAACGGTGCCATCGTCGAGGATCATTTTGACCGTGCCTGCGCTTGGCAGCTCGAACGTGGTCGGGTGCGAGCCGTATTCCTGCGCTTTTTGCGCCATTAGGCCGATGTTTTGCACGGTGCCGGCTGTTGCTGGGTTCAGCTTGCCGTTCTCTTTGAAGAATTTAACGCTCTCGTCATAGACAGGTGCGTAAGAGTTGTCTGGGATGACACAGTTGGAATCGGCTTCTTTGCCATCTGGGCCCCAACCCTTGCCACCCGCGCGGATCAGCGCTGGCATAGAGGCATCGATGATCACGTCGGATGGTACGTGCAGGTTGGTGATGCCTTTGTCGCTGTCGACCATGTAGAGCGGTGGGCGCTCTGCGAGGCATGCGTCGATGGCTGCTTTGATCTCTGCGTTGTCCGCGACGAGGTCAAGAAGCGCGCCCATGCCGGAATTTGGGTTCACGCCCAATGCTTCCATTTCTGCGCCGTACTGATCGAAGACAGGCTTGAGGTATGCTTTGACCGCGTGACCAAAGATGATCGGGTCGGAGACCTTCATCATTGTCGCTTTCATGTGCAGCGAGAAGAGCGTGCCGTCTGCTTTTGTGCTTTCGATTTCCTCTGCGAGGAAGGTATCAAGTGCCGCTGCGCTCATGAATGTTGCGTCAACAACCGTGCCTGCTGGGTAGCTAAGGCCGTCCTTCAGAAGCGTTTCGCCTTCTGATGTCTCGAACACGATCTTCGCAGATGTTTCGCCAGCCAGCGTCGCGGATGTTTCGTTAGAGAAGAAGTCGCCGCCGTTCATGGATGAGACGCGCGTTTGGCTGTCTGCAGTCCACTCGCCCATGCGGTGCGGGTTGTTTTGTGCGTAAGTTTTCACGGCCTTTGCCGCGCGGCGGTCAGAGTTACCTTCGCGCAGAACCGGGTTCACAGCGGAGCCTTTGATCGCATCGAAACGTGCGCGGATTTCTTTTTCTGCGTCTGTTTCAGGGGACTCTGGGTAATCAGGAAGGTTGTAACCTTGCGCCTGAAGCTCTTTCAAAGCTGCAACCAGCTGAGGAACAGAGGCAGAGATGTTTGGAAGCTTGATCACGTTCGCTTCTGGTGTTTTCACCAAACGGCCCAATTCTGCGAGATCGTCAGATTGGCGCTGCGCGTCCGTCAGGTTCTCAGGGAACGTTGCAATAATGCGTCCTGCGAGCGAGATATCTTTGGTGCCGACAGACACGCCAGCAGCTGCGGCGAATTTCTGGATGATGGGCAAGAAGGACGCAGATGCGAGTTCAGGCGCTTCGTCGACTTTTGTGTAGATGATGTCAGGCGTGTTTTGATCGGACATAGAAACCTCGTGCAATGAAAAAGCGGGATTTGAGGTGTCCATAGTCGAACAAGAGAGAGTCGTCTATAGTATACCGTTGTATGCATTGCGGCATTTCGCGGTTTTTGGTGACGTGGCTAACACGATCACTTTGATCCGAAGCGTGCATGCCCTTCCATGGCCAAAGCGCCATCATGACGGCGAATCCAAAGGCGCGCTGTGCCCGTCTCTGTCTGAGTGCCATGCACGGAAAATGCGTTGGTATCAAAGACGGGCGCAAGCGCGCGGAAGTCGAAGGCAGTGACCTGAGCCTGCGGCATCTCGCGTCTCAAAAGATCCAGCATCAGCGTTGCAAGCAAGGGACCATGAACGATCAAGCCGGTGTACCCTTCGCTTTGTTTACAAAACGGGGCATCATAATGAATGCGGTGACCATTGAACGTCAGTGCTGAATAGCGAAACAGCAAAACGGGATCGGGCGTAATTGTCCGGCTGAAGGCGCTTTGTTCTGGCGCTGGGCGTGGCGTTTGGGCCTCGCTTTGGGCTTTCGCAGGTGCACGGTAAACGATGTCTTGTTCGTCGCTCAGGCACAGGGTCGTGCCCTTGAATATCTCGTGCAAGACAGTGACAAAGACGAGATCACCACTGCGCCCTGATTTGTGTGTCACGCTTTTCACGGTCGAGGTTTTGCGCAGAGTTTGGCCGATTTCCAGAGGGGCCTTGAAGGTCAATCGCCCCCCCGCCCACATGCGGCGAGGCAGTGGAACCGGTGGCAGGAATGAGCCAAGCGCAGCATGGCCATCGTATCCACTGTCCTTAAGTTTGTGCAGTGGCAGGAAGTGTAGCCAGTGCCAAAGGGGGGGCAGGGGATCGCCAATATCGTAGGCGTCTTCGCGATCCAGCGTTGCGCTCAGCGCGTTTGATGGAAAGGCCGCGATCAGGTCGCGATGCTCTTCACTGTGTCCTTCCCAGCTTTTTAGATGCTCGATATTAATGTCGGCCATCCGTTCA
>NZ_JBDWVM010000091.1:0-9719 GCF_039984035.1 Planktotalea sp. | reverse complement strand
GATTACATGTGATCCGTGTTCTGGTTGAAGCTGGGCCTGATGGCATGAGCGCTGGCGACATCGCCACAAAGATTAGCGCCAGTCCCTCACGCACGTCGTTTCATCTATCGTCTCTTGCAGACGCTGACTTTGCGATCCGCGAACGCCGTTCTCGCAGTCTTATCTATCGTGTGAACTTTGCCCAGATTGGTGCGCTCATTACATTTCTGATGGAAGATTGCTGCAAAGGCAGTAGCGACCTGCGCAAATGTTGCGGTTAAAACCTTCGCACTTTCCACCAAAAATCAGTCGAAAAGGTCCGTCTCTTTTTAGGTGTTCTTTAACGCACCCAATTTACTCATTTATGGTTGCACTCATTTTTCACATCACGAGTAGTCTTTCGGGAAGTTTTTGAATTTCAATTCGCGCTCGGAAGCAGAACGCAAATAAGGAAATTTTAAGTCAAAAGTTTGCGCCATATTTTGCAAAAATGAACCGCATTTAACTTTGGAATTCACCAAAATTACTTAACTTTGAATTGTAATTTTTCCGGAATTCTCCAGAGCAAGGCGACCTTCCCAACACCGAAATCGCAATTCAACACACTGAAATATATAATAAATTTTAGATCATTCACATTTTTGCAGTCCCACTTCTGCACAATCCGCTGTTGAGCGAGGCACCCAAGCGCTTCATCTTAGACCCACAACAAGGAGGTTGTTTCGTGGGTTTAGCGTTTTTACTTTTGGTTCCTTTAATGATGATGGTGATGGATACTCCGGAGGCAGAATCTGAGGAATTGGACGTTCCAGAAGAGGAGCCAGAAGTCGTGCCAGACGCCATAGAAGAAACGCCCGAAATTACACGCACAGGCTTTACCGTTTCGGAGGATCTGTTTGGTGCAAACGCGGTTTATTCCGTTCATACCGACCAAGGAGACATTTCAGAAACCTTCAACAGCGCACTCGAGGTTTTCGAAATCGAGAACCTTCGCTATCCCGCTGGTCAGGCAGAACGTGGCCCCGGCGACCAAGAAGGTCACGAATGGTTGGACATCACCGAACTGACTGAAGACGGCGAGTTGCGCCCCGAGCTGACAAATTTCCTCGATCAAGCGAATACACAGGTAACTTTAACCATCCCGACCACCAACGCCCCCGCTGAAACCTATGGAGAGGGCTTGGCAGAATGGGCGGAGCTGGTAGTCCGCGAATATGGCGATCAAATTTCTGCCTTCGAAATCGGCAACGAATACTGGTCCAGAATGGACGAAAGCGAATATGGAGCACTTGCAAACGAAGCCATTCTAGCACTCGCAAGCGGCATCGAGGCGGCAGGAGCTGAAGATCCAGACATCATCGTCCAAATGGCATCCTGCTACGGCAGCTCAGCCTTTAACTCTGTTGATGACGAGCGCGGGTTTATCGATCGAGTTACAGATGCGAACTATGCGATTATTGACGAACTCAGCGATGAAGCGCGAGCAGAAGTCGATGGCGTAGTTGAGCACTACTACTGGAATAAATCCCCTATCCCGTTCGAAGATACGTCAGCCGAAAGCAACTATATCGATATCGACATCGGTATTTGGCAAAGCGAATTCGATCAGGACTTGGATTTTCACATCACCGAATGGAACATCCGCATGGGCAACACGCCTGCCAATGGTTTGCTCGGGATGGCGGTTATGGTCGAAATGGTCGAGAACATGGTGGAACTCGGTGTGGACAGCGCAAATGTTTGGCCCGTCATCCACAATGCAACGACCGACCTTGGTGGACCTTCAGATGACGGCATCGTTCAGACAGATGATCAGGGCCGTGTGACCGAAACCGTGCGGGGCGCCGTGTTCGATCTGATGGCGACTGAATTGCCGGGTATGGAATTGATCCAGCTTGATATCGGCAGCGTCCAAGACGACATGGAGGTGGCTGCCTATGAGAACGATGGCGAGTTCGTCATCTACCTGAGCAACACGTCCCTTGAGCCTGAAACGATCACAGTCGATCTGAGCAGCATAATTCCTGACTTCACCTCAGCCGAAGGTGTTCAGGTAGGCTACGACCCTGAAACATCCGACGGTCGTTTTTACAAACCGCGTGTTGGGATGGTTGACGCCCACTCAGTGCTCGTGAATGGCGAAGAATACTACCTCAACGAACATGATACGGGTGCTTTGCTGACAGATCACACGTTCGACTCTTCGGTTTTCACGATCTCGCTGAACCCACATGAGTTGCTACAAATCACAGCCCGCTGATTTCGAGAGGCAAGAGATGCGTACTGCCCAAGCTGCGAGCGCGAAGATAAAAGAGCAAACTACGCCCCTCTTCAAACAAGGCACATCAGGGAACCGTTGAACCTAGGAAACCACTGGATGCGATCTACGAAACCTTGCGCCATCCATCACGAACAGAGTGATCCCTGCGGCCAAACCTATGACGCTCCCGATTACGGCGGTCCCTTGGTAATCGGTAAAGACAGCGCCAAACGCGAACATGCCAGAGGCGAACATCGCACCGCCAAAGTGCGATACAGACACAAGCGATGACCCTGCACCGGGGCGCGACGCAACCAAGTCTTGGATATAGCCCACTGTTACGGACAACAAAATCCCAGCGCCTATTCCAGCAGGAACGATCATGCCCCAAGCCGACCCCATATTCGGCAAACTCGAAAAGGCGGCAAGAAAACAACAATAAACAATGCATCCAACAAAGATCAGTCCGCTGCTACTCACCCGCTTAAGCGCGACAGCCGCACCAATCATCACAGGCACTTCCATCAAAGCGACACCGCCAGCGAAAAGCCCTAAATCAGACGCTGTGCCACCGAGATTGTTCAAGATTAAAAGCCCCAGCAATATATTGTTCAACCCGTTCACACCCACGATCACAGCGATAAGAACCAACCGGATCAAAACGGACCCACGAGCGAGTTCCTTCAGCGATTCAACAAACCCGATTCCAGACTTTTGATTGAGCGACGTTTGCTCCTTTGGCCATGTTCTCAGCACCAAGAACAGAACGAATGCGTTCACGCCAGCAGCGACCCCGTAGACTGACATCAGTTCCATCCCCCCTGCTACCGCCACCGCGAGCAAGGGCGGGGTTAAACCAAAGGCACCTGCGAATGCGGCGCGCACCAAGGACAAACTCAGATCTTTGTCCAATTTCGCATTATTGTTCGCAGCAAGGCTGGCCATTGCAAAATACTGGGTAAACGTCGTGGCCCCCACGGGAAACAAAACCATATGGGCTAGGATGAAGGTCGCTTTGGAAGGCAGGAAAAAGACACAAGCAGCGCCTAATGTCCCAATCAAATTACACCCCGCCAAAACGCTTCGGTATTTTCCGGTTTGATCTGTATAGACCCCGACATAAACCGACGCTGCGACACTAAATAATGCGCCTAGCGTGGTGATCAAAGCATAAGCGCTCGGTGAAAAGCCAAGGCGTTCAATGCCAATCACAGATTGAAATGGGTTAATCGCCGCGACCGCAATGCCCATCAAAGTGATACAAAGGAAGGCAAGCCTCAGAAGGCGATCATTCCATGAATTGGCGATTGCGGCGAACATGAGGGGGCTTTCTTTTGGGTACGGCACCATAAGAAGCTGCGCCCCTAAAGAAAACAGGGGCTCGGCCACAAATCGCTTTGGTTAATTCACCGATTTACGCGTCACGACCACTTCGCCGCCCGCGAGGTCTTTTGGCAGAATACGCGTCACTTCGCCATCGCGCCAAACCACTTCGATCAAATCAACGGATTTGGCCGTTCCAAGACCAAAATGCGCGGCAATCGGATCGAAAGACATGAACCCGCCGCTGGCATTAATCGGACGCGTTTGGCAATCGCCTGCGCTGACCTCGGTGGTGCCATTGACGCAAATCGTAACGCGCGCGCCAATGCCCATGCGATTGCCAATCTCGTCGCGTAAATTGACCCAAAGCGCAGGCCCGGCGGGCTGTTCATTGCGGTGCACGATGGCAATACGACCATCTGGCGGGCGAATAACATCGATATCCCCATCGCGGTCATAATCGAGCGACACAAAGCTGAAAGATGGAACAACATCGTGGAAGCCATAGGCGTCGGTTTGCTTGGAAAAGCGTCCTTGCTCGTTCTTATAAAAGACATTCGTCGTGGATCGGCTCGGGCTGAGCCAGATACCCGCCATGACCAGAAGATCCTGCCAACCATCTTGATCCAAATCAGCAAATCGACTGTTCCACGTCCAACCGGGAAAGCTCACACCTTGCTCACTCGCATCATCTTCAAAGGTGCCGCTTTGAGATCCGGTCATCAGGATATTCCCCGTTTTGAGAACAGGCATAAACAGCGCCTCTTGATCCTCTTTGCTCGGCTTCGCCACCGTTTCGAGCATAAAGGTGTCACAGTAGTTCTTGGCAAAGGGCCAGCGCTCAAGCTCTTGGTGACATCGTGTATGCGCCTGCGAAACGGAAAACTCCTTGTGATGAAACGCCTGTGCTTTGAGGTACATGAGCATTTTCGCGACGCCGCAAACTGTGCGATCTCGCTCAGACATGACATGCGATTGGCAGGTATTAAATTGCAGGGTCGACTTAAGCCCACGAATGCTATCCACAGACAAAATTTCCGCGGCACATTCCTTGGTCTGTTGGGAACGCCATCCCAAGTCCCGGGCGAATTGTTGGCAGATCAATAGAACTCGCCCATCCCCTCGCATCGCTTCCCGTTGCGCACTACTTCCACGATCAGAGATTTGACCCGCGTAATAATCAGGTATCAGATCATTGTTCCAATCCCCTTCATCCATGCTCATCGTTGTATCCAAAGCATAGTCAAAGGGCTGCAGGTCGCGATCGACTTTGCTCGTTCCATCAGAGTTGAAAAACACCACTTGATCAGTGCCTGCGACATCATCCCCTTTATAAAGGTCAGGTCGCCCGTCCCTGTTCAAATCAGAAACCAGCATCGTCAGGGTTTGACCCGCGGCGCCTGCAATGTCTTGCTTGCGAAACCCATCGCGGCCTTCGTTCCAAAGAATATGGTTCTTCGAGGCCAAGGGCTGTTCCTTGGTCCAGCCAGCAAAACCCTGACCAGACACATAATCGCCCACGATTATATCAAGCAGGCCATCATTGTTCATGTCAGAAAACGCAATCGTGCGCGCCATCGTGAGCGGCTCGCTTGCGATGTGGCGCATTTTCTGCTGCGAGAATTGCCCTTGTTGATTGGTAAGGATGAACATTCCGTCCCAAAATGTCGTCACAACCAGATCAAGCCAGCCGTCATTATCAAGATCCGCAAATGCGACGTTGACAACGTCCATCTCAGCCAGTGGGCCTAGATCAATGTGCTGACGCTTGAAGGAGCCAGAGATATTTGTGTAGAGGGACAACCCGTGCGCCCCCGTTGGTCGACGAACCGCGATATCGATCCAGCCATCATTATGAATATCACCCGCGGCAATACCTCCCAGCATCATCCCTGGGGCAAATTCATGGATCGGGGTACTGATTGCAACATCCTCAAAACCAAGTTCTGGCCCGGGAATGCGGGAGAATACGGTGCCTTGATCCGCTAAAGCGTCAAGTGACTTCGCACTTTGTGGCAGGCTTTGGATAGCGATCAAGCTTGCTTCTGACGTTGATATCTCGGCCTCAAGTGACTTTGGGACAAGCCTTTGCGTAGATATGTCAGTCGCCATCGCATCAAGCGTTGTTGCCTTCGCAAGTGGTGCGATCCTTGGTAGATCAAACCCGACCTTGTTGTCCAAGAACGCTTCCATCCGACCGACATAATAGTGCGTTTCAAAATCGCTGGTTTCTTTTGCGATGACACCTCCGGTCACGGCAAGGAGGATCGTGGAGATCCAAACGACCATCGCTGTGCGCGGGGAAACTGCGCGCCACAGAATGAAAAACGCATAAACACTGTATGAGCCGAGCGCGATCAATACGACGGTGGCAAAATGCGACGCCATGCCGACGCCCATCAAAACAACCGTCAAAATAACGTCAAGCGCAATAGGCGCGGGAGCGATGCTTGCGATCAAGGCGACTAAACACATCGCCAATAAAATCGGAACGATCCCTGCACGCGGAAGTGAGTCATACAAAGCCGCGCTATCGAAACTCATCGCAACAATTGCCCCAAGCATTCCGGCCACAAACATCATAGGAACGGTTATGATCGAGATGAAAAAGAGGTTACGTGAATAGGTCCGCACGAACCAAAGCAAAGCCGCAAAAAGCGTCGCGGGCGGCGCCCCTGCATCCATTGGCGCAAGCGATCTGCCGATCCAAGCGGTAAGGCCGCGCGCTTCTGAGATATTGGCTAAAGCTGCTGTGCCATTTCGCGTTGATTGGGTTTCTGAGACGAGCACGTATTTGCACAGCATTGGAACCACAAAGAGGACCATGACGATCGCAAGAACGAGCTTGGTCAACGCTACATGTATCGGCAGCAATGAAAAACTCATCGTCACAACGATCACATTGAGCGTGGGCGAGGCGATCAAAGCGGAGAGCGTGGTCTCTAAACGCATCCGGCCCATGTGCAAACCGAATGCAATCGGCGCGGCGCAGTTCACGCAAACCCCCAACGGTGCGCCAATCGCGGTTCCCAGCGCAGCATTTGCAAAACTGCTTTCAAAAGCGCGTTTTTTGATCAGCGATAGAAATGTGATGATCGCCGCGCCGAACAAGACACCAAAGGTCATTCCTTTGATATTGGTGTAAACCCAGTTGAATGTATTTGCGATGAACTGCCACCAAAGCGAGCTATCGGGGAAGATGTCAAAGAGGATATCGAACGCAAGTCCCGACAGCGGCGCATCGCCGCCCATAAGCGCTTTTTCGTTTAACGCTGGATAGCGCGAACCAAACCAAAACACCAAAGCAAGCGCCAAAATTGCACCGATTGAAATCAGGACGCGCGCATCAAATTGCTTATCGGCCGCATTGGGTTTTTGAACTTCAAACTGGGAAAATGACATGGTTTCTCAGATCTACGAATTCTGGAATTCCAAAGTCTTAGCTCAGCGATTACTTGTTAGCAATGGACCTGCTCTACTTTAAGATGAAATCCGCGTTATCCGAGATAAAGGTGTCTGATCGGCATGCGCCTATGATCAGAACGCATAAAAAATGGGGAGCCAAAAGGCTCCCCAGTTTCGCAAAATCAAGCTCATCATTGTCACCGCTCGGAATATTTTTTGCCTGCGGCCTGAATTGCGTCAGAGACCCCCTCGGGGATCTCGTGACTGTGGTAAGCGAAGGGGCGATGAAGCCCCCACGCCTGAGTGTCTTAGCTACAACCCGATGTGCCGCCGCATGTGTTGCACTTCATGCAAGTGCCGTTGCGCACCAACGTGTAGTTGCCGCACTCACCGCAAGCCTCGCCTTCATAGCCTTGCATCTTAGCTTTGGCGCGCGCGTCCATCGTAACAGTGCCCGTAGACATCGCTGTTGTGGATGCTGAAGGTGCTGGCGCCGCTGTTGCGATTTCGGGCACCAAGGTTTGCAATGCCGCGACTGGATCAGCCGTCCCGCTCAGGGCAACTGCCCCGGCTTGACCGCCCTGTAGAACAACCAATTCTTGTGGCAAACGCTTGCGCAGATAGCCTGTTGAACTGATTTGCTTGAGCACTTCAAGCGAGCTGTTTGCAGCTGCTTCGCTGAGCTCGGAAACGTTGCTTACGCCCTCTTCCGCGCCGCGGCCCAGATCATCAAAGCTCGCGCCTTCTGGTTTGACGTGCGCAAGATCGGTGCGATCAAGGTAGCTCACCGCCAGTTCGCGGAAGATGTAATCAAGGATCGACGTCGCATTCTTAATGCTGTCGTTGCCTTGAACCATGCCCGCTGGCTCAAACTTGGTGAAGGTGAAAGCATCGACGAACTCTTCGAGCGGCACACCGTACTGCAGACCAACAGACACCGCGATGGCGAAGTTGTTCATCATAGCGCGGAAGCCTGCGCCCTCTTTGTGCATATCGATGAAGATTTCACCAAGCTGACCGTCTTCATATTCACCTGTGCGCAGGTAAACCTTGTGACCACCCACAACCGCTTTTTGCGTATAGCCTTTGCGGCGCTCAGGCATCTTCTCACGGTGGGATTTTACGATCTCTTTGACGATCACCTTCTCAACGATCTTCTCTGCAAGAACCGCTGCTTTTTCGGTGATGTTACCGCTTTCGAGTGTTTCCGCCGCTTCGTCGTCGTCCTCAACAAGGGCGGCTGCGAGAGGCTGGCTCAGTTTGGAGCCATCACGGTACAGCGCATTGGCTTTGACACCGAGGGACCAGCTAAGCTCATAGGCCTTTTGGCAATCTTCGATCGTTGCATCATTCGGCATGTTGATCGTCTTGGAGATCGCGCCAGAGATGAACGACTGAGCCGCTGCCATCATGTGGATGTGGCTGTCGACGGACAAGAAACGCTTGCCCTTCTTGCCGCATGGGTTCGCACAATCGAAGATGCCGAGGTGCTCTTCCTTAAGGTGCGGCGCACCTTCCAGCGTCATCGTACCGCAAACATGATCGTTCGCCGCATCGATGTCTGCTTTGGAATAGCCAAGGTGCTTGAGCAGATCGAACGTTGGGTCGTTCAGCTTTTCCGCAGGGATACCGAGGATACCTGTGCAGAACTCTTCACCGAGCGTCCACTGGTTGAACACGAAACGAATATCGAAGGCAGATGCGAGTGCCGCATCGATTTTTGCCAGCTCGTTCGCACCGAATCCGTGGCCGATGAGGGACGTATGATTGATGCCTGGTGCATTACCGACAGAAGCATGACCAACCGCATAGCTGACAATCTCTTCGATTTCAGCAGAGCCGTAACCGAGGTTTTCAAGCGCCGCAGGAACGGATTGGTTAATGATTTTGAAGTAACCACCGCCCGCGAGTTTCTTGAATTTCACCAGCGCGAAGTCAGGCTCGATCCCCGTAGTATCGCAATCCATCACAAGACCGATGGTGCCTGTTGGCGCGATCACGGACACCTGTGCGTTGCGGTATCCGTGCTTCTCACCTTTGGTGAGCGCGTCGTCCCAAGCTTGCATCGCCAATTTGGTCAATGTTTGGTCAGGGCAATTCACCAGATCAAGTGGCACAGGTTTGATCTCAAGGTTTTCATACCCTTCGCTCGCACCGTAGGCCGCATTGCGGTGGTTGCGCATGACGCGCAGCATGTGGTCCGCGTTTTTCGCGTGGCCCGGAAATGCGCCGAGCTCGCCTGCCATTTCAGCGGATGTTGCGTAAGACACGCCCGTCATTATCGCGGTCAATGCACCACACAGCGCGCGACCTTCGTCGCTGTCGTAGCTGTAACCCATGTTCATCAGCAAACCACCGATGTTTGCATAGCCAAGACCAAGCGTGCGGAAGTCATAAGAGCGCTGCGCGATTTCTTTAGATGGGAACTGCGCCATCATCACAGAGATTTCCAACGTCACAGTCCAAAGACGTGTCGCGTGAACGTATTCGTCCGCCTGGAATTTGCTATCTTTGTAGAACTTCAGCAAGTTCATAGAAGCCAGGTTACATGCTGTATCATCGAGGAACATGTATTCGGAGCACGGGTTGGAACCGCGAATTTCGCCGTCCTCTGGGCATGTGTGCCATGCGTTAACCGTGTCGTGATACTGGATGCCCGGATCAGCGCAGGCCCATGCGGCGTGACCGATGTCTTCCCATAGATCGCGCGCTTTGATTGTTTTGGCGACCGTGCCGTCGGTGCGGCGGATCA
>NZ_JBDWVM010000090.1:0-13102 GCF_039984035.1 Planktotalea sp. | reverse complement strand
CACTGCCACTGTTGATAGCGATGAAATCCTAGAGCAAACGATCACGGTTAAGTTTGATGCTTCCAAAGAACGCGGCATGCCGTGGGAGTTCAAGCCGCTAGTGCGCGAGGTTGAAATGCGCATCGGTGAAACTGGTTTGATCTTTTACGAGGCGTATAATCCAACAGACCGTCCTGTGGCAGGGCAAGCCAGCTACAACGTAGCACCCTATCAAGCGGGCTATTTCTTCAACAAAATCCAGTGTTTCTGCTTTGAAGAACAAGTCTTGCAACCCGGTGAACGCGTCGAGATGCCTGTGACATTTTATGTCGATCCAGAGATTGTCACAGACCGCGACGCGAAATATACCAAAGAAATAACGCTTTCGTATACATTCTACGAAATCGATTTGCCTGAGGAGGTCGCGCAGGCCGCCCTTGAGCAGCCCAACGAAACGATTAATAACTAAGCCTATCCGACGAGGGACCCATGGCACACGAAAAAAACCACGACTATCACATTCTAAACCCCTCGCTCTGGCCACTGATTGCTGCGGTCGGTGCGTTTATTATGCTCTTCGGCGCTGTTCTTTGGTTCCACGACAGTGGTCCTTGGATGTTCCTGATCGGTCTCGCGGCTGTGTTGTACGTGATGTACGGCTGGTGGGCTGAAGTTGTTAACGAAAGCCACGTTGGTGATCACACGCCTGTCGTGAGCATTGGTCTGCGCTATGGTTTCATCATGTTCATCATGTCAGAAGTCATGTTCTTCGCAGCATGGTTCTGGAGCTTCTTTAAACACGCGATGTACCCAATGGGACCACAATCGCCAGCAATCGATGGCGTTTGGCCACCAGTTGGCATTGAAACGTTTGACCCTTGGCACCTACCTTTGATCAACACGTTGATCCTGCTGTGTTCTGGTGCGGCTGCAACGTGGGCGCACCATGCGCTGGCACATGAAAACAATCGTGAGGACACCAAATGGGGTCTTATTATCGCTGTTGTTCTCGGTGTTATCTTCACAGGCTTCCAAGCTTACGAATATAGCCACGCAGCGTTTGGTTTCTCCGGTAACATCTATGGTGCGAACTTCTTCATGGCGACGGGCTTCCACGGCTTCCACGTTGTGATCGGAACGATCTTCTTGGCGGTTTGCTTGATCCGTCTGCAACGCGGTCATTTCACACAAGAACGTCACATCGGTTTCGAAGCTGCGGCATGGTACTGGCACTTCGTTGATGTGGTTTGGTTGTTCCTCTTCGCTGCTGTTTACGTTTGGGGCGGCTAAGAATGAAACTTGCGGCTTGAAACCCACGCCGCAACAGGACAAAAGCCAAGGCGCATGGGATGAAAATCCTATGCGCCTTTTCAATTGATGGATCCCTTTCTCGCATGCTGACGCGGCTCATTCTTCCTTTGCTCTTCGGACTAGCGGGTGTCGCTATTCTGCTGTCACTTGGTGTTTGGCAAATGCAGCGTCTCAGCTGGAAAGAAGCGATCCTCGATGACATCAACGCCCGCATTTCTGCCGCACCGGTTGAACTGCCTGACACAGTTGATCCGGTCCAAGACAAGTACCTTCCTGTGAAGGCCTCTGGCACAATCACGGACGAAGAAATTCATGTGCTCGTGTCGCAAAAACAAATTGGCGCGGGGTATCGCATTATTTCGGTCATGGAGCTCGGGCAGGGGCGGCGCATTCTATTGGATCGCGGTTTTGTCAAAGTGGATCAGAAAAATGCAGACCGCCCAATTGGCGCGGCAAATGTCGAGGGCAATCTGCATTGGCCTGATGAAACCCATAGCTCCATCCCGGAACCTGACCTGAAAGCAGAGATTTGGTTCGCGCGGGATGTGGAGGCAATGGCGGCGCATCTAAAGGCAGAACCGATCTACCTTGTTGCACGCTCAACCAGCCTGCAAAATGATCCCGTAGCACCACTTCCCGTGGATACGGCAGGTATTCCAAATGACCATTTGCAATATGCAATCACATGGTTTTCGTTAGCCTTAATTTGGCTGATCATGACATTGACGTTCTTATGGCGCGGTCGTAGCGCGCAGAAGGGTTCATAATGAAATACGTTTCCACACGCGGCGAAGCGCCGGTCCTTTCGTTTGAAGAAGCGATGCTCACAGGGCTCGCGCGCGACGGCGGACTTTATGTGCCAGAAACGATCCCACAGATGAGCGTTGAAGATATGCGCGCCCTTGCTGGACTAAGCTACGAGGACGTCGCGTTTCGTGTTATGCGCCCCTTTGTCGGCGATACGTTTACGGACGAAGAATTCAAAGGCTGCATTGATCGCGCTTATGCGGGCTTTGGGCACGCCGCGCGTGCGCCGTTGGTGCAACTAGCGCCGAACCATTTCTTGATGGAATTGTTCCACGGCCCAACGCTCGCGTTTAAAGATTTTGCGATGCAGTTGATCGGTCAAATGTTCGAGGTCGCACTGAAACGTTCAGGCAAGCGCGTCACGATTGTTGGCGCCACTTCCGGTGATACGGGTTCTGCGGCGATTGAGGCCTTCCGCGGTCTTGAAGCTGTCGACGTCTTTATTCTCTACCCACATGGTCGCGTGTCCGAAGTGCAGCGCCGTCAGATGACGACGCCGAACGAAAGCAACGTGCATGCTATTGCGATGGACGGGGATTTCGATGATTGCCAAGCGCGCCTGAAAGACATGTTCAATGATTTTGATTTCCGCGATGGCGTGAAGCTCGCGGGCGTGAATTCCATCAACTGGGCGCGTGTTTTGGCGCAGGTGGTTTACTACTTCTCAACGGCTGCATCCCTTGGCGCACCGGATCGCAAGGTCAGCTTTACCGTGCCAACAGGCAACTTTGGTGACATTTTCGCTGGCTTCATCGCCAAGCAGATGGGCCTTCCCATTGACCGTCTCGTGATCGCGACCAACCAGAACGATATTCTACATCGTTGCATGGAATCCGCGAACTATACAAAGACAGGTGTGAAGCCTTCGATCTCTCCTTCGATGGATATCGAAGTGTCCTCCAACTTTGAACGCGCGCTGTTTTGGGCGCATGGCAAGGATGGCAAGGCGATCCAAGGGTTGATGGATGATCTGAGCTCCGGTGGCGGTTTCAGCATCTCTGAAAACGCCATGGGCGCGCTCAAAGAAAATTACGACAGCGGCATGGTCGATGAGGCGGGAACCTCTGCGATGATCACACGCGGTTTGGCGGAAACGGGCGAGGTTCTTTGTCCGCACTCCGCGATTGGCGTTGCTGTTGCGGAGACGCAGATCACAGACACACCGATGATCACGCTCGCAACCGCGCACCCTGCGAAGTTCCCTGACGCGGTTGAGGCTGCAACGGGTGTGCGCCCTGCATTGCCACCACGCATGTCAGACCTCTTCGAGCGTGAAGAACGCGTCACACGCGCGCCAAATGACCTTGGCGCCCTGCAATCCCTTATCCGCGAGCGTATTTCTGAATGAACGTCAAAACCCACAAGCTGTCCAACGGCTTTCGTATTGTGACTGAAAAAATGCCCGGCCTGCAATCAGCCTCTATCGGGATTTGGGTCACTGCAGGCGGTCGAAACGAGCGGCTTGAACAGAACGGTATCGCGCATTTTCTTGAGCATATGGCGTTCAAAGGGACCAAGACGCGCAGCGCATTGCAAATCGCTGAAGCGATTGAAGATGTGGGTGGATACATCAACGCCTATACGAGCCGCGAAGTCACAGCCTACTACGCGCGCGTGCTTGGCGCAGATGTGCCGTTGGCGCTGGACGTGATTTCGGACATTTTGTTGAACCCAGTGTTTGACGAGAACGAGATCGAGGTCGAACGCGGTGTGATTTTGCAAGAAATCGGCCAAGCGCTTGATACGCCGGACGACGTGATTTTTGATTGGCTCCAAGATGAAGCATATCCAGAACAAGCGATTGGTCGCACGATCCTTGGTCCTGAAGAACGCGTGCGCAGTTTCTCACGTGAGGATTTGCGCCGCTTTGTGCATGAGCATTATGGCCCTTCGCAGATGATCCTATCTGCTGCTGGCGATGTGGATCACGACGAAATCGTGCGCATGGCAGAAGAGCTGTTTGGTGGTCTTGAGCACCGCGTTGCCAATGATGCTTTGGGTGCTGCCTTTAAGGGCGGCGAGCGCCGCGTCAGCAAAACGCTTGAGCAAGCGCACTTTGCTTTGGCATTTGAAGGACCCGGTTATCGCGACGACGAGATTTATACTGCACAAATCTATTCCGTTGCTTTGGGTGGGGGCATGTCGAGCCGCCTGTTCCAAGAAATTCGGGAAAAGCGGGGGCTATGCTACACGATCTTCGCACAAACTGGCGCCTATTCCGATACAGGTCTGACGACGATCTATGCCGGCACGAGTGAAGAACAATTGCCTGAACTCGCTCAGCTGACGATGAACGAACTGGCGCGAAGCGTTGACGATATGAGCGAAACCGAAGTTGCACGCGCGCGTGCGCAAATGAAGGCAGGTATGTTGATGGGGCTTGAAAGCCCATCTAGCCGCGCCGAGCGTCTTGCGCGTTTGATGCAAATTTGGGATCGCATTCCGCCATTGGAAGAAACGATTGCCATGATCGATTCCGTTACGATGCAGGGCGTCAAAGGCTTTGCCGCGAACCTTGCGGGGCAAGCACCTGCCGCGATGGCGCTCTATGGTCCTGTAGAACGCGCGCCTAGCTTGGACGAGCTATTGGCGGGCCGCGCTGCTTAATGTTGAGAGTGCGTCGTAAAATCCGATTGGAAACGGAGCGCATGACGTTGCGTTTGCCTGCGCATGGGGATTTTCGCACTTGGGCCAACCTGCGGTTTGACAACGCTGACTTCTTGATGAAGTGGGAGCCCACATGGGCCGACGATCATTTGACGCGCAAGGCTTTTACCAATCGGGTCTATTGGGCGCAGCGCTCTAGCACGGCTGGTACAGCACTGCCTTTGTTCCTTGAGCGGCGCGAAGATGGCGCGCTTCTTGGCGCGATCACATTGGACAACATTCGCCGTGGTCCAGCACAATGCGGCACGCTTGGGTATTGGGTCGGTGAGCAATATGCGCGCCAAGGCTATATGGGCGAAGCCATTGCTGCCATGGTGCACTATTCGTTTGAACGCCTAGATCTATCCAGACTAGAGGCGGCGTGTTTGCCCGAAAACAAAGCATCCAGAGGCTTGTTGGAACGTTCAGGTTTCAAATACGAAGGTGTGGCGCAGGCCTATTTGCAGATCGATGGGCGTTGGCGCACGCATGTGCTCTACTCAGCGTTGCGCATGGATCGAAGAGGGCGCACGCACGTCGGATAACGACGCGATTTCAGTTGCATTAAGGAATGTCGGCCATGTTGAATTCGGTATCAGAAGAGTTTGAGAATAAGCTACGCGCCCTTGTGCCTGAGGTGTCTGTTAAAAAGTCCGAACCTCGATATCTTGAGGAGCCGCGCGGACGCTACCAAGGGCAAGACACGTTGATCGCGCTGCCTGACAATGCGCAGCAACTCTCGAAAATAGTGCGCCTTGCGAACGAGGAACGCGTCGGGATCGTCCCTTATGGCGGTGGGACAGGTTTGGTGGGCGGTCAAATCTCGGCAGAGGGCCCACGTCCTTTGATTGTTTCCCTCGAACGGATGACAGAAATTCGCGACGTCTTTCCCGAAGAGAATGTTATGATCGCCGAAGCTGGTGCCATATTGGCCGATGTGCAAGCGGCCGCTCAGGACGTGGATCGGTTGTTCCCACTGTCTTTGGCAGCGGAAGGAACGGCGCGCATTGGCGGGAACTTGGCGACCAATGCGGGTGGTGTGAACGTACTCCGCTATGGCAACGCGCGCGATTTGTGTCTGGGGTTAGAAGCTGTGCTGCCTGATGGCACGATCTGGAATGGCTTGTCACGGCTGCGCAAAGATAACACAGGGTATGATCTGCGTAATTTGCTGATCGGAGCAGAAGGGTCACTGGGGATCATCACCGCTGCCGCGCTAAAGCTGAGCCCAAGGCCTGCGGGAGAGGGCACGGCTTTTATGGTTGTTGAAGACCCCGATGCAGCGATTGCTCTGCTGAATGAAACACGCAATCAACTCGGCGATGGGATCAGCGCCTTTGAAATAATGCACAAGCAGGGTTTTGATTTTCTCGAAGAATGCTTGCCGGATATTCGGCTGCCCTTTGAGGAAAGCCCGGAGTGGAGCGTGCTGATTGAAGTTGGCCTCGCGCAAGGACTATCACCTGACACGGCGCTTGAAGCTCTTTTCGAAACGGGCCTTGAAGCAGGTTGGGTGAGTGACGGCCTCATCGCGCAATCGGTAGGCCAGCGCGCTGATTTTTGGTCTGTCAGAGAACATATTCCCGAGGCGAACAGACGTATCGGGTCTGTATCTTCGCATGATATTTCGGTGCCTATTGGCTTGCTACCCGAGTTTATTTCACGGGCTGGCGATATCCTCGCAGGGCTTGGTGATTTTCGGATAAACTGCTTTGGTCACTTGGGCGACGGCAACTTGCACTACAATGTTTTTCCCGCATTGGGAAAGTCGCCTCAAGATTACAAGCACCAGCGTGATGAAGTGAAAGCCGCGGTCCATGATCTGGTGCATGAGCTGTCTGGATCCGTCAGCGCAGAACATGGCATCGGGCGCCTGAAAACGGGTGATCTACAAAAATACGGTGATCAAGCAAAGCTCGCAGCAATGCGCGCGATCAAAACGGCGCTCGATCCGAATGGCATCATGAACCCGGGCGCGGTTTTGCCTTTGGAGAGTTAAACGGCGCAAGAACACGTTGTTCATTGCCTAACTTTTTGGCAACCTGTCGGAAGCGCCGTGTTTGTTGGCGTTTCCAAGTAGCTCCTGAATGAAACCTTAGGCATTGAATGCCTCATTTATCGAATCCACCGGATCGATACATTGCGTGGCAAAATAGGGAAGGGACCTATTGTGAAAGACAATCGACTGATCGATGGGGTCGCTGTTAAAAAGCGGATCATTCAAGAGGTGAAGGACTATACGTCCAAAGTCGCCAACATGCCGCGTTTGGTGTCGATCCTAGTGGGTGACACGCCAGAAGCAGACGTTTACGTGCGAAACCAAGCGCGCGGCGCGGAGCAAGCCGGTCTTCCCTTTGAGCAGTTGCGCTGGCCCGCTGATATTTCCCAAGACGAATGCAAACAGCGCATTTTGGAGATGAATGACGACTCGTCCGTTCTTGGTATTATTCTGCAGCGCCCTTTGCCGGACAACATCAATGTGCGATCCCTTCAATCGGCCATTCACCCTTTGAAAGATGTCGAAGGAATGAACCCAGCATCGATTGGTAATATCGTCTATTCGGACGTCGCTTTGGCGCCGTGTACTGCAGCCGCAAGTGTTGAGTTGATCAAAGAGACTGGCTTGACGATGGAAGGTCTGGAAGTCGTCATGATCGGCCATTCGGAGATTGTCGGTAAACCGGCCGCCATGATGTTGATGGCAGAGGGGTGCACCGTCACTGTTTGCCATCACATGACCCGCTCCGTTGCGATGCATTCGCGCCGCGCTGACGTCGTCGTTGTGGGCGTTGGAAAAGCCCATCTCGTGGGTCCAGATATGATCAAGCCGGGCGCGGCTGTCATCGATATTGGCATTAACCAGATCGAGAGCGACGCAGGAACTAAAATCGTCGGAGATGTGGATACTGACGCTGTCAAAGAGATTGCAGGTTGGATCAGCCCCGTGCCCGGCGGTGTCGGGCCTGTTACCGTCGCAATCTTGATGCGCAATGCGATTGTCGCCCATCAGCGCCAATTGAATGCGGGCTGGCTGTAGGAAAAACTACAATCCAAACGCGCGCTTAGCTCTGAGTTTAAAAAGTTAAGCGCGCGGGATGATTGTCGTCCTAAAGACCTTCGTAGCTACACAGAGCTTTCACATCGACGCCAAGCGCTTCGAGTTTTGCGCGGCCACCTAGCTCGGGGAGGTCGATCACAAAGCCACAACCAACAATCTCACCGCCCAAACGTTCGATCAGTTTGATCCCTGCTTCAGCAGTCCCGCCTGTTGCGAGCAGATCGTCGATGACAAGGATTTTTTCGCCCGCTTCGATGGCATCATCATGCAGCTCAACCGTCGCTTCGCCATACTCGAGCTTGTAATCTTGGCTGATGACCTTGCCGGGTAATTTCCCTGCCTTGCGCACAGGGACAAAGCCGATGCTCAGCTGATGAGCGATTGCGCCTCCTAGAATGAAACCGCGCGCTTCAAGGCCAACAACTTTGTCAATCTTAACGCCCACATAGGGGTGCAGCAGTTGGTCGATCGCCATGCGAAAGCCGCGCGGATCAGAGAAAAGCGTGGTGACATCGCGAAACATGATCCCCTCATGTGGGAAGTCGGGGATCGTGCGGATGTAGTCTTGTACGGTTTTCATGGGGCGCGTCCTTTTGAAATCAGGCACTTGTTAACGCGTTGGGTAATGGCGGCCAAGGGCCATGATGTCTTGCGGCCCGAGTTTCGTCAGCGCGTTGCTGGTTTGAGAGAAAATTGAGCGGGTTTCGTAATAGGGGCCACCAATATCGGTGAGAAGGCCAAGCCCTTGGATCACCTCCTCAAGCAGTGCGCTTTCATAGGCGCGACGCTGCATATCGCGGGTGAAGATAATGACAGCGTTCTGGATGATGCCGTCCTTGGCCATGACCCGAACGCCTGCACCTGAAATGGGCGTTCCGTCTAGGTTGGGAAATCCTGAATTTTCGATGTTTAAGCGCGCAGGCATATCAAGGAAGAGGATAGGGATGTCTGGATTATCCTCGCTTTGGGTGAGCTGTATCGCACTACCTGCTGCGTTGATTTCTTGGATCGCGCGCACCAAGGCGGCTTCCGCGCGTTTCTTTTTGCCGCCGAGGTAGATCTTGTCCATGCGGGTGATCCCGATGGTCAGTTCTGTCCTGTCCCAACGCACAAGGGGTTTGGCGCAAGTACCGTCTGGTGGGGCCGCACAAGCGACGAGATTGTAGAAATCGTCGTTACTCAGCGCCTTTGTTGCCGACAGATATTCCTGCGCATTTGCGCTGGCCGTGAAGGCAAGCCAAATCGCGCAGGTAATCCTGATCATGCGCGCCGCAGCGTCGCAGTCGCCGCGCTCATGCCGATCAACGCCAACCCACCTGCTTGGGTCAATCGACGCATCACTTTGGGGCGCGCAATTTGACCGCGCATCATGTCCGCGAGCAAGGCATAGGCAAATGCATTCATCGCGGCCAGCGCCACGAACGTTGCGATAAGGATAGCAGCTTGGGGTGCATAGGCGGCCTCAATAGAAATGAACTGCGGTACAAACGCGATGAAGAACCCAATGCTTTTCGGGTTTAGTGCCGTGACAAAAGCCGAATGCCAGAAAACCCGCTTAGGCGTGGCATGGCTGTCGGTTTCCACAAGGCCAGCCCCTACCTTAGGCGCATTTTTGAACATCATGATGCCGAGGTAGAGAAGGTAGGCTGCGCCAATCCATTTCACGATATTGAACGCAAAGGCCGAGGTCGCGATGAGTGCGCCAAGCCCTATAAGCGACGCGGTCATTGCGATCAAATCACCAAGTGCAACACCAGAAGCCGTCGCAACCGCAACCTTGCGCCCTTGGGTGAGCGCATAGCTGAGAACCAACAGGATCGTTGGGCCAGGGATCAAAAGCAGTGCGACAGAAGCGGCAGCAAACGCAAACCAGAGAGATATATCCATTATCCGAGAACCCGTCCTGCAACTGCGTCTAATTTCGCAACCAGTTCAGGATCACGTTTTTCTGGCGCGGTCATCACTGCAAATTCGAGCGCCTTGTCACAGCCGTGCTCGCAATCCTCGCGCTCCGCACCAAGCAGCGCGGGGAGGCGTTTGACCAGATCACGGCCCTTTTCAGAATTGCCCATAAGCGTGGCGATAATTGCAGTCACATCGACCTCACCGTGATCAGGATGCCAGCTGTCATAATCGGTGATCATCGCTACGGAGGCATAGCAAAGCTCTGCTTCGCGGGCGAGCTTGGCTTCTGGCATGTTGGTCATGCCGATGACATCTGCGCCCCAGCTCTCACGGTACATCTTGCTTTCAGCGAGCGTCGAGAACTGCGGACCTTCCATAGCAAGATAGGTGCCACCCATGTGTACCTTGATGCCCGCGTCTTTGGCGGCTGTATGACAAGCCTCGGACAGGCGCGGGCAGGTTGGATGGGCTACGGAGACATGCGCTACGCAGCCCGTGCTGAAGAAGGATTTTTCCCGCGCAAAGGTGCGATCGATGAACTGATCCACAATTACAAAATCACCGGGTGCCATTTCATCGCGAAAGCTGCCGCAGGCGGAAACGGAGATGACATCTGTCACGCCAATGCGCTTCAAAGCGTCGATGTTGGCGCGGTAAGGAACGGTGGTTGGCGAATGCACGTGACCACGGCCATGGCGGGGCAGAAAGGCCATTTTGACCCCGTTCAATGAGCCCGTGAGGATTTCATCAGACGGCGTGCCCCAGGCGCTGTCCACGGATTGCCATTTGGCGTCTTCTAGCCCGTCGATATCATAGATCCCAGAGCCACCAATAACACCGATCATCGTCTCTTTCATTGTGCGTCGCCTTATCTGAATGTGTTTGAAATCTAGGCTAACGGGGCATTCGCTGAATGAAAACGCTTGAAACGCCCTCGCGCGGCGTTTTGTGCGGCGCGTTGGGGGTGTTCTTTGAGTGTCGCTTAGGTTAGGGAGCGCTAACAAATGACTCCCCGAAAGACAGGTTATCCCATGAAACGAGCTATTCTCGGTGCATTCGCCAATCACATAACCCCGCCCGATCTGCGTTGGATGCCGGACGAAGGGTTTTCTTTTGGGCGCCTACGTATTGAGCTTTTGTCCGGTTTAACCGTTGCTTTAGCGCTCGTGCCTGAAGCGGTTGCTTTTGCCTTTGTTGCGGGTGTTCATCCGCTGGTTGGTCTGTATGCGGCGTTCTTGGTCGGTTTGATCACAGCGTTGATCGGTGGTCGCCCGGGCATGATTTCCGGCGCAACAGGCGCTTTGGCGGTTGTGATGGTGGCTTTGGTTGCGCAGCACGGTGTTGAATACCTGTTTGCGACTGTCGTTTTAATGGGATTCTTGCAGATTTTCGCGGGCGCGATGCAATGGGGTAAGTTTATTCGATTGGTGCCGCATCCCGTTATGCTTGGCTTTGTGAATGGTTTGGCGATTGTTATTTTCCTTGCACAGCTGACGCAGTTCAAAGTGCCAGGTACGGTCGTAAACACAGGCCATGGCATGTCTGGCGGCGAATGGCTTTCAGGTGGTCCGCTTATGCTGATGCTTGCGCTTGTAGGCTGCACAATGGCGATCATTTGGGTGATGCCGCGCATCACCAAGGTTATCCCAGCGCCGCTTGCAGGTATTGGTCTCGTCGCTGCTGTCGTCATCGCTTTTGGCCTTGATGTTCCGCGCGTTGGCGATCTTGCTTCGATCCAAGGTGGCTTGCCCACATGGCACATTCCAACGGTTCCACTGAATTGGGAAACGTTGGAAATTATCCTGCCTTATGCCGTAATCTTGGCTGCGATTGGTTTGATCGAAAGCTTGCTGACCTTGAATCTTGTCGGTGAAATCACCAACAAACGCGGCGGTGCTTCGCAGGAATGCATCGCGCAGGGTATCGCGAATACTGTGACTGGCTTCTTCGGTGGCATGGGTGGCTGCGCAATGATCGGGCAATCGATGATCAACGTTAAATCTGGCGGCCGCACGCGGATTGCCGGTATCGCGGCTGCGCTCTTCTTGTTGCTGTTCATCGTTGCTGGCTCATCTGTGATCGAACTCATCCCACTAGCGGCTCTTGTCGGCGTGATGTTCATGGTCGTGATCGGCACCTTCGCGTGGAACTCTCTGATGATCCTGCGCCGCGTGCCGCTGACAGATGCTTTCGTCATCATTTTGGTGACGGTTGTCACGGTTTACTCTGACCTTGCGGTTGCCGTTGTGGTCGGTGTGATCGTGTCTGCCTTGGCCTATGCATGGAACAACGCGCGCCGCATTCACGCAATTGAGCGAACGTCAGCGACTGTCGACGGAGCGAAGGTTTATGAAATTCAAGGTCCGTTGTTCTTTGGCTCCTCTGACGGCTTTATCGAGTTGTTCGATGTGCAGGACGATCCGAAGGAAGTAATCGTTGATTTCGCAGCCAGCCGCGTTGTGGATCAATCCGCGTTACAGGCGATTGAAGCTGTGGCCGCGAAATATGAAGAGGCTGGCAAGCGTATTCAACTGCGCCACCTAAGCCGCGATTGTCATGGTTTGCTCAATAATTCTGGCCATCTGATGATCGATAGTGACGATGATCCTGATTATGAGATCGCGGTCGATTATCAGGTTCGCACGGGTATCTTGGGCGGTCACTGACCTTTGATTGCGGGCGTCCTAACGCCCGCTTTCCAATTCCTAAAAAATTCAGCCCTGGCGTTAATCGTCGGGGCGTTTTAGTTCAAAGAGATCTTTGACAACGGTGTAGTCGCGATAGCCCATGCGTGCGAGCGGCTGGAACGTCGTGACATCAAAACGCCCGCCCTTGATGCAATCGTCTGCCATAAAGATGCCGGTGACTTCCCCGAGTACGAGGAAATTGTTTGCGCCTTCCTGTTTTATGATCTGGGTCATCTTGCACTCAAGGGCGGCTGGGGCGGCAGCCACCCGAGCGACGTTGATCGTATCGCACTCGGCTTTGTCCAATCCCGCTTGAACAAATTCATCGCTACCCGCGGCGTAAGTGCCTGACGAAATGTTCATTGCGTCTTGCAATGAGGCAGAAACGATATTCACACAAAAGACACCCGTTTCGCGAATGACAGCGACGCTATCCTTCGTCTCTCCGCGATCTTCTTTGCTGCCAGTTGAGGCGAACATGACCTGTGGCGGCACATAGGCCGTGGCATTAAAAAAGCTATATGGCGCAAGATTATCGCACCCGTCTTTGTCACGGGTAGATATCCAACCGATCGGCCGAGGCGTGACAATAGCGTTAAATGGATTGTGCGGCAGGCCATGGCCATCTTCCGGGCGATAGAACATTGATCAACTCCTTGTTTGCCCAATGGCTAACGTCATGCTAGGCGCGTTGCCAGTCAAATATCAG
>NZ_JBDWVM010000089.1:0-5460 GCF_039984035.1 Planktotalea sp. | reverse complement strand
CTTTATGATTGATAGCCCAAGGCCAAGGCATGATCTCACCCTCACGCGCGCGGCCAGTTTCGACGCGTGTGATTGCCAACATAACGTTGTGTGGAACACCAGTTTCGTGGGCCGCCAGACGTGCTGCATGGTAGCAATCACTAGAGCTTGAAGCACTTAGGTTTATCGCTTGAAAGCAAACAAATAAGGAAATGAAACTAACCAGAGATATTTTATGTCGAATAGCGTGGAATAGCGAAGCAAATCGAGAACCACTTTTGAACTTGAACATCCAGTCTATATGCATTGCGTTGCTCACACTCCTCTTTGTGAGCAAGCCTAGGCCTAAGAACTTTATTTTTGGTAACCATCCTTAGGTCTGAAGCAGTTGCAACGCGATGTTTTGAGACGACAGGCTCTGACCTTGGCTCAACTGTTCCTTGAGCAGAAATAGATCGATCACTTTAGATTTGACTGCATCCTCCGCCAATTCATCTACCTCACCCACGCCAAACGCAGACTCTGATTTCTCTCTGAACACCTCAAGTTGCTTATCGACATCGAGCTGCCCAAAGGACGATGGCAAGCTCAACGCGCTTTCCATCACGGAACGCAACGGTGCATTCCCCATGATCAAATACCATTTCGCGTCATCACTCACATCTAGCTCTGCTATGCGTGAAAGTTCTGTTTCGGCATTAAGAGCAAGTCTTAGGTCTTCGTTCACATTACCAACAGCAAGAGCGAAGGATTGTTCATTGAACAAATCAGCAATTTCTTCTGCTTTGTTAGGCAGCACACCTACAAATTGAGTTACGCCATCGAGCGCAAAATCGCTTGCAAGCCGTTCATAGCGACTGTCAGTCATTCGGTTGGCGAGCGCATCGTCGTCAGTCGCGCCTTCTGATAAAATCCGATTGATGAAGTAGCGATTGTCGATATCGTCCTGCAAACCATAGGCGCCGAGCGCCACTTGAAGCACTTGCCGGTCTTCTACAACAGCGTCTGCGGACGTTAACGAAGAAGCCTTTTCGATAAAGCCGTTTGTTAATCGGTCTTGCGCAGCGCTTGCTGAAAACGTGGCAAGTTGATCAGGCAACGTTCGTTGCAAATTACGCCAAGCGACGAGACCCGTTCCGATGACTATTGGTTGAAACATATCAAATCACCTCGGCATTAAACACGTGCTAGCAACGCACGCTCAAAGGGGAGCAGAATTTTGAGAGACTTCATCGCATTATAAAATTTGCCTTGGACAACCGCTTGACGTGCAGCCGTCAAATGCTCTTGGCAAAGCGGATCGACCAAAATGCGAGCTAGCTCTAGAATCTGACCATCGATCTGCCCAATGACCACTTTTGAGTCCGAACTACCGGCCAAAATTAGCTGGAGCTGAAAACACACCCTACCCAAGGGTGTATTAGCGGCGTCAGGATGGATGGCATCCTTTAGACGGAGGACATTTGCGCTTGGCGTTATGATTGAAAAGCGGGAACGCCGGGCGCCGTTTTCCAGAACGGCACCATTTACCAACACTCGCTCTTTGGGACCAAGTTTCAAGACAAGACCAACCATCTACAAAACCCCTTTCAAGCCACGCAGAACCGCGACATTTGTTTCAATAAGGCTTTCAATGCTTGCACTGCCCTTCAAAACCAAACTTGTTTGATGGCCAACAAACTCCGCTAGATAAAAGAGGCGCGCACGTAAATTCGGTTCCAAAGCGTTGTCAGGATGGGCAACTTGAGTGCCGATTTCGATCCACAATCGCTCATTCTTGTTTAAGGTTTTTGCAAATGCAGGAAAATCCGAGCTACTCTTCTCACTGCTTTGACGCAATTCGCGGGTAACGCCCAGAATAACATCATATTCAAGATCTTTAGCGCTCCGAGTTTGTTCACTCAGCGATTTGTATCCTCGCGTAGCGAAGGTTGCACTGCTCATTTTTCGGCTCCTTAGGCTATTCTAAACGTGGTGAGGGGGCGCCACGAATGGCGCCTCCAAATATTGATTAACGGAATAGCGAAAGAACACTTTGTGGAGCTTGGTTCGCGATGGAAAGCGCCTGAACACCGAGCTGTTGTTGTACTTGAAGCGCTTGAAGTTTCGCAGACGCCTCTTCCATGTCCGCATCAACTAACGAGCCAATTCCAGACTTCAACGAGTCAGTCAGCGTAGACACAAAATTACTTTGGGTCGTAATCCGTCCTTCTACGGAACCAAGGGAAGACGCAGCATCGATTGCTGTATCAATCAAGGTTTCAATTGTTCCCAAAGCAGCTGCAGCACCAGCGTCAGTTGAAACATCGATACTGGACAAGGCGCCAAGCCCGCCTGAACCTGCGTCCACAAACTGGCCAGTGACGGTAAGATCGTCACCAGATTGGTTATCGAAATCAAGTTGCCCCGGACTACCGCTATCATAGTCAACAGTTAAGTCATCAATACCTAGAGCATCGATGGCGTTTTTGAGACCAATTGCAACGATATCTGAAGTAGTTGTAGCTGCGGCATCATCAGCGGTTACCGTATAGGACGCGACTTGTTCACCAATCCGAATCTGAACACGATCCCCTTCTTCGAATGCGGTGCCAGAATCATCGATTACAATATTGTCGGTGCCACCACTGTTGTCCAAAGAGAGTGCTACTGTGTCACCGTTCGCGGAAGGTGTACCCCCAGAAGATCCAAAAATGTCATTGGCAACATATCCACCGGTCCCGAGGTCCTGCCCCGTCACTTCGATAGTTGATGCTGTCACGCCACCGGAAGAGTCCCGATCAAGAGACGCCAGAATGTCAACGTTGCCTGAGTTACCATCAACGAGATTCAAGCCATTAAACTGTGCAGCTGCAACAACAGACTGAATCTGTTCATTGAGCGCTGTAACGTCTTCGTTGATTTTAGCACGATCAACGTTGTCTTCTTGGGCCGCGACAATCTTGCCTTTCATTTCTGTCAGCAAATCCGTCACAGTTTCTGCAGCTTGTCGTGCAACGCCAACTGTAGATTTACCAAGCGCAAGACTGTCAGAGATCGCACTGAAACCCTGAACATCCGATTCCATAACGCGCGAGATCGCCCAAACAGCGGAGTTATCCGCGGAGCTTGAAATCGACTTACCCGTAGAAATTTCGCTTTGTGTTTGCTCCAATCCGGAGTTGATTGATTTCAGGGTCTGCAACGCGACCATCGCGCTGTTATTTGTCAAAATACTAGACATTTAGTTATCCTTTAGGCTTTGGCGCTTTGCACCAATTCTAATTTCCCGCCCCACTGCAGAGACGGCCAAAAGGTCATACTGACGATGCAAGGATGAACTTTGTCACCGCTTGCGCCACTCGGGTCATCGAGCGCAGTAACCTTTTGGCAGAGGGAAGCTAACGAAATCCTAAAGACAAACTTTCAAGCTATTGTATTTTATGTAAAATTTTTAACTTCGTTTAGACAAGCTACGCGCAGAACGCATCGCGATCGAACGCCCGCTGCCGTCCTTCTTATAGGTTTGTAATCCGAGCGAGACATCTTTGATGTCTTTGGCGCGCTTAATCGCCACTCGCATACCTTTAATCGCGCTCTGGGCCAGCCTTTGATTACGCTGCAAAAGGGGCCTCATTTTTTCGAATCTCTTCAAATCGCTCATTGGAAGAGCACTGACTGTCAGTAAAACTTGTGTTTTTTGCGCGACCAATTTTTCAAACAAAGTTATGTTACCAGCCATCAAGGCGTCATGTTCACTCTCGAGCAGGACACTCAGCTCTTTCACTAAATTCCGTTCCATCAACCTGTTCCCTTTTGCATCGCATTTTCAAAGTGTTGCGCAAGCCCCAATCCGCCCGCACGAACCATTTCGCGTGCGTGTGCTTCTCGCAAAAAGGAAGCAAATTGATCCTCACCTGCTCCGCCACCAAAACTCTCCGGCGAGTCGCCCACTCCAGCCGATTTCATCATCTCAGCCAAAAAAACAGCTTCCAATTTTTGGCCGATCGTCAGCTCATTTCTTGGTTTGGCAATGGGCGCATTCACCGACGCCATGAATCCCGTAGCTTGCAACATTTCAATTCACCTCATTTTCCATCGATTTGTTCGAAAATAGAGGAACTCGGTAAACAACTGGTAACTGATCTCTGTTTATGAAGTGGTGTCCAGCATTGGAGCCGAGATGAACGTGTTACCCGTAGCAAGTCCGAAAAATTCAGAGGTGCCGGAGGCTCGAAGCCTCTCCGCAAGTGTTGAAGTGATTTCTCATGATTTCAAAACGCGCCAACGAAGTTTCTCTGAAGAACTCGAAGGGCTTTCAACTTTTCATGACGCCGCTAATCCACAGGAACTTGAGGATGAAATTCTGTTGCGAGAACGAGAAACACAGGCTGATAACGGTGTAGAAACTAAAGAACCAACAACTTCTTCTCCAACAACGGAAACCGATTTTGATCAGCGTCCTGCCCTGGAAGATGTAAACGCAAAACCCAATTTTCAAAGCGTCGGAACCGACTTACGTGATGCAGAGCTTCATCAAACTTTTGATCAGCAAATGGCCAAGACCGTTGCAACTGTACAGATTTCACCATTACAGGCCCAAATGTTGGAGGCCACCTCCAATCGATCGACGCCTACAGATGCAAAATCTAACAGTATCCCCCAAACGCCCTTGTTGGGATTTGCGTCTCCTCAAGCATTCTTTCCAAATGCCATGGAAAAGAAAGTGGCAACGCCACCTCAGGGCGTAGCGATCGTTCAAAGCGATGTTGTGTCTTTGAATACTGATCGGTCCTCTGAAACTGCGCTTGGTTTACCCATAGACCCCAAACAAACAGCTACCGAAACCACGTTCTCAACCGACGGTGTCTCAAATACAGCGGCAGTCGAAACAGAGGATCAAAGAGTTATACGCCAGCGTCCCGAAACGAACCAAATCGCAGAAAAGTTAAATATTTACGGAAGCGCGCTCCTCTCAGATGAGAGCACTCAAACGAACGACAAATTACTTGAGACGCAAACCCTCAGCACTAAGAATATTGAAAACGCTTCGGCGCAGGTGGAGCGTCCCATTCCGTCACCCGAGACCAATACGCCTATCCCTCCCCTTGATGTGACGTCCATTTTTAAGGGTTCCAAAGGAATCGCGACCGCGCAGAGCCAAAATCAAGACATTGGCTCCTTGGAACTTTCGATGCGCGCCATGCCGGATATTCAATCCGCGCATCAACCCCAAACATCCATGCAGTTTTTGTCATCAAACGGCGTAAATTCGGCACCCAAAACGTCGCCTGCGGCCAATTTACAGGCAATCAATAACGCCCTTCTCACACTTCAGGATGACGGGTCACAAATCAATGTTTCTCTATCTCCTGAAGAGTTGGGAAAGCTAACAATCAAATTGGATCAAACCGCGCAAGGAACGATCTTCACGTTCAGTGCTGAGCGCGCTGAGACACAAGAGCTGATACGTCGGCAACTGGAACAGCTGCAGGAACAATT
>NZ_JBDWVM010000088.1:0-7571 GCF_039984035.1 Planktotalea sp. | reverse complement strand
GGCTTGGTCGAACACGGGCGTTGGCCAAGCAGAGGCGGATGTGCTGGTCCGTGATCCTGTCGTTGTGACAGCATCGCTCCCACGCTTCCTTGCGCCGAATGACCAGACGTCTGCCTTGATCGAGATCGTGCATGCAACAGGTCCGAGTGGACGCATGGGGCTTGATATTTCGGCCAACGGAATTGCGTTGGATGCAGCGTCTGTGCCGTCGGGGATCACGTTGGGTGATTTGGAAAAACAGATACTAACATTGCCGATTAGAGCCGGAAACGTCGGTGATCATACTCTGCGGATTGCATTGACGACACCAGATGGAAAGCAGCTCACGCAAACTCTGACGTTGCCTGTGCGCGCCAATGATCCGGAGGTCAGCGAAGTGCGCCGCCTCAGCATCGCGAGCGGCGCGACCTTTACGTTGGATGATGCGGTATTTGCCAATTTCAAACGCGGCACTGGCTCTGCTGTCGTCGCGGCTGGTCCGCTTGCTAAGCTGAACGCACCGGGTCTGTTGCAGGTGCTTGATCGCTATCCTTACGGCTGCACAGAGCAGGTCACGTCGCGGGCGCTTCCGTTGCTCTATTTCAACGAGGTGGCGGAAGTCATGGGCCTCAATGTGCGCCAGAGTGTTCAAGCGCGTGTGGATCAAGCGATTGCACAGGTTCTAACACGACAATCCTCGAATGGTGCGTTTGGCTTGTGGCGTCCTGACTCCGGTGATTTCTGGCTTGATGCCTATGTGAGCGATTTCCTGTCGCGCGCAAAGGCACAAGGCTATGACGTGCCAAAGCTTGGCTTCCGCGTTGCGATGGATAACCTGCGCAATCGGATCAACTATGCGCCTGACTTCGATGGGGGCGGCGAAGACATCGCCTACGCGTTGATGGTACTTGCGCGTGAAGGCGCGGCATCGATGGGCGATCTGCGCTACTATGCGGATGTGAAGGCAGAGGCCTTTAGCACTCCGCTTGGCGCTGCACAGTTGGGTGCAGCATTGGCGTCTTATGGGGATCAAACACGCGCAGATGCAATGTTTGCCCGCGCCGCACGTTTGATGATACCGCGTCTGGGTGCAGATGGTCGTGAATGGCGTGTGGACTACGGCAGCAACCTGCGCGATGCGGCTGGTCTTTTGACCCTTGCTGTTGAAGCAGGCAGTCAAACAATTGATACCTCGGTTCTGTCTGATCGGATTTCGAGCGCTGAAGGCACCTTCTCCACACAAGAGGCATCATGGGCGCTTTTGGCGGCGCATGCCTTGGTCAAAAACCCCAATCCTGAAGGGCTGACCTTGAATGGCGCGCCTGTTGGAGGGCCGTTTGTGCGTCGCTATGAAGGCGGCGCAGCGGCTCTGCAGATTGCCAATCCCGCCGCGCGCGCGACAGAGATCACGCTGAGCACCTTTGGCGTGCCGCAGGTCGCGCCTGAAGCGGGTGGTTATGGTTACAAGATTGAGCGTGAGTATTTCACCATGGAAGGTGTGCCGGTTCCCGAGCTGAACCTGCAAACAGGCGACAGGCTGGTTGCTGTTCTTACAGTTACTCCGTTTGAAGGTGGCGATGCACGGCTCATGGTGAATGATCCGTTGCCTGCCGGTTTGGAGATCGACAATCCTAACCTCATTCGGGGCGGCGATATTCGCGCGCTCGAGTGGCTCAAACCTGTCTCTGCACAGCACTCTGAATTCCGCTCTAATCGCTTCCTCGCGGCTGTGGATTGGGGGAAGAAGAGTGCGTTTCAACTGGCCTACATCGTGCGTGCTGTGTCGGAGGGAACCTATCATCACCCTGCCGCATCGGTTGAGGATATGTATCGCCCGCAGTATCGCGCGCGGTCTGAAACGGGTCTTATGCGCGTGGGTCAGTAACCCATGCGCCGCATTGCGCCATTCATTGTTGTCCTTGCGTTGTTTCTGACTGCGCTTGGGCGCGATGCCTTTGACGATTGGGTCGCGCAGACCGAGCTACCGAGCGTGTTGCCGGATACCTCTGTCGAGGTCCGTGATCGCGATGACTTCCTGCTGCGCGCCTACACAGTTGAAGACGGGCGTTGGCGGATGGGCATCAACATTGCGCAAGTCGACCCTCGGTTCTTGGACATGTTGATTGCCTATGAAGACAAACGTTTCTTCAATCATGCGGGTGTAGATACTTGGGCTGTTTTACGAGCAGCGAAACAGGCCGTGTTGAATGGTCGGATCGTGTCGGGCGCGTCTACTC
The DNA here is from genome assembly GCF_039984035.1 of Planktotalea sp. Taxonomy (GTDB): domain Bacteria; phylum Pseudomonadota; class Alphaproteobacteria; order Rhodobacterales; family Rhodobacteraceae; genus Planktotalea. The sequence goes on along the minus strand of NZ_JBDWVM010000088.1, from coordinate 5,355 downwards.
TGACGATGCAGGTCGCGCGGTTGCTTGAACAAAGTGGGACAGGTGCGTGGGGCGGTAAGGTGCGTCAGTTGCGCGTCGCACTTCGGCTTGAACAAGTGCTGAGCAAAGAAGAGATTTTAGAGCTCTACCTCACGCTTGCCCCCTATGGCGGTAATATCGAAGGGGTGCGCGCCGCGACGCTGAGTTACTTCGGGAAGGAACCAAATCGTTTGACCGCCGCGCAATCGGCGCTGCTTGTTGCATTGCCGCAAGCGCCAGAGGCGCGTCGCCCCGACGTGGATGTTCAGGCGGCAAAAGTGGCCCGACAAATCGTTTTGGATCGTTTGGTGTCAACAGACGTGGTGAGCGATGAAGAGGCCAGAACAGCCCATTTAGAGTCTATTCAGAGCGAGCGATTGCCATTTCCATCCCTTGCGCCCCACTTATCAGATCGTGCGCGTCGCGTATCGCCAGAACGCGGACTGCATCATCTTACGTTGAGCGGAGAGGTGCAAAAACAGGCGGAGAAACTGGCAGCGAAGAGCATTCAGGGCAAGGCAGAAAATCTTTCAATTGCGATGATCTTGGCGGATCATCAAACAGGTGAAATCATCGCCCATGTCGGGTCTGGCGGTTATTCTGACCGCGCAGGGCGGCAGGGCTTTATCGACATGACCAAGGCGCTGCGCTCGCCCGGATCGACGTTGAAACCAATCGTCTATGCTTTGGCGTTTGATCAAGGTCTCGCGCATCCCGCAACATTGATCAATGATCGCCCTGTCGCCTTTGGCGGTTATGCGCCCCAGAACTTTGACGGTGCGTTTCGCGGCGAACTGAGGGTCGATGAAGCGCTGCGCCAATCGCTCAACATCCCTGTTGTTCTTCTGACAGAAGAGCTTGGCCCTGCGCGTCTCATGGCGACACTGCGCAAGGCTGGAATGCACGCACAGGTTCCGGGCGGTGCGCCAGGTTTGGCCGTTGCGTTGGGCGGCGTTGGCACGTCTTTGGAAGGGTTGGTGCAGCTCTATGCGGGGCTGGCGCAAGGCGGCGTGACGCAAGCGTTGGCTTGGCAAATGGGGCAGCAGGCGGGGGTGAGCGAGCGCTTCCTCGGTGCCTCATCCGCGTGGCAGGTTAGCCATATCTTGGCGGGCCTAGAGCCACCTAAAGGCGCTGCGCAGATGCGGGTGGCCTACAAAACAGGAACGTCCTATGGGCATCGTGATGCATGGGCAATTGGGTTTGACGGGCGCTATGTTGCTGGGGTCTGGATCGGTCGGCCAGATGGTACGCCTGTGCCTGGGGCATTCGGCGGCGAAATGGCGGCGCCGATTCTGTTTGAGCTGGTTGGTTTGATCAGTGATGAAGCTGTGCCCCTACCACCGCCACCGCCCGAAGCGCTGTTGCTTGACACCGCTTCTTTGCCATTACCGCTGAGGCATTTCAAAGGGCGGCGCGCTGTATTTCAAGCAGCGCCAGACGCGCCCAAACTGGCATTCCCACCAGATGGCGCCAGACTTGTTCGCAGCGAAGAAGGGTTGATCGTCAAAGTGCGCGATGGGCTGCCACCCTTTACGTGGATGGCGAATGGCGCACCGATCTTGCGCCGCGTCCACACGCGCGAGGCGCAACTGCCTGTAAGCGAGCCGGGGTTCTTTGAATTGTCGGTCATTGATAAGAATGGCCGCGCTGCGCGCGCGACCATTCAGCTTGATTAGGCTCTGATTTAGAGACGTTCGATTGCGAATGCGATGCCTTGACCACCGCCAATACACATGGTGATCAACGCGCGTTTGCCGCCAATGCGTTCTAGCTCATAAAGCGCCTTCACGGTGATCAATGCACCTGTTGCTCCAACAGGGTGACCAAGGGCGATAGCGCCGCCATTTGGGTTCACTTTCGCAGGATCAAACCCGAGACCTTTGTTCACGGCGAGCGCCTGCGCTGCGAAGGCTTCATTGCTTTCGATGACATCAAAATCAGCGCCAGTCAGACCGGTCTTCGCAAACAGGTTTTCGACAGCAGGGATCGGGCCAATGCCCATAACTTCTGGGCGCACGCCAGCATGGGCATATCCCAAAATGCGCGCCTTTGGCTTTAGGCCTGCTTTCTCAGCGGCAGAGGCTGTCGCCATCACGATTGCGGCAGCACCATCGTTGATGCCAGACGCATTGCCCGCTGTGACTGTCCCGTCCTTTTGGAAGACGGTGCGCAGACCGGCAAGCGCCTCAGCCGATGTCGCTTTGGGGTGTTCGTCCACTTTGAAGTCAACGAGGTCGCGTTTGACCTTTACCTGTACGGGGGTGATCTGGCTTTCAAAGTAGCCGTTCGCAATTGCGTTTGCTGCACGCTCTTGGCTGCTCATCGCGAAAGCATCTTGTGCCTTACGGCTGATATCATGTTCCGCCGCGACGTTTTCTGCTGTGACACCCATATGGCCAGTGCCAAACGGGCAGTTCAACGCGCCGAGCATCATGTCCAAAGTGCGCACATCGCCCATTTTTGCACCCCAACGTTGGTCGGGAATAATAAAGGGGGAGCGCGACATATTTTCTGATCCACCCGCGAGAGCAAAGTCAGCATCACCTAGCATCAAGGATTGCACGGCGGAGACAATCGCCTGCGCGCCGGAACCACAAAGGCGATTCACATTCATCGCAGGTGTCGTGTCTGGGATACCTGCGTCGATAGCGGCGACACGGGACAGATACATATCGCGCGGCTCTGTGTTGATGACGTGGCCGAACACAACGGTGCCAATCTGCCCGCCTTCAACACCGGCGCGTTCCATCGCGGCTTTTGATGCGATCGTGGCAAGTTCGATTGGTGTGGTTTTTGCAAGCGCGCCGCCAAAGGTGCCGATGGCCGTACGTGCGCCGTCTAGAATGACGATATCTTCTGACATTAAGGTGTCTCCCGAATTTATAAGTTCGGGTTGGTTACGCGTTGCCCGCGGCGTTTGCCAGTGTGACGGTAGGGCGAAATCGTCAAAAATATAGTGTTAGCGCCCAAACTAGCTCTCTTTTTGCGTTCAATAATGCGGCGGCGTCATCGCCCAAACGATAACTGTGTTTTGATCTGTCGGGTTGGCATATCGATGCGGTCTATTCGATTTGAAATGAAAGGCGTCGCCAGCGTGTAGCGTCATTACCATGTCATCAACTGTGAGCTCCAAGGTGCCAATAACCACATACCCGCCTTCTTCGCCCTTGTGGGAATAGAGCGTGTCACCGGAATTTGCATAAGGATCGAAGGTGGTCAGGATCAGTTCCAAATCACCGCTGAGATTGGGGCTGATGAGTTCATCCCGCACACCAGATTCAAATTTGAGCGAACGGCGGTTTTGCGCCCTCACAACGATCTGGGCCTCTGGATTATTTTGCTCTTCTGGATCGGGAAAGAACCAATTGATCCCGACGCCGAGCGCCTTGGCAATCATATTGAGCGCGCGCACGGAAGGGTCGGCATCCTGGCGCTCCAACTGGCTCAGGTAGCCGACCGACAATTCACTTGCCTCAGCAAGCTGTTTCAAGGTCAGCCCTTTCGCCTTTCGTAGCTCGCGCATGCGCGCACCGATGATGGGTTGGGTCGCTCGCGCTGTCATAACTTTCGAACTTTCATCATAATTATGACTCCAAAATTATGATATTTAGTGATACTGAGGTTTCATATTCAGATTTATCGAACGCATCTCACAGCGTCAAATGTCAGGATCGCCATGTCTTTCTTCAAGAACAAGTTCTTTGGTGCTTATGGGCTTTGGCATTGGGGTGAAGGGTTCCAAACGGTTCTGTTCACTTGGTATATGAGCATCCATTTAAACCTGAGCGCGACGCAGATCGGTTTCTTTCAGGCCTTGGTTCTATCGCCTTTTCTCATCTTCACTATCGCAGGTGGTGTGTTGACGGACCGTGTCGGTGCAAGGCTAAGCTATACAGTGTCGACCCTCATCTTTGGCGCGATTTTGATTGGCTATGGCGTTCTCGATCAGAGCCTTGGGTATCTGCCAAAGGTTTTTTTGCCTACTGTGTGCTTGCCGGAATCGTCAGCGCGATTTCCAATCCTGCGATTGATACCTTCATCCCTGAGGCTACGCCAAAGGGTGCGCAGGCGAACGGTTTGCTCGCCGCAAGAGCGCATAATGTTGCAAAACTCACAGGGACGATTACAGCGCTGAGTTTGCCATTCTTGCTGGCGACTGGTGGCTTTATTTTGAATGGTGTGTTGATGATAGTGAGCGCATTGATCTTGCGCGCGCACAATCCGCAAAATGGCGGTGCACGGCGGCAGAAAACTGAGGCGATTGATTGGCAGGTCTTGCGTAGAATTGCGCAGCACTATCGGCAATGTCCTGAGAACCTCGACATCCTTCTGTCCAGCATTCTGTTGGGTCTCATCATCGTGCCAGTGGGATACATTTTGATGCCTCTGGTGCTGCGTGAGAATTTCCCTGAGTACGGAAATTTTATCGCGTTGATGAACATTTTAAGCTGGATTGGCGCGATTACGATAACTGCAATTGCATCGCGTCTTTCTGCCAAAATCACACGTCCCGGTCAGGCGGCCCTGTTGGTTTGGGGGCTTTATGGCGCTGCGCTCTTGCTACTGACGCAGGTCGGCAGTTTCGCGATGCTTTGCGGGCTTATCTTGTGTTTTGGCGGAGTGAAGCTTGGTAAGGCGTTGGTCTATGGGAAGTACCTGCACAATGCGCCAGATAAGCAACGCGGTGTTTTGATCGCGGTGGATCAAACAGCGTTTTGGGGCCTAGCGACGCTAGGTACGTTTGGGATGGGTGTATTGGTCGATACGATTGGATTGAACCCAACGATCTGTGCGGTGTCAGCGGTGGTTATGTTCGGCACGGGGTTGTTGGCGGTGCGGGGTCATCTTGTGCGGATGACCCCTGCTTAGACACTGTTTTTGGCTTTATTCGCCGTAAGGCACCCAAACGGTTTTCGTCTCGCTCGCTGCGCTTAGGAAGTCGCGTGGGGCGAAATTTGTGCTCTGCCCGTTATTGACCCAAGTGCGTTTCAGATTGCCTGTGGATTTGCTTTCGACCACGGTCGAAACATCGGCTGATGAAAAGCTCCAGACCGCGTCCAAATCATTGTGCGCAGCAAGGTGTGGCGCGAGCTCTGCATGGCTGCCGGTGATGACATTCACGACGCCTGCTGGCACGTCGGATGTTTCCAACACTTGGATCAAATCCGTCGCGGCGAAAGGATAGAGCTCAGATGCGATAAGGACAGAGCGATTGCCCATCGCCATACCAGCGCCCATCGCGTGGCAGAGGCCAAGCAACGGCGCATCATCGGCGCAAAGCGTGCCGATTACACCGACGGGTTCGTTCATCGCCAGTGCAATGCCGCGGATTGGAAC
>NZ_JBDWVM010000087.1:0-3934 GCF_039984035.1 Planktotalea sp. | reverse complement strand
GGTCGTATTTTTCGTTGGGCGAATGGATTTGATCGTCGTCTTTGCCAAAGCCAATCAGCATCGCGTCGGTATCCAAAATATCCTTGAAATGGCCTGCAATCGGGATCGAGCCACCACAGCCCACGTAAGAGGCGGGCAGGGGCCATTCGTCGCTGAGCGCTTTGCGCGCTTTTTCAAAGGCGGGGTCAGTGATGCTCATCTGGCTGGCTTTGGAGCCTTTGCCGAGCGGGAACTCTGCCGTGTAGTCCTCTGGCAAGGAGCTGTTCACGTATTCCACAAATGACGCGTGAATCGCATCTGGATCTTGCGTGCCGACCAGACGGAAGCTGATCTTTGCGCCTGCTTCGGACGGAAGAACGGTTTTGAAACCGTCGCCCGCATAACCTCCCCAGATGCCGTTCACATCACAAGTCGGGCGGGACCAGATCATCTCAAGCGGAGTGCGGCCTTGCTCGCCCGCAGGGACGCTGAGCCCCACATCACCCAAGAATTTGCCGTGATCAAATGCAAGGCCCTGCCATTGGCTGCGAATTTCATCTTCCAGCTCAGGTACACCGTCATAAAAGCCGGGCAGTGTGATGCGGCCAGCCGCGTCATGGAGGCCTGTGATAATGCCAGAGAGCACGCGAATAGGGTTCATCGCGATTCCGCCGTACATGCCAGAATGCAGGTCGCGATCGGGGCCTTTGATGATGACTTCTTCTGATACAAGACCACGCAACATGGTGATGATGGACGGTACCTTGCTTTCAAACAGGCCCGTGTCGCAGATAAGGGCAATGTCGGATTTCAGCTCTTCCGCGTTCTCAACCATGAAGGGGACGAGCGACGGTGATCCGCTCTCTTCCTCGCCCTCAAAGAAGAAGGTAATCTTGCAAGGCAGCGCGCCGTGGATTTCTTTCCAAGCGCGGCAGGCCTCAATGAAGGTCATCAGCTGGCCTTTGTCATCCGAGGAGCCGCGCCCGCGGATGACCTTGCCATTTTCGGTGTCTTCAATCGCAGGTTCAAACGGCGGTGTGTCCCAAAGATCAAGAGGATCAACGGGTTGTACGTCATAGTGCCCATAAAACAGAATGTGTGGGCCATTGCCGTCGACATGTCCGACGACCATTGGATGGCCTTTCGTGAGACGCTTTGAGGCAGTTGCGCCAAGGTTTTTTAGGTCAGCAACGAGCCAGTCAGCCGCGTCATCACAGTCCCGCTTGAAGGCGGGATCGGTTGAAATTGAAGGAATACGCAAAAGGCGGAGCAAACGCTCGGTGGCCTCGGGCAGGTTTTCATCGATCTTGGCGAGAACAGAATCAAGAGACATTGGAAAATGACCTAGGTGTGAGAGAGAGATTTGGCGCAAGCTACCATGCTTTACGTAACTGTCCAGAAGACGGTCTGTTTCCAAAGGGAAAATGATCGGCCATAAATCTTTGATTTTACTATGACCTGCGACATGAAGGACTATGCAAAACCATTGCCAGACCTTGGTTCAAGAGCTAATTACAAGTTAAGAAATTGCTGCTTTATGGCGGTTCTCCTTTGTTGTTAGCGACTTAGAGGACTGTCTGACCAACTTGAGAGAACGCTCTTGGATTATACTGCTCAGCTAGATTTGCGTTTGCAAACCCTTCATTCAGAAGGGCGCTACCGCACATTCATCGACATCGAACGCGAAAACGGAAACTTTCCGCATGCGCTCTGGCGCAAGCCGGATGGCACTGAACAAGAGATCACTGTCTGGTGTGGTAACGACTATCTTGGCATGGGCCAGCATCCTGTCGTTCTTGAAGCAATGCACGAAGCAATTGATGCAACGGGCGCTGGATCAGGCGGCACGCGCAATATTTCAGGCACAACCGTTTATCATAAGCGACTTGAGGCAGAATTAGCCGATTTGCACGGAAAAGAGGCATCTTTGCTTTTTACTTCCGCCTACATCGCGAATGACGCAACACTGTCGACACTGCCGAAACTCTTCCCTGGGTTGATTATTTATTCTGACGCCCTGAACCACGCTTCAATGATTGAAGGCGTGCGCCGTAATGGTGGCGATAAGCGGATCTTCCGTCACAACGATCTGGATCACTTGCGCGAACTTCTCGCGGCTGATGATCCGAATGCGCCGAAACTGATTGCCTTTGAATCCATCTATTCCATGGATGGTGACTTTGCGCCGATCGAAGCGATTTGTGATTTGGCTGATGAATTTGGCGCGCTGACTTACATTGATGAAGTGCACGCCGTTGGCATGTATGGTGCACGCGGCGCTGGTGTTGCTGAACGGGATCGTTTGATGCATCGCATTGATATCATTAACGGAACATTGGCCAAAGCCTATGGCGTAATGGGCGGTTATATCGCTGCGTCTTACAAGATGTGCGATGCGATCCGGTCGTATGCGCCGGGCTTTATCTTTACAACATCCTTGGCGCCTGCGGTTGCAGCAGGGGCAGCGGCTTCGGTTGCTTTCCTTAAGCGTTCACCTGAATTACGCGAACAGCATCAGACACAAGCGAAGATTTTGAAGATGCGTCTCAAGGGTCTTGGCATGCCGATCATCGATCACGGTAGCCACATTGTTCCGGTTATGGTGGGCAATCCTGTGCACACCCAAAAGTTGTCCGATATGCTTTTGGAAAACTTTGGAATCTACGCGCAGCCGATCAATTTCCCGACCGTTCCGCGCGGCACGGAACGCCTTCGTTTTACACCATCTCCGGTTCATACGAGCGATGATGTGAATAAGTTGGTCAATGCAATGGATTCACTTTGGTCTCATTGTGCGCTGAATCGTGCCGAATTAACGGCTTAGCCCTTAAGTTATATGCAAATACTCTTGTGATGTGCTAATGTTGCCTCAATAACAACAGAGTTCGAATCGAACCTGTGGATAAGTTGGGCAATGCAGTAATGGCGAACATGGGGATGGGCGTATGCTAGGGCGCAAAAAAACGCGCATAACGGAAGACGAAGACGTCGCCCCAAAAGGGTTTGACGATTTTGACTTGCGCCTAGGCGACATGATGCGCGGTGAGCGCGCAACATTGGGCAAATCTCTGCTCGATGTGCAGCGCGAGTTGAAGATTAAAGCCTCCTACATTTCTGCCATAGAAAACTGCGATCCAAGCGTCTTTGAAACACCTGGATTTATCGCGGGCTACGTGCGCTCTTATGCGCGCTATCTCGGCATGAATCCTGAACGCGCCTTTGATGCCTTCTGCGCCGAAAGTGGATTTTCGACCGCGCACGGCATGTCCGATGAAGCCTCGTCGATCAAAAAATCCCGCGCTGCGGAAGTGATCGCAGGCTCGTCCGTTGGCCGTGACCCGTTTGCGCAGCCAAGCACGCCGTTCGTTCCGACCAACGATGCATTCTTGTCGCGCGTTGAACCAGGTGCAATTGGCTCCACTTTGGTCTTGATGACATTGCTCGGTGCAATCGGATTTGGCGGTTGGAGCGTTTTGAACGAGGTACAGCGCGTCCGCGTTGCCCCCGTTGATGAAACGCCGATTGTTTTGGCCGATCTCGACCCTGTCGCCCGTGCGGCAACGCCACTGGCGGATATTTCTGAGAATGGCGATTCCCCTGTGAACGCAGGTCTCGATGCGCAGAAGCAGGAAGGGCTGGATCGTTTGTATCGTCCCAAAGCGCTCGACACGCCTGTTTTGGTCGCACGCGATGCGCCGATTTCTATGATCAACCCGCAAAACAACGGCGCTTTCGCATCCTTTGTCACTGCAGATGAAAACAGCCTGCAAGAACAGCCACGTTTGCTGGTCGATGGCACGGTTCAATTGGCAGATTCCGGTGCAACGGTACCGCAAGTTGTTGAACAAGTACCTGATCAGATTGAGATTGTTGCGGTGCGCCCTGCCTGGCTCCGCGTGAGTGCTGCCGATGGAACGACGCTCTATGAGGCGACCTTCAACGCAGGCGACACCTA
>NZ_JBDWVM010000086.1:0-5834 GCF_039984035.1 Planktotalea sp. | reverse complement strand
GGAAATTTGTGGCCAAGGCCGCCTTCAACGCTGCATTTTCTGAAAAAAGCCGCGTGCGCCAGCTGATGAAGGCCCCGTTTGGAAAAGCATCTCCAGTCGTTTCTGACCTTATGACGGGATTGAAACACCGAAGCGGGGCAGTGTCGTCACTGAGCGAGAATAGAACGAGCAATACGATTGCCAACCGAGTGAATGCCATCACAAACCCTGTGCTCGCCCTTAGGATCGAGGTTCTGGCCTGCCACGGGCTGCGCAGTGGCGTGCGTTATGTGCATCCCTTGTTGGATCAAGATTTGATCGATTTTGCGCTCACCTGCCCGCCTGAATACGAGTTTCGTGACGGGCTGTTCAGGGCACCCGTGCGCGCTGCAATGAACGGGATATTGCCAGATGCCGCGCGCTTGCGGGCACAAACCGGTTATCCCTTTGTCGAAGCGGTCTTGGACATCGCATCGATGCAACAGGAGCTGATTGATAAGCTGGCCGAGTTAGAGACCGACGCGCGGCTGCACGATGTGTTTGATTTTGATTTCGTGCGCGCGCACTTGGAAAAACTGCCATCGTTTGAGGCAGCGCATCAGCATGTGCTCGACGTCTCAAGCAGTGGCAAGAAACAAGCGCCGCCGCTTAATGTGTCTTTTGCCGCCGTGGGCGCCATGATGACCTATCAAGCGGCGCTAGACGAAGAGGCGGCGCAAGCTCATTCAGGGTAAGCGATGCTTACGCCGATTTGGCGTTCTAAGTATCGATTTCGTTGATCAAGTTTTTGGCTGCGAGTTCGGTTATAAATGTGCGCACATCTGCCGCTATTTGAGCAGTGTCGGATGCCGTAAAAGACTGTTGTACATTTTCGATCAGCCCAGCAAGCGTCTGCGGCGTTTCAAGTTGAACCCAGATGTGGCCACCTACCTGATTGAGCGCGAAATAGCTGCCCTGCGTCACATCCATCATCACCAGTTCATCGTCCGTCTCAGCGACGATCAGTTCGGAATTACGTTTGAAAAGTGTGTCAGGTTTCAAAAAATTTTCCTCAAAAATCACTCAGGCCATTCAATAGATCGAAGCACCCGCCCGCAAGACGTTATCGATTTACTCGAGCCTCGCAAATGGTCGTCATGTCGTTGCTTTGGAACGGGCCTGCGTGAGTAAAAAATCGAGCAGTTGATCCAGATGAAAGCCCGACACTGGGCGGCCTATGCGTTTCACAGTGATGCGCTGTGAAAGTCTGTGCAATTGTTGGAAATGGCGCTCGGCAAGCCCCATGCCCTCAACATGCTCCAATCGATAAGTGTTGGCGCGTAGGGCGGTAAACTTGGCATGGCCCGTCAGTGTCTCGCAGGTAAAATCTTGCGATCCGCTCCGGGCTAGGACGAAGATCATGCGCACGTCTACGGGATCGGCGCAGAATGCGTCCGCCATCGCAACACGGTATTTCTCCAGTTGGGGGTGAACGCGCGACAGCCCTGTGGTTTCGATGTTCAAGCCAGATGCCGCGTCTTGCCATAGTTTAAAATATGGAATGCCCGGCACAATCTGGCCCTGCGCATCGATTGCGCAAACATCATCGCTGATCACGCGAAAGCCCCGTTGCATGAGCCCCGCCGCCGTCGTGGATTTACCAGCGCCAGATGGGCCAACGCAGACCATGCCGCAGCCATCGATTTCAACCGCATTGCCATGGAGCACGAGAAAGTCACGCTGGGCCAAGATTGTGCCCAATCCAGACCCTAATAGAAACACCTGCAAGGTCCCGTTCGTCGCTGTCTCGTGGGGACAATAAAGGAGCGTGTTCCCATTCAAGGCGCTGAACCTGACAAAGCCATCGATATTGAGGGAAAGATACTGCGCGCCCGCCATGCCAAAATTCCCAAACGCGCGGGCATCCTTGGGTGCATCCGGCAGGCTATCGCAACGGCGAATTGTGATTGTGTCGCGTGACGGGTCAGCCCCCTCCGTAAGGTTTTCAAAGGGGATATCGCTGACGATATTGCAGCCGTAAGCACGGTAGCGATAAGCTGCATCGACAGGGGCCGTCATAATCAATCAATCCAAATATCTTACTAATGAAACAGTGGGTTATGGCAAAAGATCAGGCCCCGCGATTTAGGAAGATAACTTTGAAAAGCTTGCCTTTAAAGATGTTTTTCAAGGCTGCTGAAAATAAAAGCACATAGGTTTCGCGAGTTTTCCCCTATCGCGACCAGTGGGTGACACGTTTGGCGTGCCCGCCCATCGCATGCAATTTGCCAGACAGGATACCGTACATGGAACGCTCACTCATCACGAACAAGAAGACTTCGAAGTCTACAAGCCCTTCTGTGTCTTGGAACTGACCCGACGTATAGATCTGCGGCAGCATTTCCCCGTCTGCGCAGCCTGCTATGAGCGCCGCCTCGTCGCTGGTTACAATCTGCGGCTTTTCACCGAACAGATATTCACCAGCTTCCAAAATGGTCTGGCTCGGCGCGTCTAGGGTAAAGCGTGCCTCTTCGATGAACGTCAGTTTATAAGTGCCCGGCGCCATGTCACCGATCACGGCCAATCCGGTTTCGGTTGGAATAATCTGCGCCTGCCCCGTGTTGCCTGCGGGGAGTAGCATGGTCCTTCCATTAAAGCTCAACGTTCCAAAGCTATTGCTCACCTGCCAATCGCCGATGAGAGAGAGCGCCAGTTCTTCCTTGCTTAGCGTGCAGGCAAAGACGGGCAAACCTGTCCAAGCGAGCAAGCCCAGCGAAACTGCAATTGGTTTTATCCATGTGGTCATAGGTCTGTCTCTCGATTCATTGCACGCTCCTTAATGGACTGTGACAAACGTGGTTTGATTGGTTGCGGTGTTGGTGATCTGGCCGGCCCATTGATTGCTTGTGCCATCCCAGCCACCCGGACGTGACAAGAGTAGATCGACGCTACCGTCGGCGAAGGTAACGGTGCCAATGATGCTGCTCACAAGCGGGCGTTTATCCCAACCAAGGCGCAGCTCTGCCTCGGCCATTGAAGTATCTTCGAGGCCAAACTGATTGGGTTTGGAGAGCGTCAATTGTACCGTGATGGTTTGCGCCCGCTCATCCGGTTCGATCATTTTGATCAGGCCGATTGTCCGTTCCCTAATCTTGTCATCAATAGTCCAGTTGCGGCCCAGTGGGAGCCACCCTTCGGGTTTGGGCAAGTCACCATGCAAGCTGAAATAGATAAGTTCGAAATCGGTTTGATCTCGCAAAACATCCGTAGCTTCATGACACAACATGCCTTGGGGCACCTCTTTGCAGTGGCCAAGTTGGGCATCCCATTGGCGCGGATTAAGAACGACGTTGAAAGCGCCATCATGGGCCCGCCCCATTTGAACGGTAGGATGTTCTACCTGCGCACCGCCTGCTGTGGTGTAATAAAACGGCTCTTCACTGGCCCAACCGGCTGGCATGGCCCATTCCAGCGACACGCGGCGATCCTGCACGCGGCAGGGATTGGGGCCGTCACAGGACGCCCAAACCGTGAAGGGCAGGCTTTGGGCACCGTTTTCTGCTGCCAGCTCTTCGGCGCTAAACATTGTTTCCGCAGCTTCACCGCCTCCCGAATGATCACCGATATCCTGTGCACTGACTGGCAGGACGTCGATCACGTCCAGATGATGATCGCTCCCGTCCGCGCGCAAAAGTTGAAGGCGATAGGTGCCGGGCTGGAGCTGCGTTGGGACATGTAGCAATCCATCTGCGGGCAGATCGACGCTCTGGCTGCTTTGGTCGTCGAGCCCGATGAACACCACTTGATCACCCGCTGCGATTGGCCCGTTGAGGCGAAGGCCACCCTGCGTGCCCGCGCTGAGGGGTTCAATGAGCTGCGACATGGCAAAACTGGGCGCGGGTTCTTCGACGGTTTCAATGGCCGCCTGTGGGTCAAGCAAAGTGATGGCATAGCGGCCAAGATTGTCCGCGAGATCATAACTATCGCCCATGATGATGATCTCGTACTCCCCCGCCGCGAGATCGTATTCCCATGGATTAAACCTGTGCTCGGTGGTCTCCGCATCGCTGCCAAATCGGTAGGTGAAAGTCACATTCTGATCAAAGGCGGTTGCCCCCGCAGGAAAGAGCATCACGCTATAGGTTGCGTTTTGCTGTAAGGGTTTTTGGCTGCGCAGCTCAAACTGAATTTTGCCATCGGTGGTAAACTGCCCAACGGGCGTCAGTTCAAACGCGGCAGTGCTGGCGGCGAAGGGGATGGTCACCTCTTGCGTGGCATTATTGAGCGCGACGTCCAGCACGCCGGTCCCGCCATCGCCCTCTGCCGCAAAGCGCCAATTGCCTTGCGGCAGATCAATTTTCAATCCGTTCAACACCTGTTCAGCGCCGGACAACTGACCCAGCTCGCGGATCTCCCCTGTGTCCGCATGGGTCGCGATGAGCGTCACGGTGGCAGGTCGCGCGGTGCCGTCGGAAATTGCGAGGGTCACATGCGCGGTTGTCGGGCCTATGGGTACATCAACAACCTTGGTGACATTCGCAAGCGCAGTGTTCAGCGTTTCGGCGTCGCGCGCATCGAGATAGGTTCCCCCAGTACTACGCGCTAAGCATTGCAGCTGGTTTTTGTCCGTTTGCGCGCGAATATCAAAGCCGACCACATGGGCGGTGAAATTAACCCCAAGGCGCTCAAGCTCTGCTCCGACGGCACAAGGGTCCAGATCGCAGGTTTCTATTCCATCCGTAAGCAGCACGACGGTTGCAGCGTTTTCGGTGTATTTCAACGTTTGCGCAGCCATTCGCACAGCCTCGGACAGAGGGGTTTTACCTCTCGGTACAAGGCTCTGCACCTTGGTCGTTAGGGTCTGCATGCCGCTGGGCAAGGGAGCTTGCAAAAGTTCTATGTCAGAGCAATCACCCTTGCGGCGGTGTCCGTAGGCAATGAGGCCAACCGCTTGCTGAGATTGAGCCCAGCCCTCGGAAATATCTGTGAAAACGTCGCGTGCGATATCGATTTTCGCGACACCATCGACCTGCCCCCACATGGAGCCAGAGGCGTCAAAGACAAACATGAGATCGGTTGCCACATCGCCATCGGCATAGGCGGCGGGTCCGATGAAAGTACTCAGGGTCGTTGTAAGAGCTAGCCAAAGTGCCCGAGTGATTTTGCCGTACATTTCGTAATGTCTCCAGTTCGTTTGCAACAGAACTAGAAGATGTGAAAAACAGGTTCATACCCTAATTGGTGTATGACTTCATCGGTGTTGATCTACGACCTTGATGATGTGGTTTAGGATGAATTCTGTTTGCTGATAAATCAGCAAATCGGCAGATTGCTCAACAGGAATAACCGTGATGTTGCGATTGCGCCTTTCGAGGTCTTGGTATTCGCCCAAATCAAATATCCCATCTTCTGTCGGCACAAGGCTGCGCATTGGGATTGCCAAACGGTCAATGGCGCGATCTACGGGGGCGTGAAACATTTGCATATCGCGCACGAAGGTCCGCGTGCCCTGAACGGCCAAATGGGCACATGCGTCGCGCACCAGCGTGGCGGTTTCAGGACTGCGGCAAATTTGAAGATCGAGCGGCGTCGACGCGTGCGCGCGTTCTAAATACCAATCAATCCCGTGTTTTTGCATCATACGGAAACCGAGTTTTGCGATCAGTTCCAAAAGCTCCGGGGCATATTTACCAAGGCGCAATAGCGTCGCTTGCGGCACGGGAAGTTTTTTGAAGGCCGAACGATTGAGACAACCATTGAAGCCCACCGACACCAGCGCGGAAAATCTATCGGGGTGCAGATCTTGTTCTGCCAGTATCGGGATGATGCCATCAGACAGTCCGACGCCAACACAGTTGTGCAGACCTAAGTCATCC
>NZ_JBDWVM010000085.1:0-8633 GCF_039984035.1 Planktotalea sp. | reverse complement strand
TTTTTTGGTCTTCTCAAGGTTTTCGCGGGACAGGATGTTTGCTGTCGCCTCTGTGAAGGGAACGTGCAGCGTGATGAAGTCTGCACGGGCAAGAAGCTCGTCCAACTCAACCTTCTCAACGCCCATCTTCTCGGCTTTTTCAACGCTGAGGAAGGGGTCGTATGCTGCAACTTTCATCTTGAGACCGCGTGCTCGATCACAAACGATACCGCCGATGTTGCCTGCGCCGATAACGCCAAGGGTTTTGTTGGTCAGCTCAACACCCATGAACTTGGATTTTTCCCATTTGCCAGCATGCGTAGATGCGCTTGCCTCTGGGATCTGACGCGCAACAGCGAACATCATCGCGATGGCGTGCTCGGCAGTCGTGATCATGTTGCCGAATGGCGTGTTCATGACGATCACACCTTTCTGGGAGGCAGCGACTTTATCGATGTTGTCAGTACCGATACCTGCGCGTGCGATGACCTTTAGGTTTGTCGCGGCGTCGAGGATTTTTTGCGTCACTTTCGTCGCAGAACGGATCGCGAGGCCGTCATATTGACCGATGACTTCTGCCAGCTTGTCCTTGTCTTTGCCAAGGTCAGGTTGGAAATCGACGTCGATGCCTGCGTCGCGGAAGATTTGAACGGCAGATTCGCTGAGCTTGTCGGATACGAGTACTTTGGGGGCCATGGTGTTGGTCCTTGTTCTTTGAGGGGCGGTGCGTGCAATCACGCACCTTACATATGTGAAGCGAAGTAAGGTGCGTGGTTGCCACGCACCCTTGTCTTAGGAAGCTGCGATTTCAGCTTCGAACGCATAAGCGAGCCATGGCAGCAGGGCTTCCACGTCAGCGGTTTCCACGGTGCCACCGCACCAGATGCGAAGACCTGCAGGGGCATCGCGGTATGCACCAACGTCCAAAGCGACGTCTTCGGCTTCCAAACGTTTGGCGACGGCTTTCGCAAATGCGGGGCCATCTTTGATGCGCTTGTCGTTGAACTTCAGGCAGACAGACGTGTTGGAACGCGTCGCAGGATCAACCGCAAGGAATTCGATCCAATCGTTTGCTTCAACGAACTGCGTCACGGCAGCTGTATTTGCATCTGCGCGCGCGATGAGACCTTCGAGGCCACCAAC
Source organism: Planktotalea sp. (assembly GCF_039984035.1). GTDB lineage: Bacteria > Pseudomonadota > Alphaproteobacteria > Rhodobacterales > Rhodobacteraceae > Planktotalea. The sequence goes on along the minus strand of NZ_JBDWVM010000085.1, from coordinate 7,511 downwards.
AGAGCGTGCCCAATCCAATGCGAGAAGGTAATCTTCAACCGCGAGCATGGAAGGCGTGTTGATCGTTGCGCCAGAGAAGATACCATCGATCAGCTTGCCGCCCTTCGTGAGGCGGAAGATCTTCGGCAGAGGCCATGCAGGTACATAGCTTTCAAGGCGCTCAACCGCACGTGGGCTGAGGATAATCATGCCGTGCGCTGCTTCGCCGCCAAGAACCTTCTGCCAAGAGAAGGTTGTCACGTCGAGCTTGTCCCAAGGCAGGTCCATCGCGAACGCTGCGGATGTTGCATCGCAAAGTGTCAGACCGCCACGAACTTCTGGGATCACGTCGCCATTTGGAACGCGTACGCCAGATGTTGTGCCGTTCCATGTGAAGCAAACATCGTTGTCGAAGTTCACTTTGGACAGGTCAACGATCTCGCCGTACTCAGCCGTCTTGGCGGTCGCGTCGATCTTGAGCTGTTTGACGACATCAGTCACCCAACCCGCGCCGAAGCTTTCCCAAGCGAGCATTTCAACGTGACGCTCACCCAAAAGGTTCCACATCGCCATTTCGAAAGCGCCGGTGTCGGAGGCAGGTACGATACCGATTTTGTAGTTTGCTGGAACACCGAGAATCTCGCGTGTCTCTTCAATCGCGGCTTTCAGTTTGGCTTTGCCAACAGCTGCACGATGAGAGCGGCCCAGAGGCGCATCGCTCAGATTTTCGAGTTTGAAAACAGGGGGTTTGGCACATGGGCCAGAAGAAAAACGCGGATTGGCCGGGCGCGTTGCCGGTTGTTCGATAGCCATAGCTGGTATCCTCACAGATATATGCCCTTCGTTGGGGAAGGGTGTCCCACCGCCGGACATAAGGGGGGCGCATATGATCCGCAACAGTCAAAATGTCGCTCATGCGAATGAACTTGAACATTTTGCGACATTTTTTCGTTGGGCGTTTCCGATAGGCGCATAGGGGCAGAGAGCTCTAAAGGAACGTTGCGACACGTTTTTCTATTTCGCTTTCCTAACTCAGCGCAGCCCCATAGCGTTGCCCTGTTCGCATCATGGAACCTTTGGCTGGAAAGAAGTGTTATGACAGAGATTGCCCACAAAAATGCATTCGTAACAGGCGCAGCTTCCGGCATCGGTCTTGCCCTTACCAAAGCGCTGGTTGCGCGCGGCGCACATGTCATGATGGCTGATATGAATGCCGAGGGGCTTGCAGCCGCGAGGGCTGAGGTCGGGGAAGCACACACTGAAAGTGTCGTTTGTGATGTCTCCGATGCGGGATCTGTCCAAAACGCTGCTCAGGCGACTATCGATGCTTTTGGTAAAGTTCATTTGCTGTTCAACAACGCGGGCGTAAGCCTTGCAGGGCGCCCAGGTCAAATTGATCTAAGGGATTGGCAGTGGATAACCGATATCAATTTGATGGGTGTCGTGCATGGCGTAGAAACATTTCTACCGTTGATCGCGGCCCATGATGAAGGTGGTCATATCGTAAATACGGCTTCAATGGCTGGGCACGTCACAGCGCCCGGTATGGGACCATATTTTGCAACCAAATTTGCGGTCACGGGGTATTCTGAGGCACTTCGTATCGAGCTAAAGAAATCTGGGATTGGTGTTTCCTGTCTCTGTCCAACATGGGTTAAGTCGAACATCCACAATACATCTGACAACAGCCCTGCCGCGGAGGTTCATCGCGAAAAGTTCAAACAATCGGACGCCTATAAAGCGGTTCGAAGTTTGGTTGAGAATGGGATGAGCCCAGATGTCTATGCAGAGCTGTGTATGAAAGCGATCGAGGCAAACCGGCTTCATGTGTTTAATGATCCCGAAGCACGCCAAGCGCTGATTGATCGGCACGAGGCAAACCTTGCTGATTATGATGCATGTTTGGCTGATCTTGATCTGTAAACAATCGCAAGATTTGTAAGGCGCAGTTTCATAGCGATCCTGAAAACACTGGTTGTTTTGCTGCGGATCGGGTAGGGCGCTGCCAAACTTTATGAAAGGCGCGCTTCCATGTTTACGACGACGTTCATTGCACAACCCGGCAAACTTGATCCTGCATTGGTGACTTCATTGCGGGACGCATGGGGCGGTGGTGATGCGCTTTGGCTTGCTCCTGATGAAGCGGCTGAATTTTCTCTTGAAGGTGTGCCCGCCAATCTTTGGGATGTGTGGGACGATGTTCAAAAGATCGGCGTTGATCTGGTGGTCCAACCGAGCGAAGGGCGCCGCAAGAAGATGTTGCTGGCTGATATGGACAGCACGATGATCCAACAAGAGTGCATTGATGAATTGGCGGACGAGGCTGGTTTCGGAGCGCGCGTGGCGGCGATTACAGCCGCTGCGATGAACGGTGAACTTGATTTCGACGGTGCGTTGCGCGAGCGGGTTGGTTTGCTGAAAGGTCTTCCTGAGAGCGTCATTACAGATGTTTTGGAAAAGCGGATAACGTTGATGCCAGGCGGTCCTGCATTGCTGGCAACGATGAAAGCGAATGGCGCTTATGCGGCGCTGGTGTCTGGTGGATTTACTGCGTTCACGTCTTCTGTTGCTGGTAAATTGGGGTTTGACGAGAACCGCGCGAATACATTGCTGGCTGATAGTGGCAAGTTGACGGGTGAAGTGGGGCTTCCGATCCTTGGCAAGCAGGCGAAGGTGGATGCGCTGGAAGAGATCACTGCGCGCCTTGGTATTTCCGAAGCAGATGTGATTGCGGTTGGGGATGGTGCAAATGATCTGGGCATGCTCACGCGTGCGGGCACGGGCGTTGCATTGCATGCCAAGCCAGCGGTTGCGGCGCAATGTGATGTAAGGGTGAATTTCGGCGATCTTACTGCGCTGCTTTACGTGCAGGGTTATGCGAAGAGCGACTTTGTCTCTGGGAAGTAGTTTCCAATTACTTGCGCAATCGGATCGGTCGGGGAGCTAATGGCCCCCCGAGATTTTCAAGTTTATTTGGAAAGATGAAGCTTAACCAAATGTGCCTTGGTTTTCACCAATCTGGCCGCGGTGCAGCAACAGATGGTCTAGGATCACGCAGGCCATCATCGCCTCGCCAACAGGCACGGCGCGGATACCGACGCAGGGATCGTGGCGACCTTTGGTGATGATTTCGGTATTTTCGCCCGACTTCGTGATCGTCTTGCGCGTTGTCAGGATAGAACTGGTCGGCTTCACCGCGAAGCGCACGACAATGTCCTGACCTGTGGAAATACCACCTAGGATACCGCCCGCGTGGTTGGAGCTATAACGCGGACCATCTTTGCCCATGGTGATTTCATCTGCGTTGAGTTCGCCCGTTAGCATTGCGGCTGACATACCTTCACCGATTTCGACGCCTTTGACGGCATTGATGCTCATCATGGCGGCGGCGAGGTCGGTGTCGAGTTTACCGTAAACAGGTGCGCCGAGGCCCGCGGGTACGCCGCGCGCTGTGACTTCGATGATCGCGCCGACCGAGCTGCCTGATTTACGCAAGCCATCAAGGTAGTCGGCCCATGTTTCAGCGGCTTTTGCATCTGGTGTCCAGAACGGGTTCTGTTCGATCTGATCCCAATCGAAGTTATCGCGATCAATCTCATGGGCGCCCATGCGGGTCATGTAGCCGGTGATTTCGATGCCGGGTGCAAGTTTGTCGAGCGCTGCGCGTGCGAGACCACCAGCGGCAACGCGCGACGCGGTTTCGCGTGCAGAGGAGCGACCGCCGCCGCGATAGTCGCGATTTCCGTATTTCTGATAATAAGTGATATCCGCATGGCCCGGGCGGAACTTTTCGATGATATCGCCATAGTCCTTAGAGCGTTGATCGGTGTTTTCGATCATCAGCTGCACAGGGGTTCCGGTGGTTTTACCCTCAAATGTGCCTGAGAGAATTTTGACCTCGTCCGCTTCGCGGCGTTGCGTCGTGTACTTGCTCGTGCCGGGCTTACGCTTGTCGAGCCAGTGTTGGATCGAGGTCTCATCAATCACAACATTCGGCGGACAACCGTCTACGGTTGCGCCTAAAGCAGGTCCGTGGCTTTCACCCCAAGTGGTGACGCGGAAAATGTGACCGAATGTATTAAGGCTCATGGGCGTGTGCTCGCGTTTGTGTCCGCAAGGGACATACGCGGGACACGCGCCAAAGCCAAGTCATTGTGACAGATCTGTCCGTCTTCGATTTGCGAAATCTGTAATGAGATTTGTCAATCGATCAACCGTGATGACCATAAATGTCGTCATCCAAAGTGGCATATCGTAGGTCGTAACAAACCCGAACCAAAAATAAATGAGCCAAATAATCGCTAGCTCAACACACAAAATAGCAACCCTCATCATCCCATGGGCGCCTCCTTTCTCTTAATGTTTTGAATGTAACTTTGATTAACATAAAGACCCAAAAAAGTAAACAAAATAATGCCTTAGCATATGAAAGAACAGCTTGCTTGTGTCATGGTCTTGGGATGTCTATATCTGGCCGCACCTCGGGGGGGTCTTCGGACCTGAGATTTGCGAAATTTTGCATGACCCGTTGAACCTGAACCGGTTAGGACCGGCGGAGGGAAGGTCTGGACCAATTTCCAACCCTATCCATCCGCCCGCCTACATTTTGGAGAATACGATGAAGTATCTTGGATGTATCGCGGGTGTTTTTGCGGCCTCTATGGCAGCGGCTGAGACACCTGAACTCGTTGTTTACACATATGACAGCTTTGTCAGTGATTGGGGCCCTGGCCCGGCTGTAGAAAAAGCGTTTGAAGCAGAATGCGCATGCGATCTGAAATTTGTCGGTGCTGGTGATGGCGCGGCGCTTTTGGCGCGGATCAAGCTAGAAGGCGCGCGCACGGATGCGGATGTCGTGTTGGGTTTGGACACGAACCTGACAGCGGCGGCGATGGAAACAGAACTCTTCGCGCCCCATAGCGTAAGCGCTGACTACAGCCTGCCAATCGCATGGGATGATGCAACGTTTGTTCCCTACGACTGGGGCTATTTCGCGTTTGTTCACAAAGACGGCGTAGATGCGCCTGCGAACCTCAAGGCCTTGGGCGAAAGCGATCTGAAGATCGTTATCCAAGATCCGCGTTCGTCCACACCAGGACTTGGTCTGCTGATGTGGGTCAAATCGGCCTACGGTGACGAAGCGCCAGCGATTTGGGACGGCCTCTCCGACAATATCGTGACTGTCACCAAAGGTTGGTCCGAAGCTTATGGTCTCTTCCTTGAAGGTGAAGCGGACATGGCGTTGTCCTACACAACATCACCAGCTTACCATTTGATTGCAGAAGAAGACGCTGGCTTTGCAGCGGCGTCTTTCGAGGAAGGTCATTACCTTCAGGTCGAAGTTGCGGGCAAATTGGCAGGCAGCGATCAATCCGAATTGGCGGACAAGTTCCTTGCCTTCATGGTTGGCGATGCGTTCCAAACGATCATCCCAACAACCAACTGGATGTACCCAGCAGTGACGCCAGCAGATGGCCTGCCAAAAGGTTTCGAAACACTGGTAACACCTGAGAAATCTTTGTTGGTTCCAGCGGTGGACGCACCTGCGCTTCGCGATGCGGCATTGGCTGAATGGCTGACCGCGCTCAGCAAATAAACCCATGGTTTGGGGTCGGGGCGGCGGCGCTTGTCGCGGCCCTGATCCTTGGCACGCTTGGTATTGTGGCGTTTTATGCGCCGGATGCGGGGCGACTTGGCCCGAGCGATTGGGCCGCTGTACGATTTACAGTGAGCCAAGCCGTTCTTTCAGCGCTCATCAGCGTAATTTGCGCGATTCCTGTTGCGCGGGCACTGAACCGGCGACGCTTCTTTGGTCGCTCGCTTCTTATTACGCTCCTTGGCGCGCCTTTCCTTCTTCCTGTTATTGTGGCTGTCATGGGCCTTTTGACGGTGTTTGGGCGCTCTGGTTGGGTGTCGCAATTGCTAGAGTTAGTAGGCTTGCCGCCAATTCCGATTTACGGATTTCATGGCGTTGTCATAGCGCATGTTTTCTTTAATTTACCGCTGGCAACGCGAGTCATTCTGCAAGGATGGTCCAGTATTCCGGCTGAGCGTTTTAGACTGGCTGCACAGCTTGGGTTTTCAGCGCGCGATATGGTCGTTCATTTGGAATGGCCGATGCTGAAACGTGCAGCGCCGGGCGCTTTTGCGATTATTTTCGCGATCTGTTTGTCGAGCTTTGCCGTCGCACTGACGCTTGGCGGCGGTCCTCGTGCAACCACTGTCGAGTTGGCAATCTATCAAGCCTTTCGATTTGATTTCGATCTTGGCAAAGCCTCAATTTTGGCATCCATTCAATTGGTGATGGCGGGATCAGCTGCGCTTTTGGCGCTCTGGGTGAGCCAAGGTCAGGGTGGCTTTGGCAAAGGTCTCGACCGCGTTGCTGCGCGTTGGGATGGTGCCAACCGCCTGTCGCTGTGGGGTGACACATGTGCGATCCTGCTTGCCAGTCTCTTCCTGCTTGTCCCACTTAGCGCCGTGGCGATGCGCGGGATTGGGGCCATCACTGAGCTGCCAAGTGCGGTTTGGTTCTCGGCATGGCTCTCTATCAAAGTTGCGTTGATGTCTGCATCTCTGGCATTTTTCCTCGCCCTTTCTATCGCATTGGCCGCTGTACGGTTCGCATGGATCGAGAGCGTTGGATTGCTCGCCATTGCAGCTTCGCCTTTGGTCATAGGTACGGGCCTCTTCATCGCGATCTTTCCTTTAGCATCGCCGCAAGAATGCGCGATGGTGGTAACCGCGAGCGTGAATGCAGTAATGGCGCTCCCCTTTGCGTTGCGCGTTTTGATTCCAGCTGTGCAGGACGTAAACGCACATTACGGACGACTGTCGATGAGCCTAGGCTTGTCCGGTTTCGCCCTATTGCGGTTGGTTATCCTGCCGCGCATTCGCGCACCGCTGGGGTTTGCCGTTGGTTTGGCGGCGGCGCTGTCTATGGGCGATTTGGGCGTTGTGGCCTTGTTCGCTGCGACGGACGAAGCGACACTGCCCCTGCAGATCTTTCGCCTGATGGGAGCCTACCGCATGGATGCTGCGGCTGGCGCCGCCTTGCTATTGGGGCTTATGTCCTTTGGAGTGTTTTGGATATGCGATGCGTGGGGGCGGCGAAATGCTTGAGCTAAAAGATGTGGTACTGCAGCAAGGCGCGTTTTCCTTGCAGGCGGATATGCAGCTGAACGCACAGACGCGTATCGCCGTTATAGGGCCATCTGGCGCAGGGAAATCGACCTTGCTGATGGGCTTGGCGGGGTTTCTGACGGCTTCCCGTGGACAGATCAATTGGCAGGATCGTGACATTGCCAATGATCCGCCAGCCTCGCGTCCCTTTTCGGTGCTGTTTCAGGATAATAATCTTTTTCCCCACATGAGCGTTGAGCAAAATGTCGGGCTAGGTTTGCGCCCATCCCTTAAACTTTCCGAAGTCGAGCGAGACGCGGTTCAAAGCGCGCTTACCTCAGTTGATCTGGATGGCATGGGGGCTCGTAAACCGGCGGAGCTATCAGGGGGTCAACAAAGCCGCGCAGCGCTTG
>NZ_JBDWVM010000084.1:0-2995 GCF_039984035.1 Planktotalea sp. | reverse complement strand
CGTTGGCGATATGTTCGTCTTTGTCCCGCACAGGCACGGCAGCTTCTGCAATGCTAAGCAGGTGCAGGAATTTCCCACGTTCGTCTTCGATGATGGTGGAAAAACGGCGCACACCTACGTGGTTGCCGTCGAAATCCATGGCGAAATTATCGGACACGGCCTCTTCGATCACACGGCGTGCTTCGCTTGGGGCAAGGCTGCCCATCTCAAGGCCCGTCTTGAAGAAACCACCCGTGAAATATTTATAACTGACCTCGTCCCACCCCAAGCGACTCAGGTAGAGACGTGACATGGCGTCGAGCTCATAAAGACTGCGCCGGAACCCACGCGCCGCGCGGATAGCCACGCTGGGGTCAGGCAGCTGTGTCCGCGAATGCCACAACAGGTCAAAACCTGTGACAACAACCGCCTCAACCGAAACACTGTGCGCGGCGGTGATATCATTCATAAGGTCGCTGAGAACCGACAGATAGCTTTCGGACATCGGTACGTTGCGGATCAGGCGAAAGTTCGGGATGCAGTATTTCTCGCTTGTGTGAAACAAATAGCCACGGTCCGCCAACGTACGCACGATCCGGTTCACGGTCGCTGCCGAAATGCCAAGGTCCCGAGAGATATCGATTTGCTTCACGGGGTCAGGCCCCGAGGCCATCAGATATTCCATGACTTGCAAGAGGCGTTCACTTGGTCCCAATAGATTCCCCTTTCAATCTTTCATATATGAAATTATGAATACGGATACTGAAAGACGAGTCAATCCAGAAACCTCGACATTTGGGATATGCCTCACGATGGAAGGACTGCGAATGGCCACTGTAACGCTCAACGGAATTCAGAAATCCTTTGGCAAAGTCGATGTGATCCACGGTATCTCGCTTGATATTGCTCAAGGCGAGTTTGTGGCGCTTGTCGGGCCTTCCGGCTGCGGCAAATCAACACTCTTGCGCATGATCGCGGGGCTTGAAGACCCTTCCGCTGGCGAAATTTCGATAGGTGGAAACGTCGTAAACGACCGCCTGCCAAAGGATCGGCAGATCGCGATGGTGTTCCAGTCTTACGCGCTCTATCCGCATATGACTGTGCGCGAAAACATGTCTTTTGCTCTTGATCTTGAGAAACGACCAAAGACCGAGATTGAGGCGGCTGTGAGGGAGGCCAGTGCGATCCTTGGTCTTGATGACTATCTGGATCGTCGCCCAAAGGCTCTCTCTGGTGGGCAACGGCAGCGCGTTGCGATGGGCCGCGCGATTGTGCGCAACCCAGAGGTATTCTTGTTTGACGAGCCGCTCTCAAACCTTGACGCAAAGCTGCGCACCACCATGCGCAAAGAGGTCAAGCGGCTCCATCAACGTCTCAAGACCACATCCATTTATGTAACCCACGACCAGACCGAAGCCATGACAATGGCGGACCGCATCGTTGTGATGCACGCTGGACGGATTGAACAAGTGGGCACGCCGCTTGAACTCTACAACGCCCCCGACAACCTATTCGTCGCGAGCTTTATAGGTGCGCCGCAAATGAATTTGCTCACAGGGAGGGTTGTCGCGAAAAACGGCGGTTTTGTCATGATGCATGAAACTGCCGAACTTGCGCTGCCCAATGGTCTGCCGCTGACGGATGGTCAAGATATCATCCTTGGCATCCGACCAGAGCATCTGCGCGTCGCCCCAAACGGCCCGCTGCAAGCGACCGTAGAAGTCATTGAACCGATGGGAAGTGAAACTCACTTAACCTGTGAAATCGGTGGCACAGAAATGCGTTTGGTCGAGGCGGCTGACCTCGATACCCAGCCGGGTGCTGTGATCAACCTGTCGTTTGACGCGGCAAAGGTGCATGTTTTTGACACCCAAAGTGAAGCACGACTGATCCACAGCGAGGAGTAATGACGACTAAATCGACACCTATGATGTCGCTTGATGGTGGGCAATTCTTGATGGGGTCGGATCGCCATTATCCAGAAGAGGCCCCCGCACGGATAGTCGAGGTGGCCCCGTTTCAGATAGATACTGCTGCGGTAACCAATGACGCCTTCGCCGCGTTTGTTGCAGCGACAGGGTATATCACCACAAGCGAACGTCCCAACGACAAAGAGAATAAAGTTGCGGGCTCATTCGTTTTTCAAATGACGAAAGGCCCCGTTAGCTTGCTTGACCCAAACCAATGGTGGCAGTTCGTGCCGGGAGCGAATTGGAGGCACCCTGAAGGACCGCAGAGCAATCTCGTTAAGCGCGGTTTGCACCCCGTGGTGAACGTCTCTTTTATCGACGCCTTAGCCTATGCCAACTGGGCTGGAAAATCTCTCCCATCCGAAGCTCAATGGGAATTTGCCGCCACGATCGCCGCGTCAGATCGGCTCGATATGAATATTTGGCGTGGTGATTTCCCCCACCGAAACGAAAGAACCGGCATGCCACCCTTTACAGTCCCGTCACGCAACAATGACACCCCGCGCAGTAGGCTTCACAATATGCTGGGTAACGTGTGGGAATGGACGACAGACCCGTTTTCACAAACATCAACAGGTCGGCCAAACTGCTGCGTTCCAGAACCCCAATCCTCGCAAGACACCCGCATCCTGAAGGGCGGATCATACCTTTGCGCAGAAAGCTATTGCCGCAGATACCGACCCGCAGCGCGGATAGCCCACGCCGAAACGAGCGCGACAAGCCATATCGGGTTTCGATGTGTTGCCGGATGAAGGATAGCCTGTGACGGATACAGGTTTCTATCTCGGGTTTGGATCTGTCAGGGTTTTGTGCCCTAGCATGTGCTATCAGGTAATAGGATCGTCAGCTAACTACTTAGGTCCAAGCCCACAGGTCAGCGCGATGCATCTTGGCTGAATTTATCTCTCCGTTTAGTCTCATAGTCCATCTCCTTTGTCGCAGTAAATGTTGCCAAAGGAGCAGTATCAAACCGCGGCAGGTCTAGGATTCCCCAAAAAGGCAAGTATCTTTTTCAACACCGAAATTCTGCATTCCTAACGCGCCTT
>NZ_JBDWVM010000083.1:0-3354 GCF_039984035.1 Planktotalea sp. | reverse complement strand
GTCCACATTTGCTCGTATGCGCGCAGAACGTGAGCGTGAAGCTGCCGATGAGATCGCTCGTGGTAACGAAGCGGCGCAACGTGTGCGCGCTTTGGCAGACAGAACGCAGGTTGAAATCGTATCTGATGCGCGCCGTGATAGCGAAATCACACGCGGTGAAGCGGACGCGGAACGCAACGCGATCTTCGCGGATGCCTATGGCGCGGACCAAGAATTCTTTGAATTCTATCGTTCGCTTGAAGCCTATCGTGGTGCGCTGGGCGCAAACAACTCCACAATGGTTTTGTCACCAGACAGCGATTTCTTTAACTATCTGAAATCGGACACTAAATCGGAGTAAGCCTATGTTTGCCAACATTTTATTGGCAATCGGATTGGTCTGTATAGTCGAGGGGCTGGTGTACGCACTGGCCCCTTCGCTTATTGAAGACCTTCTTGAAGCGATGCGAAACCTGTCCTTGGAAATGCGTCGTACCTTTGGCCTGATGATTATCTTGCTCGGCGTATGCCTTTTGTTGGTGGCGCGCGCGCTTGGTGCGCTTTGAGGCAATTGTAACTTTATTCACGTAATCTTCACATCCGCTTGAAACACTGTAATGAGATTTGCGTTGCGCATATCCGCGCCTAGATAGATGGTGAGTACAAAAGCCCAAGTCGTGTTTGACTTGGTTGCGGCTCGGACCAAAGAAGGAGGTCTTCTCACAATGTCACAGGCTATTGCCCTTTCACATTCACCTCGACAAGAAGCACGTAAAGCGCTCCCATGGGCGCTTGCCGCGGGGTTGAGCATTGCTTTGCTCTTGCTTCAAACGATGAGCGCTGCTGCGCGCGGCGCTCCCGAAAGCTTTGCGGACCTAGCTGAAAAAATCAGCCCGGCCGTTGTTAACATCACCACATCGACCACAGTTGCACGCAACACGGCGCCGCGCGGCGTGGTTCCAGAAGGGTCTCCATTTGAAGATTTCTTCCGCGAATTTCAGGATCGCAATAACGGTGAAGGCGGCGAAAACAATCGCCCGCGTCGTTCTTCCGCGCTTGGTTCCGGTTTTGTGATTTCTGAAGATGGCTTCGTTGTCACGAACAACCACGTGATCGAAGGCGCTGATGAAATCCTGATCGAATTCTTTGAGGGTGGTGAACTGCCTGCGAAGGTGATCGGTACAGATCCAAACACAGATATCGCCCTTCTGAAAGTCGAGGCAGAAGCGCCTTTGGCTTTCGTCAGCTTTGGCGATAGCGATATTTCCCGTGTTGGCGATTGGGTCATGGCGATGGGTAACCCATTGGGGCAGGGTTTCTCTGTCTCTGCGGGCATCGTATCGGCACGTAACCGTGCGCTCAGTGGCTCATATGACGACTACATCCAAACCGACGCCGCGATTAACCGCGGTAACTCTGGCGGTCCTCTGTTCAACATGGATGGCGACGTCATCGGTGTGAACACAGCGATCCTGTCCCCGAACGGTGGTTCCATCGGGATCGGGTTCTCTATGGCGTCTAACGTTGTTGTACGTGTTGTGGACCAGTTGAAAGAGTTCGGTGAAACGCGTCGCGGTTGGCTGGGCGTTCGCATCCAAGACGTCACAGAAGACGTTGCAGAAGCGATTGGCCTTGAAAAAGTAGCCGGCGCGATGGTCACGGATGTGCCTGAAGGACCCTCTTCTGAAGCGGGGATTGAGCCGGGTGATGTCATCATGAGCTTTGACGGTTCGGATGTCGAAGATACGCGGTCTTTGGTTCGCACAGTGGGTAACACTGCTGTAGGTAAAGCGGTTCGTGTTGTCGTCTTCCGCGATGGAAAAACACAAACGCTGAAGGTGACCCTTGGCCGCCGCGAAGAAGCGCAAAACGCTGTTCCTGCGTCTCAACCAGCTGAGCCCGAAGAACCGACAAAGACCGAAATCCTCGGTATGACAGTGTCTGAAATCACAGACGAGCTGCGCGAGCAACTTGATCTCGCAGACAGTGCAACGGGCCTTGTTGTGCAAGATGTGGATGAGATGAGCAAAGCCTATGAAAAAGGTCTGCGCGCTGGTGATATCATCACTGAAGCAGGGCAACAAAAATTGGCTGGGCTTGAGGATCTGAACAAGCAGATCGAAGGCGCAAAAGAAGCGGGTCGCAAGTCTTTGCTGCTCTTGGTCCGCCGCTCTGGTGATCCACGCTTTGTCGCTTTGGCGCTCGAAGACGGTTAACAGTCACCACTAACTAAACCGAAGAATGCCCAGCCACGTGCTGGGCATTTTTGTTAGCTCTGTTGTGCGTCCTCATAGGACACGAGACCCAGTTTGCGTGCGGCTGCAAGCGATAGGATGGAGCTATCGAGTCCTTGTTCTTCCTGATACTGACGGATCGCTGCGCGCGTTCGAGGGTCGATGTAGCCTGTAATTGGCCCACGATAATGTTTGCGCGCTTTCAAGGCACGCTGAAGCGTAGACACGAATTCAGGTGTCAGGGTCGGAGCGCAGGGGGTTTCAAACCAAAGCTCTTTACGCTCTTTCACGATCCTTTGAGAGGTCTCCGTCTTGTAGACCGCAGGGCTGCTGACGCTTCCGTCTGAACGGATTTCAGCAGGCTGTAATTGGATCTGATGCGTGACCGTTTCGATCTCAGCGGGTGTGACATGTTTGCCCCAGCAACTGCCCTCATCCGCACCGGGAGGCGGGGCGCCGCGGGTATATTCGAGATCAGTTTCCTCAAACGAGGCCTTCGAAACGACTTGCGGTGCGCTAGAGCATGCAGCAACCAAGCACAAACCAAGCGTGCCTGCCGCACGCCGAACGACCGCAAAATGCGTTGCTTTGTTGATGATCTGGTGCATCGAGCCTGTTTCACTGCTTGCCGCCTTTATGGCGATCTAGCTTAAAGAATAGAGCTTTTGTGGCGAAAGGGACAGTCTGAAGTTCAGTGATCGTTCACGAGAATGTGCCTGTGACCATCTAGCCGCAAATTTCACTAGCGCGCTGCAATTCTGAGCGCTAGGTAAATAGCAAGAAGAGTTAAGGAATATACAATGACGAAGATTACCTACGTTGAGCACGGCGGCAAAGAACATGTTGTTGATGTTGCAAATGGCATGACAGTGATGGAAGGCGCGCGCGACAACAATATCCCGGGCATCGAAGCCGATTGCGGCGGCGCCTGCGCATGTTCGACGTGCCATGTTTACGTGCACCCAGATTGGGTCGAAAAAGTTCCAGCAAAAGACGACATGGAAGAAGACATGCTCGATTTCGCGTTTGAGCCCGATCCCGCTCGCTCTCGTTTGACGTGCCAGATCAAAGTGACAGACGCTTTGGAAGGCCTCGTCGTTCAAATGCCAGAAAAGCAAATCTAATGCAGAGGTCGTTGGTT
>NZ_JBDWVM010000082.1:0-11995 GCF_039984035.1 Planktotalea sp. | reverse complement strand
TCTGCTGTTGAAAATGCGATTCACGATCTTGCTGACGAGCACCGCTCCAAGCTTGGGATAACTGGTCTCACGCGCATTCCCAAAGAAACCTATCTCAGCATTCCGAACCCGCCTTAGAAGGTCACTCAGCCATCTGCGCATCGACGCGTTGTTCTTCGTTGATCATCGCTTGTAACTGACGACGGAACCGCAATTGGCCGCCATCAATCGGCAGATCAATATGCGGCGACGTCTTGTTGCTCATCCCAATCTGAACCGCATTCAAAACATCACGATCTTCTTCAAATGCGTGCTGCACATCTTCGCTCATCATCTGCGACAGCGCCTCATCATCGGGCCGAATATTGCGCAGTTGGAACCAGTAGTAGCGCGTATGCCCTTCGTCGGTCGGCGTCATGAAATTGTAGCTATCCATGATAAAGGTTTTCTCGTGCAGCGGCCCATCTGGCCCACCCGTTCCCGCGGGCGTGAACACCGCCTTGATCAACGCATGGGACGGATAGCGCACCTCGTAGTGTTGCAGACGGTCACAGTTGCCTTCGAACGCAACAACCTTTTTGTAAAACGGCGCAGGTTCGTGATCCATCATCCAGCGATGCACGATTACGCCCTCATCCGTTTTCTTGATCCGCAGCGGCGTGTCCTTAGTGGCATCCGCGGCAAAGCTGCTTTGATGAACCCAAGCCACATGCGTCGGATCCAGTAGGTTGTCGCACATCAAAAGATAGTTGCAATCCAGCTCCATCGCAGCGCCACGATTGATGCCCCAGTCAGGGTTGTCGTAGTTTTCGATCTCAAAGATTTCGCTGGCATCGGCCAGTGCCGGATTGCCCATCCAAATCCAAACAAGTCCGTATTTTTCATGCAGCGGATAGGCGTGTACTTTCGCATTAGACGGGATGCGTCCTGTGCCTGGTGACCAGACACATTGCCCCGCGCAATCAAAGGTCAGACCGTGATATCCACATTCGACAGTGTCGCCTTTAATCCGCCCTTTTGAGAGGGGCAGTTTACGATGTGGACATGCATCTTCTAACGCGACGAGTTCGCCAGCTTCTGATCGAAACACACAAATCTTTTCGCCGAGAACGATGATCTGTTTCAGGCCTCTGGTGATCTCATGATCCCATGCAGCGACATACCAAGCGTTCTTCAGAAACATATCAAATCCTTCTTGTTCTCGGGCTACCTTAGGGGCGTGCAGAAATAGTTTCTAGCTTCTTAATGGTGCAAGTTCACAACTGTGAACTCTTATCAAGATCGGGATTGTTCACAGTTGTGAATTCCCCGTCCGCCGAGCCAAAGCTAGCAGCATAGGATTACAGCTAAACGTCCCCAGTTCAGCCTTATTCGTAAGATGCTGAAGATATCCGCTCGGTGATCGAATTTCTTCAAACCGCTCTAACATAACAGCCAAGACAACTGATGCTTGCTCTAACCCCATTGCTTCTGTCGCACGGTCCCAAACCTTTAATGAAACACCCATCATTGGCCTCAGTCGATCAACAACATGCACAAGGTCTGACCATTTGTTCAACGGCTCTGAAAAATAGGCCCTCATCTCTTTGCAATGTGTACTTACCATCTGCAGAGAAACCTTTGCTGCTTTGCGCGTTTTGGTTTCATGTTCGTTCGTAATTTCGTGCGGTGTTTCGATAAGAGTATCTTCTAATTCTATATTTGAATTCTGATGGTGCTGCTCATTTTGAACCTCATTGGTGCTCATTTCATCTGCGAAAAGCTCTGAGATCAAAGCTTGAAGATCAGTCAAACTCGCGGCCAATTTTCGGTTCAATTCTTCTAGCTCAGTTGCACTCAACTTCCGGCGCAACTCACGGGCAAACAAAAGTGCGAGATCGTCAAAGGCATCCCAGATTGTGAGGGCAGGGCGCTCGGCTCTTGCCAGTTCACTCAGCGCGGCGAGATCACGGCGCATGAGCGATGCGTTGAGACGAAGTTGCTCGACATGTGCTTCGCTTTTCCGGACTTCATCTGCGGCATCTTTGATCTCTTGGAAACGAATGACCAGAGGCGTCAGATCGAAGCCAAACGCTTGGGCCGTTCCGGCAAAGGTACGCGTGTAGCGTTTGCCATTCGGGCTATCGCGGCGGATCAGCAAACCGGCTTTCACGAGGCTCGCCAAATGACGCCGCATGGTAGAGCATGGCATACCGTTCAGACGTTCGCAGATTGTCGCGTTTGCCGGATAAACGATAGGGGCTTTTTCGCTGATGCTCAGCTCCGTCTCAGAATGAAATCCGAGCAAGGCTTGCAAAACGCTTAACGTGCGATCCGATAGATTGAACTGTTTGCGGGCAACGCCGAGTTCACGAAGCACGTCCCATTTGTTCACGTCAGGCGCTGTTTTTGTCTCAGGAATGGGCGCAAAATCTTTCAGTTGCGCAGCATCATAGGCGCGCCGGAACGGCGTTCTTGGATGGTAGCTCATAATTCGTGTCACTGAGACAAGTTTTTTGGGCCCGCGAATCACTTTGGACTTGCGAAAATTTGCGCTGAAACGTACCTTTGAAATGCTACTTACAAGGGTCTCGTGGGGTGTATGCTTTGCGGGACCTTTTCTTTGTCTGCTCTGTGCCTCCTGTTTGTTTGCTCGATTTAATCTTCGCGGCGTTGTTCGAAACGCTCATGAAGTTCGTCCAGCACGACCTGCATTTGGTCTTCCAACCAATCTGCAAATGCACCGGACTGTAGTTCCAACTTGAGACCTGACGCTGTTTTGCTCAGGGTCCCAGTTGGTTTGCCTGCGGCCGTAAGGGTACGGCCTTTTTGTTGTTTGGGTTTTACGCGTTTGGGCTTTGACGGCGCTGCGGGCGCGACCGCGTCCCATACGGCTTCGAAAATTTCGACAGAGCGGTCGCTTTGTCCAGGATTGTCTGAGAACGAAGCAATCGAATACGCATCTTCTGCTTTGCCCGCGATTGCCATCAAGGCATCCGGCGTAAGGCGTGAGGCTTCCACCGCATTGGCCAATGCATCCCAACGAGGGCGCCCAATCGCATGGGCAGGTCCAATTATACGCACCAAATCGGGACCAATCGCCCCGATGATCCCCAGCGCCATTGAGATGGAAGACTTGGTGACGGTCAAAACCTCGGCAACGCGAGTCTGATTGCCAAAACCGCCCTCGATCAGCTCATGTGCGAAGAGCGCCTTTTCGATGTAGCTGAGATCGCGGCGGGCCATGTTCTCGGAAATCTGGGCTTCAATCGCGTGATCTTGATCAAGGTTTGCGATCAGGGCTTTGATGGTTTGAACGCTATCAGAACGACGGATCGCTTCGAGACGACGACGACCATAGACCAAAAGGTATTGATCGGCGTTCTTGGGATGGCGACGTACCAAAATCGGGACAGTTTGCCCCGTGGCTTCTATCGAGTCGCGCAAATCATCCACATCGGTCAGATCAAGACGATCTGTGAAGCGTTCATCGATGATTTGATTTGGATCGAGGTCCCAAACCTTGTGACTGTCCACAGCATTGCGCGCCGCGCGCAACGGGCGGGACGCGGCCATAGAGGGGGGTGGGGCAGGGGAGCCAGCGGCGGCCAATGTATCGAGCATGGCCATGCGTTTCTTTTTGCTATCGCTCATGTGCGCCCCCATGTCTTTTGGATCAAATCGGCCACTTCGCCGTTGAGCGCATCAAGGCTCTCGCGCGCACGATCATAGGTGGCGCGGGTGAAGCTGGAGCGCTCAACCTCATACAGAGTTTGTTTGGTGAGGCCCGCATCTGAAATAGCGGTGGATTTCAGCATGGGCGCATTCAGAACGCTGTCGCCATACATGGTCCGCAGAAAGGCCACGATGCGATTTTGCGGCGCATCGGAGGGTTCATAACGGGTGAGCACGTAGCGCATCCAATCATGGGACATATCTGCGCCACTATCGGCGATAACGTCCATCAGATCAGCAGTCATGCGAAGGAATTGGCTCATCGACATGACGTCGAGCATTTCCGGGTGGATCGTGACCAAAACACCCGTCGCGGCAGAGAGCGCGGACATGGTGAGGAAGCCTAGCTGCGGCGGGCAATCGACGACGACGACGTCATAATCATCCTCAACAGCGCTGAGCGCATCTTTAACACGGAAGAAGAACAGACCTGCGTTGCCTTGTGCCAAGGCGCGAGGGGTTTCGTGTTCGAATTCCATGAGTTCCAGATTGCCCGGTATAAGATCGAGATTCGGAATGTAGGTCGGACGGATGATCGATTTGATCGGCACCGGATCTTCATAGCGGATCGCATCGTAGAGCGTGCCACCCTCGGGCAGATCGACCTCTGGCTGAACGCCGTGAAGCGCGGTCAAAGACGCCTGTGGATCGAGGTCGATCGCAAGCACGCGGTAGCCTTGAAGGGCGAGGTATTGGGCGAGATGGGCAGAGGTGGTGGTTTTCCCTGAGCCACCCTTAAAGTTCATCACGCCGATGATCTGCATGTGATCGCCATCGCGTCGGCCCGGAAGATAATCGCCCGGCTTGCGCGCTGTCTTTTCCAGAAGCTCACGCAAGGCTTGAACATCATGGGCGCTGTAATGGCGGCGATTGCCTTGGGTGACTTCTGGATTAGGACCTTTGCCCTCTAGGTGCAGTTTGCGCAGATAGCTGTCATTGATGCCAAGGAGCGCGGCTGCTTCACCGGATGTGAAGGTGCGCATCTGCTTTGAGGCATCAGGCGGGAACAGGTTCTCACGCTGCACATGCAGCTGGTTGGCCAACCATTCGGAATGGTGGCGGATCACTTGATTGAGGGAGTCCTCGGACGGATCTCTTGTCATGTTCTGCTCTCTTGCGCCATGTTAGGCTCTAGTCTGCTCTCACCAAAGGCATGTTAGTCTCTGGTTTGTGAGGTCACGGTTTTTATCGTGTACCCATCTTTTTCCGTGACTATTGGCCCAAAGGTGGGATTCGTGCAAGAGAATTTTAAGTTTGCCTTAAGGAGCATGGTATTGGATGGGGCCGCGCAAGCACAGCACATGTTGCTTGCTTTGCGTCTTACTGCAATTCAAAATCGGCCCAATTGCTTAAGGAACTGAATGATTGGCATCTGTTTTAATGGAAGAGAGCGCCTTTTCAAAAGCGGCGCTTCGTATCTCCTCGGCAAGATCACGATCGTTGACGCTGCGGGCGAGAACCATGCCGCCGACGCAGAGGGTTGAGAGAATCAAAGCGGTTTCGCGTTGATCGGGGCCTTTGGGTGTGTTGCCCTCAAACAGGCCGATCATGGCGCGCAGCAACCCTTCATAAGCGGATTGCACGGGCGGGCCAGCGCGCGCCGCGTCAGAGGGCAGGGCGATCATCGGGCATTGTCCCTCCAGATCGCCGAGGTGCTCACTGGACAGGTAGCTTTTGATCATCGCCTGTACGGTGTCTGGGCCTGTGTCCACCGAACCAACGCCTGCCTCTTCACGCCATGATTGGCCACGTCCGTTTAGGAAGCATGCGACGGCTTCTGCGTAAAGTTCGTCTTTGTTCTTGAAGTGATTGTAAAAGCCGCCGCGCGTGAGGCCTGCCTGAAGCATGATGTCTTCGATAGAGGTTTCGTGAAACCCTTTGGTGTTGAACAAAATGCGCGCGCCTTCAACGATCTTGGCGCGGGTTTGCTGTTTGTGGGCGGCGCTGAGGGGCATGGGTTTCTCCTGTTTGGGGTAGCGTAGCGAAAGTTTTAATATGTTGTTGAACATATTTAGATTGGTGCAATGAAAAGGGTCAATGATCACAAACAGGGAAGATTTCTGATGATACTACCGATCACGACGACCTGCGCGGCTTTGCTGGGATTGATTTCTGTGCCTTTGACAATTCATGTGTCGGTGCGCCGCGCGATGATTGGGCTTAAGTCGGGCAAGATTGATGCGGCTGTGTTTGGGCATGCGGATGATCTGATGTTGCGCAACAGCATTCGCGCCTTTGGCAATTTTGTTGAGTATACGCCCCTTGCGTTGATCTTGTTGGCCTTGCTGGAAGGGCAGGGTGCGCCGAGCGGTTTGGTCTGGGGCATTGGCGGTGCCTTTGTTGCGGGGCGCGTGGTGCATGGTTTGGCGATGACGTTTATTTCGCACAATCCCGCGCCGAGGGGTTTGGCTATGTTAGCGACTTATGCAGCGTTTTTGGTGCCGAGTATCTGGATGTTGACGCAGCTTTCTTAGAAGAGCGGCCCTTGAACAATTGAGGGCGCGGTGGTTTCACTGGGGCTCACCCCCTTTTGGAGCTGCGATATGCTTGATCTTTATCTTTTCGTGCCTGCCTGTTTCGCGATTAATCTTGCGTTTGGGCCAAATAACCTGCTGGCGCTGACCCATGGTGCGCAGCGGGGTGTTAGCTTTGCCTTAGCGGCAGGTTTGGGGCGTTTGGCGGTGTTTGTGGTGATGATCGCGGCGAGTGCTTTGGGGTTGGGAATTATCCTATCCACATCTGCGCTGATCTTTACAGTCGTTAAAGTGATTGGCGCGGCTTACCTGATTTGGCTCGGATGGAAATCGCTGAAATCGGCGTTTTCGATGAAAGAGAGCGACTTGACGCCTGGCACTGGCGGTTTACGAGCGGCGAGCCGGATAGAGGCGTTGACCGCGAGTAGCAATCCCAAGGCGATTTTGGTGTTTGCGGCGTTTTTCCCGCAGTTTGTGGTGACAGAGGCCTATGTGCAAAGCTACGCGACATTGGGCGCTATTTTTCTGGTCTTGGAGTTCGTTGCGCTTGGAATCTATGCGGCGGGCGGTGCGTTGGCTGCACGTACAGCAGCGCGCAAACTGCATTGGTTTCAGGGGGCGTCTGGCGTTGGCATGATGTTCTTCGGTGGATTGCTGTTGTTTGCGAAACGTCCGAGCTGAGGGATCAAAAGATGAAAATTGCATTGCTTCATACGGCAGATGTGCACATTGCGACGTTTGATGAGCTGCTTGAGGCGGCGGGATTTCAAGGAACGGTTGAGCATCGCGTACGTGCGGATTTGCTCGAACGTGCGCGCGGCGAAGGAATTGAGGCGGTTCGCGAAGAGACTTTGACGGAAATAGGTGCGCTTGCGGGGGCGGATGCGGTGATTTGCACCTGCTCGACCCTTGGATCGATCGCGGATGAAGTGGCGCATACGAAGTCCCATGTGTTTCGGATTGATCGCCCTGTGATGGAGAGCGCCTGTGCCGCCGGACGGGATATCGTGGTTGCGATTTGCCTTGAAAGCACGAAAGAGCCGACGCTGGACTTACTGGCGGATTGCGCCGCGCAGTTGGGGGCGGATGTCGCGCCGCGCCTTGTTCTGTGTGACGCGGCTTGGCCGTCGTTTGAAAGCGGCGATATGTTGGGGTTTGCGGCGAGCATCGCAGCCTCGATCAAGGCGGATATTATTCAGCATGGGCGACCTGATTGCATTGTACTGGCGCAAGCATCCATGCGCGTTGCTGAACCGCGATTGGCAGGGATTGGCGTGCCTGTGATGTCCTCGCCCGAGCGCGCGGCGCGGCGGGCGATAGAGATTGCATCTGGCGTGAACTAGAGCCCGTTGACGGGGATTTTCAGGACTGGATTGCCGTCTTCATCGGTGGGAATTTCACCCGCGCGCATGTTCACTTGTAACGATGGGATGATCAGCTTGGGCATGGAGAGCTGGGCATCGCGTTCTGTACGGAACTTGATGAAATCCTCGCGGGTTTTATCGCCGCCCACATGGATATTATCGCGCTTTTGATCTGCGACCGTGGTTTCCCACTGGATCGCACGCCCGTTGGGTCCGTAATCATGGCACATGTACAAGCGGGTTTCGTCGGGTAGGGACAGCACCTTTTGGATGCTGTCATAAAGCTCGCCTGCGCTGCCACCGGGGAAATCACAACGGGCAGAGCCGCCGTCAGGCATGAAGAGCGTATCGCCGGCAAAGGCGGCGTTGCCGATCACATGCACCATGCAGGCGGGGGTGTGACCGGGTGTGTAGATCGCGAAGGCCGTCATGGAGCCGATTTGATAGGTATCGCCGTCCTTGAACAGCGCGTCGAACTGGGATCCATCACGTTGAAATTCGGTGCCCTCATTGAAGACTTTGCCGAAAGTATCCTGGATCACCATGATTTTCTCACCGACGCCGATCTTGCCGCCTAGTTTGCCTTGAATATAGGGCGCGGCGCTGAGGTGGTCGGCGTGCACATGGGTCTCGATGATCCAATCGAGGGTTAAACCGCGTGTTTCGATCTCTTCGATGAGCTTATCTGCGGCCTCATGGGTGATGCGGCCGGCGGCATAGTCCATGTCCATGACACTATCGATAATCGCACAATGCTTGGTTGCTGGATCGGTGACGATATAGGTGATCGTGTTCGAGGCCTCGTCAAAGTGGGCTGACACTTCGGGCCTGATAGACATATCGATTGGATAGCGCATGACGGTCTCCTGTGACGTTTAGGTAGGGTTTTCGCCCTTTTGGGCCAGTGCGGCTTGGAGCATTTTAGCAGCGTAGATACCTGCGAGCATTGCGACAACGAAAATCAGGACTTCGGCGCGGCCAGTGCCAAGGGCGGGCAGCGCTCCACCGGGGCAAAAGCCAGCGATCCCCCAACCAATGCCAAAAAGGGCAGAGCCGCCGATGAGTTGCAGATCCAGGTCGGTTTTTGTGGGGATATAGAAACGTTTGTCAAAAATCGGTGTCGGACGTTTCAACACGAAACGATAGCCGATGAACGTGACGATCAATGCGCCGCCCATGACGAAGATCAGGCTAGGATCCCATGTGCCTGCGATGTCGAAGAAATTGATCACCTTGGCAGGGTTTGCCATGCCGCCCAGACAGATGCCGACGCCGAAGATGAGACCGATAAGGTAGGTTGTTAGAATGCGCATGAGTTAGGCTCCGATCACGTGGCGGATGATGTAGACGGTGATCGCAGTGAAGATCATGAAGGTGATCGTTGCGATGATAGAGCGCGGTGAGACGCGCGCCATGCCGCAGACACCGTGGCCTGATGTGCAGCCACCGCCAAATGTAACGCCAAGGCCGACGATGAAGCCGCCGACGATCAACAGAGGCGTTGAGATGGGCACTTGGACCGCAGGCATATCGCCGGTGAAGGTTAGAATAACGAGCGGGCCGGTGATCATGCCCAGCAAGATCAGCGCGCGCCATTTGCGATCTTCGGGGTCGGTCGGGTCAATCAGCCCTGCTAGGATGCCCGTTGCGCCGAATATGCGGCCAAGGGTGGCCATGAGCAGCACAGAGGCCAGCCCGATGAGGACGCCGCCGCCTAGGGATGCGTAGGGTGTGAATGCTGTTTCCATGGTGCTCTCCAAAGACCGTTGGTCGTTTAGAGGGAGTTAGCCACAGTTTTGGTGACTTTGTCACTAAGGAGAGGGGTTTGTTTTATTGGAGGATGAGGAGAGGTGGTTTGAACTGCAATCTGTTGTGAGTTACATAACAGCCATTATCGGATTCTAAGGGTGTAATTTTTCGTTGGCGATATTGGCTATTTTTACGGCCTTTTGCCAACTTATTCCATTGCGTTGATCAGTGGCCAGCGGATGTGAGTCTTCCCAAAGGATTGCTTTCGGTCTCTGGCCTACACCACTCCACTCAATGTCGCATTCAAGATGCTGTAAAGGCTCGTCAGCGTTTGAAGCATTGTAGTAAGGCAGATTGACGGCTAGCCAACCAAAGCTCCCGAGCGATGATTGGTCGTCGTCGAAGGTTTCGATGTATTTTTCGTAACTCTCCTTGGATTGTGAAACCCAAACGCCCCATGTCATCGGCTCTTTCGAACCTTTGATTGGAATTTCCAAGATTACACGAATGCAATAGATAGTAGAGCCATCCACATCCTCTGGGCTGGGGGCTATCTCACATAAGTCATCGTTTATACGAATACGACCTTCTCGTTCGCTTTCATTTACATCAAAGTAATAAGTCGGAAACTTATATGAAAACGATGGCGAACCTTTGTGGATTTCCCCACATTCATCACACTTATATTGAAATGTTTTCTTGCCGAGAAGTCGTCCAAACAAGTGGTATCCTTTCCAGAGTTTGATAGATCAAATCAAACATTCAACTCAACTGCAACATGCATCACATAAAACCCGTTACCAGATGTTCTTGGTTTGTTGGAACGGGAAGCTTAACTCTTGGGCGTCTAGCACATAGTGGGGTTGAACTTGAAATTGTTAGGAATTTAGACTTGTTTCTCGAACGTAGATTTGGCGACCTTCGGGGTCAGCCAAAATCATTCGGGGCGTTCCATCGACTTGGGCGATGTCTTTGATCAGCTGGGCTTGGGTTTTGAGGAGCGCAGTCTTGGCTGCCTTTAGATCAGGGACGTCGAAGCCGAGCATCATGCCGTCGCAGCGCGCCTCAGGTTTGTGGTAGATTTCCAGCACTAATCCATCGCTTTCATGGGCGAGGTGGAAGGGGCCGTTGCCGTGTTTTTCGCCGATAAATTCGAGACCGAGCGCGCGGTAGATGTCGGCAGTGGTTTCGAGATCGTTCGCGAAGAGGGTCATGAAGTTGAGCATGGGCGAAATCCGGTAGGGTTTTGTCGGGAAAGGCGTTGAAACTTGAACGTGGCGTCGTAGGGTGGCGACAACTGATACTTAGCCCATTTGAAAGCGAAGATATGCCCCTTATTCCAAGTGATCAGAACCTGTTTGTCGTTGATCTGCACTATATCGCGTCCTTTGATGAGATCGAGCCGGAGCTCGATGCCCATGTAGCGTTTCTAGAGGACAACTATGCCAAGGGGCGGTTCATTGCGTCGGGGCCAAAGGTGCCGCGCACGGGCGGGGTGATCATTGCGACCGCGCCGACACGGGACGAGCTCGAAGAGGCGCTCAAGGCTGATCCGTTTATGCAAAAGAACTTGGCGCGCTATACGGTGACTGAGTTCCGCCCGTCGATGCAGGCGGAACTGTTGAAAGCATGAGGTTATTTCGCGCGCAGACGGTTGTTGCGGGCGTTGTGTTCGAGTTCGACCAAGCCAAGTAATTCCATCGTGGGCGCAACGTAGTTGGCGAAGCGGCCGCGATACCCTTTGCGCAGGCCATAATAGCCTTGCACAGGGTTGTCGGGCGCGCGCGCCCATTGTTCCAGCGTGCCGTCCTTGGTTGGTTTGCCTTCGTCCGCGTTGCCAAGGGGCATCCAATCGCCGTGTGCTTTGAGCATGGCATGGGCGTCTTGCAGCGCGCGTAGTTGGTAGGAGAGGCGGGTTTTGCCCACTTGCACGACCAAGGCAGCAGGATCGGCGGTTTCATCCTTCCAAACATGGAATTCAGAGGTGAGGGGCGGGGTTTTGAGAATCCAAGGATCGTCCTTGGTGCCTGTGCCGTAGGTGACGTCGGTCATTGTGTTTCTGCCTGTGTTTTGAGGGCCTGTGCGAACTTGGCGAAGCTGGGTGTGAGGTCGGGCATTGATTTGCATAACATGCCTGACATTGGGCCTGTGAAGACCTCTTTCATATGAAAGCGACAGCCGCCTGTTTCGTGGCTGAGTGTGAAGGTTCGTTTGCCTGTGAAGAGGCCAAAGGGCATGCCGCCGCGCCAGAGCATTTTCTTGGGCGCATCAAAGATATCAACGCTGAGGGCAAAGGCGCGTTTGGGCGAAACTTCGGACCAGAGTTTGATCTTGGCGCTCTGATTGATCGTGCCGTCAAAGCGCAGTATGCCGAAAGGTGTGGGATTCAAGGGCATTTCTTTGGTTAATACGTGCCAAACCCTGTCGATGGGCGCAGCGATTTCTATTTCGGTTTCGAAGGTTTTCATTCTTTTTCCTTGTCTTGACCTCAAGAGGCCTAGCAGGGCTAATATGACATCTATTGTCATATTCGGAGTAGTCGATGCGCGCGGCGCGATTATTGCAGATTTTGCTCATTTTACAGAACCGAGGGCGGCAAACCTCGGCGCAGTTAGGCGCGGAATTAGAGGTGACTCCGCGCACGATTTTGCGCGATGTGGATGCGATGACGGAGGCGGGTTTGCCGATTATCGTGCATCAGGGCAATCAAGGGGG
>NZ_JBDWVM010000081.1:0-10790 GCF_039984035.1 Planktotalea sp. | reverse complement strand
GGCCATGTGATTGAGCGCTTGGAGCCGCAGGTGGCGGGGATCGCATTGAATGCCAATGGGGATGCGGCGCGGTTTGCGGATGTGGATTTACCTGTGGTTGCGGACAGTATCGACGGGTTCGCGGGGCCGCTCGCTGGGGTTTTGGCTGGCCTTGATTGGGCGGCTGAGCAAGGGGCTGATACCATTGTGACGGCTGCAGCGGATACACCGTTTTTTCCCTGTGATTTGGTGCCGCAATTGATGATGGCGGCGGACGGGATGGAGCATCCTTTGGCGCTGTCTGCGACGCCTGATACAGAACGCGGACGCAATCGGCATCCGACCTTTGGGCTATGGCCTGTTGCGCTGCGCGATGATTTGCGCGCGGCTTTGAGCGGTGGTTTGCGCAAGGTTGTGCAATGGACAGATCAGCATGGCGTGCGTGAGGCTATGTTTGCGAGCGAGCCGTTCGATCCATTTTTCAACGTGAATACGCCCGAAGATTTAGCGCGGGCAGAGGATTATCTATGAACATCTATGGCGTTGTCGGGTGGAAGAACGCGGGCAAAACGGGCCTGATGGAGCGGCTCGTTGAGAACATTTCCGCGCGTGGGTTTTCGGTGTCGACGGTGAAACATGCGCATCACAGTTTTGACGTGGATCACCCGGGCAAGGACAGCTATCGCCACCGCGCGGCTGGGGCGCGTGAGGTGCTATTGGCGTCGCGCAATCGCTTTGCTTTGATGCATGAATTGACGGGGGAGGATGAGCCGACGCTTGAAGAATTGTTGGCTAAGCTCGCGCCTGTCGATTTGGTCCTTGTTGAGGGCTACAAGCGCGATGGGCATCCGAAGATCGAAGCGCATCGCGCAGAGACAGGCAATCCGTTGATCGGGGATGAAACTGTGCGCGCTTTTGCGGCGGATTGTACGCTGGAGGTGGATCGGCCTGTGTTTGATTTGAATGACACGGATGCGATTGCTGACTTTTTGCTCGCGGATATTGGTCTGAAAGCACCCTCTGATGGTGGAGGGGGCGTATGAGTACAGATGAATTCGATGAGCTCCCAGCGCCCGCGCTGACAAATGACTGTTTTGCCTTGCCTGCTGGGGTGAATTGGACGCCCGTTGATGATGCGCTTGCGATGTTGAAAGAGCGGCTTAATGCTACGACGGCTCGGCAGGTTACTGCGGTTACGGAAACGGTTGGGTTGATTTTAGCTGCGGATGTTGTGGCCAAGCGCGCCAATCCGCCAGAGCCGAATTCGGCGGTGGATGGATATGCCTTTGCAGGGGCGGCATTGGGCGATGGCCCTTATGTTTTGCCACTTGTTGAGGGGCGCGCGGCGGCGGGGGTGCCGTTTGAGGGTGTGGTTCCCGAAGGCTATGCGATCAGGATTTTGACGGGTGCGGCGATGCCGATGGGCGTGGATTCCGTTGTGCTGGAGGAAGACGTGAACACCGATGGTGCGCGGATCGCGTTCAATGGGCCGATCAAAATTGGCAGCAATGCGCGGCGCGCGGGCGAGGATGTTAATGCGGGCGATGTGATCTTGACGGCGACGCGGCGATTGACGCCTGCGGATGTTGCTTTGCTGAGCGCGGTTGGTGTGGCTGAGGTCGAGACCTATGCGCCCTTGCGTGTTGGTGTGTTGTCCACGGGCGATGAGCTGGTCGAGACGGGCGCGGCCGCGAAGGCAGGGCAAATTTACGATGCGAACCGACCGATGTTGCTGGCGCAACTGCGCGCATGGGGATTTGAGGCGATTGATCTAGGACGCGCGCCCGATGATCGGACCGTTTTGGCGGACATGTTGAATGAGGGCGCTGGGCGGTGTGATGCGATCCTGACCTCTGGTGGGGCGTCGGCGGGGGATGAGGATCATATGTCTGCGCTTTTGGCAGAGACGGGATCACTGGCGATGTGGCGCATTGCGTTGAAACCGGGTCGCCCGCTCGCGCTGGGGCTTTGGGACGGCGTGCCGATCTTTGGATTGCCGGGCAATCCTGTTGCGGCCTTGGTGTGTACTTTGATCTTTGCACGTCCTGCTTTGAACCTCTTGGCAGGGGCGCAATGGGCTGCGCCGCAAGGATTTGACGTGCCTGCAGGATTTGCGAAGACCAAGAAGGCAGGTAGGCGTGAATATTTGCGCGCACGCATCCGCGACGGGCGGGCCGAGGTGTTCAAATCAGAAGGGTCAGGGCGGATCAGCGGGTTGAGCTGGGCCGAAGGGTTGGTTGAACTGCCCGATGGCGCGGCGGAGATAACGCAGGGAAGCCGCGTGCGTTATATACCATTTACGTCGTTCTGAGGATTAGTCGAAGGTTCCTGCGACACGGCCAAGCAGCATAAAAGCGCGGGCGGTGCGTGTGCCGGAGAGAGCGGCGATTTCGGAATCGGTCGCAATTTCTTCGAATTCAGCAAAGCTTTTGTCGAAGCGGCGCAGGAAGTGATGCGCTGCGTCGCGGAAGATTGTGTCCTGCTTCATGCGCGCGGCAGACAGCGCGAGCGAAGAGCGATCCCGCACGCCGCCAAGCGCGGCAATAGGGCGACCGCGTTCACCAGAGGCAAAGCGACGCCAGATTTCGGGACGCGCGGCGTCAGGGCGAAGATCATCCATGTAGATGCCGTCTTGGCTGAGCAGTGTCAGCACGTCTTGCGCGGCTTGGATAAGTTGTGCGGCTTTGCGATCTTTCAGCGCTTTGCGCAATGCGTCAAAACCTGCCTTATCTTCGGCATCTTCTGGGAAATTCAAAGCGCGAATGAAAGCTTCGCTTTCGAGCGGCGGCTCCATATCGACGGCTTGAGTGCCAAGTGCGAGGCTGGGCTGCTCAGATGGATCGACAGTCGCGGTTTCTACTGGCGCGGGTTTGCGCACGGGGGATGTATCGCGCTTGGTTGAGAACTTGGCGAGCGTCGTTTCGGTCTTACGTTGCGCTGCTGCGATTTCATCGAGCTTACGGTTGACCGAAGGCTCTGCGCCCATGTTGCGCCCTTGGCTTTGGGCGACGTAGGTTTGACGGATGGCATCAATTGCGGCCTGCAAACGTTGGCTTTCTTCACGCATCACGCGGCTAGAGCGCGCGGCCGTTGCCGCCACCCAAATCATCGCGACAGGCATGAAGATCGCGAGGATCGTCATCAAAAACTGTAACCCGCTCGTGCCTTCTGGCGCCGCTTCGGTTGGAAGCGTCACAAAAAAGATGGCAGTGCCCAGCAACCACAACAGGCTCAGCGCAATTGCGATGATTTCGATGCCAGTGATCGCAGGTTTCTTTGGGCGATCGTAGATGCCCAAAGGGGTTGATTTTCCGTCAGAGCCGTCAGCCATGCTCGCTTCTTTCGCGCTTGAGAGGCGTCACTTTAGATGTATTCGATCTTAAGGACTTCGTAGGACTTGGTGCCACCGGGGGTGCGCACTTCGACACTATCACCTTCGTCTTTACCAATCAAAGCGCGTGCGATGGGGGATTTGATGTTCAAAAGACCGCCCTCGACATTGGCTTCGTGTTCACCAACGATTTGCCACGTCTTTTCTTCATCGGTTTCTTCATCTGCCAATGTGATCGTCGCACCAAACTTGATCGGACCGTTCAAGGACGCGGGATCGATCACCGCGGCAAGGGACAAAATGCCTTCGAGCTGCTTCACACGGCCTTCAATGAAGCTGTGTTTTTCGCGTGCGGAATGATACTCGGCATTTTCCGAAAGGTCGCCATGTTCGCGCGCTTCCGCAATTGCTGCGATGATTGCAGGGCGTTCAACGGTTTTGAGGTTTTTCAATTCAACTTCAATCGCCGTATGTCCCGATTTGGTCATCGGTATCTTTTCCATGGGCAAACCCCGTCTATTCTACTGTTTGTTGATAAAAAGCGCCGGAAATCCGGCGCTGTGGTATCGTTCTATCCAGCGTCCAGATTGCCCCGAGCAGGTAGGTGAATGCAAGCAATGATCTATTGTTCGGCGCTTTCACGTAAAGAGTCTGGTTTTTATGCCAAGTGCGACCAATTTACGTCTCGTTCGGATTGACCGCCTCTGGCAAGAATTGCTAGCTGTTTGCGCAACATTATTACTAGCTCACGAGGGGAACCATCATGTCAGAAGCGACACGCGAGGCGATGGAATATGACGTAGTGATCGTGGGCGCGGGGCCTGCGGGTCTTTCGGCTGCGATCCGGTTGAAACAATTGAACGCTGACATGGAAGTCGTCGTTCTTGAAAAAGGCTCCGAAGTGGGCGCGCACATTCTGTCAGGCGCTGTGCTTGACCCGTCTGGTTTGGATCGTTTGATCCCGGATTGGAAAGAAAAAGGCGCGCCGCTGAATGTTCCGGTCAAAGAAGACAACTTCTATATGCTGGGCGAAGCGGGTCAGATCCGCATTCCTAACTTTGTTCTTCCACCACTGATGAACAACCACGGCAACTACATCGTTTCCATGGGTAACGTGTGCCGCTGGATGGCAGAGCAGGCTGAAGGCCTGGGTGTCGAGATTTTCCCGGGCATGGCGTGTTCCGAGCTGGTTTATAATGACGACGGTTCGCTTAAGGGTGTTGTCGCTGGTGAGTTCGGTAAGAACGCAGATGGCTCCCATGGTGATGCGTACGAACCGGGCATGGAATTGCACGGTAAGTATGTCTTCTTGTCCGAGGGCGTGCGCGGCTCGCTCAGCAAGGAAGTGATTGCCAAGTATAACCTCGATGAGAATTGCGATGTGCCGAAGTTCGGCATTGGCATGAAGGAAATCTGGGAAGTTGATCCTGCCAAGCACAATGAGGGTGAGGTCACTCACACGCTCGGTTGGCCGCTTGGGTTCAAGAACGGTGGTGGCTCGTTCATCTATCACCTCGACAACAACCAAGTGTACGTCGGTTACATCGTCGATTTGAACTACAAGAACCCGTACCTCTTCCCTTATATGGAATTCCAACGTTTCAAGCACCACCCGAAAGTTGCGGCGTTGCTCGAAGGTGGTAAGCGCGTTTCCTACGGCGCGCGCGCGGTGACTAAGGGTGGTTTCCAATCGATCCCTGAAGTTGCCTTCCCTGGCGGTGCTTTGCTGGGTTGTTCTGCTGGTCTCGTGAATCTGCCGCGCATCAAGGGTAACCACAATGCGATGCATTCTGGTATTGAAGCGGCGGAAGCGGCGTTTGCGGCGATCACAGATGGTCGTTCCAGCGATACGCTCGATGCTTATAACGAGTCGCTGAAGTCTGGCGTTGTTGGCCAAGATTTGAAGACTGTTCGCAATGTTGCACCGCTTAATGCGCGCTTTGGTCCGCTTGGTGGTATGGCGCTTGGCGGTTTCGATATGTGGTTCCAAACGTTCTTTAAAGCGTCACTGTTTGGCACGTTGAAGCACGGTAAGAACGACGCGCAGTCCACTGAATCTGTCTACAAGCACAAGCCGATCGACTATCCGAAGCCGGATGGTAAGCTCAGCTTTGATCGTCTGACCAACGTTGCGTTCAGCTTTACCAACCACGAAGAAAGCCAGCCAGCGCATTTGCAGCTGACCGATCCTGATGTTCCGATGATGAAGAACATGGGAACCTACGCAGAGCCTGCGCAGCGGTATTGCCCTGCAGGTGTTTACGAGGTTGTGGACGAGAAATTCGTGATCAACTTCCAGAACTGTGTTCACTGCAAGACCTGCGATATTAAGGATCCAAGCCAGAATATCACTTGGGTCACGCCGCAAGGTGGTGACGGTCCAAACTATCCGAACATGTAATCGGGCATTTCAGTGTTGAAAAAAGAGAGCAGGCTTAGGCCTGCTCTTTTGCTTTCAGCATGTCATTGACGGTGGGCTTGAAGCTGTTGCTTACAGGGAGCGTGCGACCGTCTGAAAGCGTGAGTTCGTGGCGACGTCCAGCCTTGGAGAGTTCTTTGGAATGCGTGCTTGCGGCCCAATGCGAGCGATGGGTTTGGGCGCCCGGCATCCCATCGAGCAGATCAATGGCATCGCTTAACCGCATCAAGAGCATTTCACTGCCTTGTGTGGTTGTGATCTCAACATAGTGGTCTTGCATCGACATCGATATGATCTGCCCCTCGCGGAGACGGTCTGGCAGGCGTGTGAACAGTCGAGGCAACGATATATTCGCTAATTCGGGCTCTGGATTGATTTCTGGCGTTGGCTGCTCTTCTTCCACAGGTGCGCCCCTGCGAAATTGAAGGGTCACAAGGCAATCAAGCCCCGCGATGAGCAATGCCATGACGGTGACATTCATCCACAAAAGCGGAAAATTGAGGTTTTCCAAATGCTCGGGTCTAAACATCGTATTGATCGCAATCATAAACGACGTTCCGGGGACCGCCCCGATCATAGCCCCGATCAAGAGTTTGATTGCAATGTGAAATCTGGCACACCAGCGGCTGTAGAGGATCGCAATCATGCAATGCTCAATAACGATACCGACAATAGTCACTGCAACAGTCCAGAATGCGAGCCGTTGCCAGACATCAAGGTCAACATCGGTGTCAAATGGGCCGAGGAAGACACACATAAAGATCGCCAGCCCAAAAACGAGCAGTCGTTCATCGTGAGGCGTTTTCTGTACTATTTCACGCATCGTGATTTTGCGATTCTGTAAGTTCTACGAAGAATGACATGATTACACGTAGTTTGGCTTCGAATGCAATAAACTGTCGCCGATAACCAAGTTGTGAGTGAAGCAGGGGAACGTCCCCAAACGTGTCCTGTTGGTATTAACTAACACCATCTTTTTAGTAGTCTTCTTGGGGCGGTACATCATTGTGCCGCCCTAAATTTTTTGTGATTGCCGCATTCGTGAACGAAAATTCTAGCCCAGCAAAAGGGCTTTTGCCCTGTCGCACTCTCGTCAAGCGTTGCCTTACCAGTTTCAAGTCCGTAGGCTCCTAACGACCCTATCTAAGAAGGAGCTTGCTAGGTGCCTATTCGCTTTGTGCGGCAATTGAGCCTTGTTGCGGTTTTGGCCGTTTTCGGAATGCCTTTGACTGCGGAGGCCCCCTCTGGCGACTATCTTGCAGCGCGTTCGGCTGCGGTGACCGGCGACTTTAAATCTGCAGCTCAATATTACACGCAGGCGCTTACTCGTGATCCGTCCAATCCTGAAATTTTGGAAAGCGCCAGTTTTGCGCTGCTCGCTTTAGGCGATGTAGATAAAGCTGCGGTTGTCGCTGAAAATTTGCTGTCAGACGGGCACGGAAGCCAAGTCGGGCAAATGGCGATGATCGCTAAGCAAGCCAAGATCGAAAATTACGCTGACATCCTTGCGCGTATTCTTGAGGAACGCGGCGTTGGCCCATTGGTTGACGGGTTGCTCAAATCGTGGGGCCAAGTCGGCATTGGCGAGATCGATGCCGCGCTAGAAAATTTTGACGCGCTCGGCGAAGAACGCGGGTTGCTTGGCTTTGCCTTGTATCACAAGGCGCTGGCACTTGCGCTTGTGGGTGATTTCGAAGGCGCAGATGAGATTTTCTCACTGCCAGAGGCTGGCGCTTTGCGTCAAACGCGGCGCGGCGCGATTGCCCATATCGAAGTGCTGAGCCAACTGGAGCGCAATGATGACGCGCTCAAAATGTTAGAGCAGTCTTTTGGTTCAGACCTTGATCCGAAGTTGCAGGAAATGCGTGATGGATTGACGGCGGGTGGCCCGCTCGGGTTTTCACAAGTTAAGAGCGCGCGCGATGGCATGGCAGAGGTCTTCTTTTCTGTCGGGAGCGCGCTGCGCAATGAGGCCAGCGAAGACTACACGCTGCTGTATTCACGCATTGCGCAATATCTGAACCCTGAACACATCGATGCAATCCTTTTGTCTGCCGGCTTGCTTGAGCAACTTGAGCGATTTGAGCTTGCGACCGAGACCTACAAACAAGTTGGGCGCGACAATCCCGCGTTTCATGCGGCTGAGCTAGGACGCGCGGAAGCGTTGCGCCGAAGCGGGAAAGAGGATGATGCCATTGACGTGCTGCAGAACCTCGCGCGCAGTCATGGTGATTTGCCATTGGTTCACTCTTCGCTTGGGGATGTGTTGCGCCAGAAAGAACAGTTCGATGATGCGGTTGTGGCCTATGATACGGCGCTGGAACGGTTCGATGAGGAAGTAAACTCGCAGTGGTTTATCTACTATGCGCGCGGCATTTCGCATGAGCGCTTGGACCTTTGGGACAAAGCAGAAGCCGATTTCCGCAAAGCGTTGGATCTGAGCCCTGAGCAGCCTCAGGTGATGAACTACCTTGGGTATTCGTTGGTTGAGAAAAAGATCAAATTGGACGAGGCGCTTGAGTTGATTGAACGCGCTGTCGCGGCGCGCCCAGAGAGTGGCTATATCGTTGATAGTCTGGGTTGGGTGTTGTTCCGTTTGGGTCGCTATGAAGAAGCGGTGGGCCATATGGAACATGCGACTGAACTGATGCCGATTGATCCGATCGTGAATGATCATTTGGGCGATGTGTATTGGTCTGTTGGCCGTTTCCTTGAGGCGGAGTTCCAATGGAAGCGTGCGTTGTCCTTTGTGGATCATGGGGATGCGAGCCAAGAGGCCGATCCAGAGCGCATTCGCCGTAAGCTTGAAGTCGGTCTAGACGTTGTTTTGGAAGAAGAAGGCGCCCCGCCGCTCAAATCGGCAAATGAAGGCTAAATCGGTCACGCGTTTTGCGCGGGCAAAGATTAACCTGTCGCTTCATGTGACAGGGGTCAGAGACGACGGGTATCATCTGCTAGATAGTTTGGTGGCCTTTGCGGGCGTCGGCGATGAGGTGACGGTGTCCGAGGCCTCAGAACTTAGCCTTATCGTTGATGGGCCGTTGTCCGAGGGGGTGCCGACGGACGGGCGTAACCTTGTGATGAAAGCGGCGCAGATGTTTGCGCCGTCACTTGACCTGTCACAGGGCGCGGCGATTTCATTAACCAAGAACCTGCCAAATGCTGCTGGTATCGGTGGTGGCTCCGCGGATGCGGCGGCGACGTTGCTTGCCCTTGCAGAGCTGTGGGATGTGCCGTTACCGGATGATCCCGTTTCGCTGGGCGCAGACGTGCCTGTGTGCCTTTCGCCCATGGCGTTGCGGATGCGCGGGGTGGGTGAATATCTCTCGCCCATTCCACCACTGCCAGCCCTCTGGGCGGTCTTGGTTAATCCCGGCGTCGCGGTTGAAACGCCGCCGGTGTTCAAGGCGCTGTGCGACAAAGAAAACCCAGCCATGTCTGTCATGCCCGAATGGACTAGGACGGCTGATTTTGTGACGTGGTGCGCGGCGCAGCGAAATGATTTAGAGGCCCCCGCGATTGGGCTTGCGCCCGTTATTCAGGACGTGCTTGCGGCGCTGGAGCCGTCGCTCTTGGCGCGGATGTCAGGATCGGGCGCGACGTGTTTTGGGCTGTGCGAGAGCGCGGAGCAAGCCGAGGTGCTTGCCGCTCAGATTAGCCGCGATCATCCAGATTGGTGGGTCGTCGCGAGTACGCTTAGTTGATGCGCGACACCACGTAGTCACTGATTTGGCTCAGCATGTCGCGCACGGGGTGCGCGGGGAGCGTTTCAATTGCTGCGACTGCTTTGCGGGACCATGCGAGCGCCTCTTGGCGCGTGTCTTCGAGCGCACCGTGTTTATGCAAGAGCGCAATCGCGTGTTCGAGATCGCCCTCTTTCTGCTGACCTTTTTCGATGGTACGCTGCCAGAAAGCGCGCTCTTCGTCGTCGGCGTTCGCGACGGCTTTGATCAGAGGCAATGTCAGTTTGCGTTCGCGGAAATCATCTCCGACGTTTTTACCTGTGGCATTCGGATCACCTTGCATGTCGAGCAGATCGTCCACGATCTGGAACGCCACGCCGAGCGCATCGCCGTATTCGAAGAGGGCTTTGACATGTGCCTCATCCGCGCCTGCGATGACGCCGCCCACCTCAGTCGCGGCAGAAAAGAGCGCCGCTGTTTTGCCGCGCACGACCTGCAGATAGATCGCTTCAGTCGTTGCTAAGTCTTGCGATGCGGTGAGCTGAAGGACTTCGCCCTCAGCAATCGTTGCGGAGGCGTTGGCCAAGATGTCCAGAACACGGAGCGAGCCGGTTTCCACCATCAATTGGAACGAACGCGAGAACAGATAGTCGCCCACGAGAATGGAGGATTTGTTGTCCCAGAGCAGGTTCGCGGTTGGACGGCCACGGCGCTGACCGCTTTCATCGACAACATCGTCATGTAGCAGCGTTGCTGTGTGAATGAATTCTACCGTCGCGGCCAGATGCACATGATAGGGGCCAGCGTAACCACAAAGCTGCGCAGCTGCGAGCGTGAGCATCGGGCGCAAGCGTTTACCGCCTGCTTCGACCAGATGGGCTGTGACCTCAGGAATGCGCGGCGCGTGCTCGGACGCCATACGTTCGCGGATCAATGTGTTTACAGCATCCATATCAGCGCTCAAATGCGCCGCTAAAGCATCATGTGGCTTTACTGCCATGTCGTCCAAGCTCATCACACTCTCGTTCCTGCCCTCGACAAAGAAGGGCCCCGCGATTAGGTCAAGTCTATGAAAGAATTAATGCGTACGAACGACATAACCCTCACGGCGCTGGTTCGCGCTATCCTTGACGATGCGGGTATACCGATCTTTGAGTTGGACGTAAATATGAGCGTGCTCGAAGGATCGATAGGCATTTTGCCGCGCCGCGTGATGGTGGCGGAGCGCGATTATGATCGTGTGCTGCGTATTCTGGCGGAAAACGAAGTTGAGCTACCGCAGTGATCCCTTTGACGTGGGCGCCTTAAGCGTTGATGCGTTTCTTGGCGGCTCGGTCCAGATTGCCCAGCCGATCAAGGGGTATCGCGCGGGCGTCGA
>NZ_JBDWVM010000080.1:0-5490 GCF_039984035.1 Planktotalea sp. | reverse complement strand
AGGGCGGCGTTGCCATGTGGATGGGATCAGCGTTCTTCACCGACAAGGACGGCAAAGTCGTCCAAGCTGATAAAACATTCGGCTATAAGCTGGATGAAGACGGTACCATGCGCATCGTGTTGCACCACTCGTCCCTGCCCTACGCGCCTTAACCTCGGCAGACACCCAAACCACCAAAAGCAAAAAGGCCCGCTGCAAGAGCGGGCCTTTTCGTTGTTACTGTGCTGATCTTTACAGACCAGTTGTCACGTCGATTGTGTTGCCTTCTTCAAGCGTTACATACGCTTTTTTGACATCTTTACGACGGCCAAGCTGACCGCGGAACCGCTTTGACTTACCTTTAGTGATGGACGTATTCACGGCCTTCACCTTAACACCAAAGAGCGCTTCAACAGCTTCTTTGATCATTGGCTTGTTGCTGTCGATCGCCACTTCGAAAACCACAGCGCCATTTTCGGACGCCATTGTTGTTTTCTCAGTGATGAGCGGCTTGCGGATTACGTCGTAATGTTTTGCTTGTGCGCTCATTTCAAACGTGCCTCCAATGCTTCGACACCTGCTTTTGTGAGCACGAGTGTGTCACGCTTCAGGATGTCATAGACGTTTGCGCCCATGGACGGCAGAACATCGAGACCTTCGATGTTACGTGCTGCTTGCGCGAAGTCTTCGTTCACGCTTGCGCCGTCGATGATCAATGCGCGTTTCCAACCGAGTGCAGAGACTTGTTTAGCCAATGCAGACGTCTTCATTTCGCCAGCTGCCTCATCGATCACAACGAGTTCGCCAGCTTTCGCTTTTGCGCTCAGTGCGAGTTTGAGACCCAATGCGCGGACCTTCTTAGGAAGATCGTGGCCGTGGGAGCGAACGACTGGGCCTTTGTAAACACCACCACCGCGGAAGATAGGCGCAGAACGTGCACCGTGACGTGCGCCGCCGGTACCTTTCTGACGATAGATCTTCTTTGTGGAGTACTTAACTTCGGAACGCGTCTTTACCTTGTGGGTGCCAGCTTGCGCGTTGTTGCGCTGCCAACGGACCACACGGTGCAGAATGTCTGCGCGTGGCTCAAGACCGAACAGAGCCTCGTCCAAGTCAACAGAACCGGCTTTGCCGCCGTCCAGTTTGATTACATCTAGTTTCATGCTTCACCGCCTTCTGCAGGTGCTTCAGCAGCCGGAGCTTCTGTTGCTGCAGATTTAAGAGCTGCTGGGAAAGGAACGCCGTCAGGCAGTTTCTTTTTCACAGCATCTTTAACTGTGACCCAACCGCCTTTGGAGCCTGGTACAGCGCCTTTGATCATGATCAAGCCACGATCCGCGTCTGTTTTCACGACTTCAAGGTTTTGCGTTGTCACGCGGGCTGCACCCATGTGACCGGCCATTTTCTTGCCTTTGAAAACCTTACCGGGATCCTGACACTGACCTGTGGAGCCGTGCGAACGGTGAGAGATGGAAACACCGTGTGTCGCGCGAAGACCGCCGAAGTTGTGACGCTTCATAGCACCCGCGAAACCCTTACCGATGGATGTGCCGGACACGTCCACTTTCTGGCCTTCAAGGTAGTGCTCAGCAGAAATCTCTTCGCCCACGTTGATGAGGTTGTCCTCAGAAACGCGGAATTCAGCAACTTTACGCTTCGGGGCAACTTTCGCTGCTGCGAAGTGACCGCGCATTGCTTGAGATGTACGCTTGGTCTTTGCTGTGCCCGCACCGAGCTGAACCGCTGTGTAGCCGTCCTTCTCATCTGTACGCTGCGCAACAACTTGCAAGCTTTCGAGTTGGAGAACGGTGACAGGGATCTGCTTGCCGTCTTCCATGAAAAGACGGGTCATGCCGACTTTCTTTGCGATAATTCCAGAGCGCATCTGTGATACCCCCTTAAACCTTGATCTCGACATCCACACCAGCAGCGAGGTCGAGCTTCATCAGCGCGTCAACGGTCTGGGGGGTCGGATCAATGATGTCCAGCATACGCTTGTGCGTACGGATTTCCCACTGGTCGCGGGACTTCTTGTTCACGTGTGGTGAACGAAGGACTGTGAATTTTTCAATTTTGTTCGGCAAAGGGATCGGGCCGCGTACGTCTGCGCCTGTCCGTTTTGCTGTATTGACGATTTCCTGAGTGCTCGCATCGAGTACACGGTAATCAAACGCCTTAAGGCGAATGCGGATGGTTTGGCTCGCGGCCATAATCATCACCCCTGTCTACAGGGTTAAGATCGGAGAGGAAGATAGCGGCTCATCCACCACCCTCATCGCGTCTGTATGGTCCAACAAAAGAGGGCACGCGTGAGCGCACCCTTGTCGGTAGCGCGCGTATAGGCTGAGTCGCAGGAGTTGGCAAGAGGCCGTTTATCTTTGCGAGCATGCTCGAATAGACATTTACTCAAATCAATTATGAAGGGATTAGCAAGGCCGGTTGGTTTTACCCAGTTTCTTAGAAGACGTTTGTAAAGAGCGGTTTCTCTCTAACACATTGCATAACCTAGCCTCAGCTCGAGAGCGATTATCGAGTTTTTGCACAGACTTGAATGCTCAATCAAAGATTGGGCAACGCCCGAACCGCCCCCGCGGGGCGGGCGCGGTGGCTCACTTACAAATCGGCAACTCTCGCGGCGCTTGTTTGGGTAAAGACTGTCGCCATCGATTGATCACGGGTTGCAACTCGCGCTTTGGCCAAAAACGCGGCGCGCCAATCTCTTTTAGGCAAGTAGCATTCCAATAAAGCCCCTGCTGCGCCGGAGAACCACCTGCCCTCGCCACCTGCGCAACCGCGTTGATATCGCGCGATTCAGGGTAGATGTAGAGCGTCGTGGGATTGCCGTTTACGCGTTGAAGGATCTCTGCGGTCTCCTCGCTCGACCAAGTGGTACAGCCATTGCTGCGCCCGCTGGTGTAATCGACCAGTCGACCAAATGGCACGTAGCCATTTTCATCTGCGTGGCGACTTTGAGGCATCTTCATCCGGCATTGCCATTTCAAGAACATCGCTTGATGCCCCCCAATCGCACGCTCTCGTGCATTGCGGGTTTCTTTCTCCCCGTCGAAAAGCAGAAAGGTCCTATAGAAAGGCTTAATCTGCGAACCTTCTCGATACATCCCTTTGAACGACGTTCGGCTTTCAGCCGTCACATAGGCCCCGCCCATGGTCAGCTTGGAGCCTTCCGCATTGCTGAAATTCTTAGCGCAGGTTCGACCATTAGAAAAATTGGCGCGTGCGAGCTTGCGTCCGTTGCCATATCCAGATGAACTGGCTCGAAAGATGCGCGTATTTTCGCAAATCGTATAAAATCGCCGCGATGGCGTACCATCAGGCGCTGTGCTTGGCCGAGTTGCATCCATAGCCAAATAACAAGAATTGCGAACCTTGCCGCGGCGCACCTTGTCCTGATGTAGCGCGCGCGCGCGCGATAAAACGATTGGCGCGATCTTGCCATCCTCGTATCCAACGTGATGTTGCAGCCAAGTAGGAACAGCAGTGCCTTGCGCATTCGCCAAATTAGGAAAGGCCAGCGTGAGTATCGCACCAAATTTCAACACCGCGCGTCGCAACGACATATGCCAACCTCTTTCCACTCTACACTCGCTTAGTAATCCTCAGAAGACTTGAGCCCTCATCAACTTGCAAGCGTTATTCCAGCGCACTTTCGTCAACACCGCCGGTGCCATCTAAGCGGTAAGATGCGTGGTATCTCGCACCCTGCGAGTAACGCGGTGTAGGCATGAAGTGTCGCAGTTAAACAGTATCACAAGTCCGCGGCTCAGCCTTGCTGCCCCACAGTGCATGAACTAAATAGGCGAAAATTAGCTGCCTGTTCGAGGCTAAATGGAAAGTTCCCCCACTATGACAACTCGTTCAAATATTCGCCACGTCGTATTCTTCAGCGCCAAGGACAAATCTGACGTGCCAGCGATCATTTCTGGATTGGAATTGTTGGCGGGCATCCCTCACTCAGAGGTTTTTGAGGTGCGTAAAAACAAGCAACAAGACCAGATTGCGAACGACGTGGATGTGGTGGTCTATGCGGAGTTCAAAGATCAGGCTGCTTTTGACGCGTACAAGGCCGATCCGATCTACCAAGATGCCATCGACGTCGTCCGCCCTCTGCGCGATTTGCGTGTCGCTGCGGACTTCTGAAACGACAGTGACATACAGCGTTTTATTCGACCATGGCCCGCTTATAACCGGCAGCCAATTTGTCGATCCAGAATTCATAATCGTGGCCAACAGCCCCGTAGAGGTCCCTGCTGCCTTCGATGCAATGCAGCGCGCGCAAGACAACGGCTATTGGCTTGCCGGTTTTGCGAGCTATGAGCTTGGCTATGTGTTTTCCCAAAAACTTCTGCCTTTGCTCCCCAAAGAACGCTCTGCCCCTTTGCTCAAGTTCGGCGTTTTTCAAAGCCCTGAACACCTTGTCGAAATGGAAAAGGCCCCGTCGCGGTTGAGTGATCCTCAAGCAATGTGGGACCTTGAACGCTACACGTTGGCCTTTAACCAAGTGAAATCTCACATAGAGGCAGGCGACATTTACCAAGCCAATCTGACCTTCTCGATTGAAGCCAAGTTCGAAGGTTCCGCAAAAGCGCTATATGAAACTCTGAAACGACGCCAAGCCGTACCATTTGGCGCCCTTGTTGATCTGGGCGAAGCTCAAATCCTGTCCCGTTCTCCAGAATTGTTCTTCAGCTGCTCCTCAGAGGGACTGTTAACGGCGCGCCCCATGAAGGGTACGATCGCTAGGGATCAAGACCCGACCCGAGATTATGAAAATGCGGAGTGGTTGCGTAGCTCCGAGAAGAACCAAGCCGAGAACCTTATGATCGTGGACCTGCTTCGCAATGATCTGAGCCGCATTTCGCAGGTAGGAAGCGTTAAGGTGCCTGACCTCTTTTCCATTGAGAGCTATGCGACTGTTCATCAAATGACATCAACAATCCAAGCAAAGCTAAAAGAAGATACGTCGCTCTATACGATATTTGAGGCGCTATTTCCCTGTGGTTCGATCACTGGTGCACCAAAGATCATGGCCATGCGTATCCTTAACCAATTGGAACGCCGCGCCCGCGGTATCTACTGTGGATCGATCGGGTGGATCGCACCGGATGGATCAATGGAATTCAACGTCGCAATTCGAACGCTCAGTTGCAAAAATGGGCGCGCGGTTTTCAATGTGGGTGGCGGCATCGTGTACGACAGCAAGTGTAAAGACGAATATAACGAAGCGCTTCTCAAAGCGAAATTCGCAACCTTCTGATTGGTAGTGTGCGTGTTATCACGCACCTTACGCGGTTTGGGCTCTGTAAAAGAAAAGCGGCACCCAGATTGCTCTGGATGCCGCTTGATCTTGTAGCACTGCCCTCTCCCAGATTGGAGAGGTGTGGGGCCTAGTAGTTTTTAGC
This sequence comes from Planktotalea sp., assembly GCF_039984035.1. Classification (GTDB taxonomy): domain Bacteria; phylum Pseudomonadota; class Alphaproteobacteria; order Rhodobacterales; family Rhodobacteraceae; genus Planktotalea. The sequence goes on along the minus strand of NZ_JBDWVM010000080.1, from coordinate 91 downwards.
GCGCTAAAAACAAGCTTCTCCCCACCGGTTTACGTCCGCGAAGCGGTCGTAAACTTACTCAGTGATCGAGGACACAACGCCCGCGCCAACT
>NZ_JBDWVM010000079.1:0-4488 GCF_039984035.1 Planktotalea sp. | reverse complement strand
CGCGATGTGTTCGTGTTCAATGAGGGCGATGATGTCATCACAGATTTCGCACTGCTGACAGATCGACTGGCGTTGGACGCTGATCTATTGGGCGGTGCGAGCGCCGATGTGGCAAGCGCCCTTAGTTATGCGGAAGTTGTGAGCGATGGCATTCTATTCGATTTTGGCACCGATACTCTGATGCTCAACAACCTTGTGAATATTCAATCGCTCACGAACCTAATCGATATTGTGTGATTAGCGTTCCATGCTGTCGCGGAATGTGCGGCGCAACAAAGACAGGCCGACCACCAGGCACACCAGAGCAATGGAATAGACATAGGTGTGCGAAATGTAATCCGCTGTATAGGTCGGGTAAAACGCTTTGCGCGCTTCGCTGACCACATGCACCAACGGGTTCCACGATAGGTAGTCCCGATAGGGTTGAGGGATGGACTCTGGGATAAAGATCACCCCTGAAATCAAGACAAGTGGTCGGTTGATGACGCTCCAAATAGGTTGCCAGAATGGGTAACGCGAAATGAGAACGCAGTTTAGAACGCCGATACCTAACGCCAAAGTCGCGGCCATAGAGTAGGCAGACAGTAAATACGTCAGCTGCAAGACTGTCCGTGTGTCCATCGTCATCAGAATGATGAGGAAAATAATATATGAGACGAGAAGTTGGGTGAGCAGTGCGAGTACAAATCTTGCGACGATCGCGTCTAGATAGGTGACGCGCGGATAGGCCAACAATTGCCTCGAGAAATTGACGGCTTGGGACACAACATTTGCTGGATTGCTGTAGCAGAAAAAGACCAGAAAGCCCGATGCATAAAAGATCGGAAAGTTCGTCCCTAATCGGGGGGAGCGAAAGCCAGCTGAAAAAATCGCCACCATAACGCCAATCGCCAGCACAGGTTCTGCGATGGCCCAAATATAGCCCCCCGGTGACCGTCCATACGTTGTCGACATTTCCCGTAAGATCAGCGCGTAAATCGTGCGGATGGACCCAAAGGAGGGAATATTGTTAACGCGCCGCAGAGACTCGGGCGAGGCGGCTTGTGACTTGGGTTCCAGCGGTGGAGCGGGTTGCGTCATGATTGCGATGCCCGATTATGTAAAGGGAGATTCATTTGAGTCCCTTTGACATATTATGTTCGTGCTGCGCGATGGCTTCTTCGATGTCTTCAAAGTAGGTCAGTGTTCCGTTTTCCAAAATAGCGCCGGCGTTGCACATCTGGCGCATTTGACCGACCGAGTGGCTGACAAAAATGGCGCCAGAGCTTCTCATGCGTTCGTTAAAGACATCACGGCTTTTCTGGATGAAATTTGCATCACCAACGGCGGTCACTTCGTCGATCAGATACGTATCAAACTTTAGCCCCATATTGATCCCAAAGCTGATGCGGCTGCGCATGCCCGAGGAATAGGTGCGCACGGGCACATCGAAATGATGGCCAATCTCAGCGAAATCACGCACGAATTCTACAAGCGCATCTGTGTCGACACCGTAAATTCGGGCAACGAAACGCGTGTTCTGCGCGCCAGAGAGGTGGGGATGCATCGAACTCGCAATGCCGACGGGAAAGGAAATTGATCCGGTTGTCAGCACCTCGCCGGATGTGGGTTCAGTGGTGCCCGCCAGCAGCTGCAAAAGCGTTGATTTTCCCGCGCCGTTGCGCCCCATCAAACCAACAGAGACACCTGTTGGAAAGGTGAAGTTGATGTTGTTTGCGACCGTTTTGCGCACACCATTGGTGTAAAAGGTCTTGGTCAAGTTTCGAAGCACGATCATGGCAACGCCCTACCGTCGATCGCGGAACGAATAGCCGGTCAAAAGCAAGATGGCCCAAGCGAGAAACGCAAACAGACTGAAAAAGAGTGTGGTCAGTAGGCGTTCGGGTTTTTCAGCAGACTCTGGTAGAGTTGGCTGGATATGAGCCGCCAAATAGCGGCTTTGGCGACGCGATTCATTAATCGCTGCATCTAACGCGGCTTGGGCTGCTTTGTAGGATGTTTCGGCAAACTCCAGATCAACAGCGAGAATTTCGTATTCTCCGATGAGATCGGCAAATGCATTGTCATCTTCGTCCGTCGCTGACGAGCCTTGGCCAAATTTGGTCTGCTCTTCTGCGATACGCTCTTCAATCACCGTGATCCGTTGACGGACTTGTTTTAAGCGCGGATCGTTTTCAGTGGTCGTGCGCTTCAAGAGGTCAAAGTCGATGAGTGTTTGTGCGAGCTCGGACTGCAAGGAGGTCAGGATGCCCAACTGGCTCGTGATGCTGGCAGAAGGGTCGATAATCTGGGTGCGATTTCGGAAACGTGTCAGCGCGGTGCGTGCCTCTTTGAGGCGCTCAACTGTTTGAGTGAGCTCGTCGCGTGCATATTGCGTGCCATCTTCCCGGGCGATTGCGCTCAAGCGGTTAATCATTTGAAGGCTTTCGTCGAAGATCGTCATCGCGATCAACTGCGCGTCTTCAGGCGTGAAGGCTTGCACCTGTAAATCAATCAAACTGGTGCCGCTGTCCGCAAAGACATCGACCATCGTGTTCCAATAATCGGTGATATCCTCGATAGTGCCGCCGGGTTCATAGGCGAAGACAGGATCGTATTCTACATTGGGATGGAGCCAAAGTTTTTCGAGATCCAGACGTTCATTCACCGCAGCAACCAATTGCTGGCTCTCAATGAATTGATAGAGGATATCCGTGTCCGATGAGGACGAGCCGGAGAGTTCAGCGACGCCGCCGAGCAGCTCAAAAGCAGAGCCTGTTTCCTCGGTGCGGACCGAGAATCCCATGTAAGACACATATCGATCGGTCGCTCGTTCATACATGTACCAGCCAACGCCCGCGGTCGGCAGCACGAAAACCAGCATGAACGTAAACAAGATGAAGTAATGGCGCCCGCGCATGGTTGCAGGCTTGGCGGGAGGAATGCGTGGTGCCGCGTTTGCACCGCCTGCCGGGCCTGCGTTTTGTGGGCCATTAGGTGCTTTTGGCGCTGCTGGCGGCGGAGGCGTTTTTTGCGCAGGAGCCTTTGCCGCTTGATTTGCAGCGGCGATTTTGGCTTGAGTTGCTTTGTTTTCGGCTTCGAGAAGATCGATTTGCTTTTGAAGCCGCGCCTTTTTCAGGTCTTCAACCTTGGTGACCATTTCAATGCGTTCTTCGCGCGCCTTTTGGGCCGCATTTTTTGCGGGCTCTTTAGCGTCGGTTTTTACGGCATTCTTCGTGGCGTTCTGACGTGCTTGCGGTTTTTCGTCGGGTCGCACGACTTTTGCCGTTTCAGGTTCGGATAGCTTCTTGTTCAACGAATTTTCCACCGAAATCTAATAATATACTTAATCTAATGACCTTCGTTGGCTTTGACCAGAGATTGTGCTTTCCAGCAAGTCCTTGATTTGTTTGGACCAGACTTTGGGCGAAAAGTGGGCGTTATATGCCGCGCTTATTGTGTTGGAATGCGCGATAGGATCGTTTTGATAGCTGTGCAGTTTAGGTATCATGATACCTGCCGCCTGAATTGGATCGCGTGGATCAATCATCGCGGCCAAGGGATGCGCAGAGAGAATTTCGCGGCTCCCGCCGATATCTGGCATAAAGATTGGCAAGCCTGATGCGAATGCTTCGAGCGCGCCGAGCGACATGCCCTCGTAGTGCGAGGTCATGAGATAGCCATGTGCGCGGCGCAGCTCGGGCGTGACGTCGGAAACCGGCCCTTGAAATGTGACGCGGGCCAGTGCCGCTGGCGGGAGTATTTTCGCAAACCTGGCTTTGAGCGCCGCTGAATCTGTACCAGTGCCCAGCAAGGTCAGGCAGGTTTTTTCGGGCAGCGCGCCAAAGATACGGGCCGCTGCATCAAGGTTTTTTTGTGGGCTATCGCGCGTTGTCATGACCAGTCGCAGATCATCGGAGGGCGCAACGGGCGGAAAATCGAGCGTCGAGGCGACGTTAGGAATGGTGTGGCATCTGTGACGCGCGAGCGGTAGGCCGTCAAAGCTTTGGCGGTCCAGTTCTGACAGAAACACAATGTCGAGCGGCGCTGTTGCGCGTAGCAACAAGGTCTCAATGGCGCGCATGACACGGGCGCTTTTTCGGGACCGTCCCAGAAAGGGGCTGCCATGAAATGTTATGAGTAAAGGCGCGCCGAAACGAGGTAGAAGGCGTGACAAAAGGACAGGCAAGCGGGCTTGGGCCCAGATAACATCGGGAGGATCGCGCCGCAGTGCGCCATGCAGGGCACGCCATCCTTTGAAAACCTTGAACGGGTTCAACGAACTGGACAGCGCGGGTAGTCCGACATGGGTGACGCCAAGGCCTTTGGCAAAGCTGTAGCCGCCTTCGTCGGGTTCGGAAATAACGGTGATCCGGTAGTTTTGGGCCGGGTCATTTGTGAGGGCCTGACACATTTGTTCGATGTGGCGCGGCACGCCCGACGGGCCAGCATCGCCGCCGAGCAAGACCAGATGTGGGCGCGGATTGCTCATAATCGCCCCGCCAGTGC
>NZ_JBDWVM010000078.1:0-16174 GCF_039984035.1 Planktotalea sp. | reverse complement strand
GATCGCTTGCTTGTATTTGGCTCAAACGGGCGGTTCTATACTGTATCCGCCGCCAATTTGCCCGGCGGGCGTGGAATGGGCGAGCCGCTTAGATTGATGGTTGATTTACCGAACGAGGCGGAGATCGTCGATCTGTTCATCCATAAACCGGGCCGCAAACTCGTTGTTGCATCCTCTGCAGGGGATGGCTTCATCGTGCCCGAAGACGACGTCGTCGCGCAGACCCGTTCTGGGAAACAAGTCTTGAACGTGCGCGGCGAAACACGCGCGCTCACCTGTAAGCCTGTGAGCGGAGATAGCGTTGCAGTGGTTGGCGAGAACCGTAAGGTGTTGGTCTTTGCGCTTGAGGAACTGCCCGAAATGGGACGTGGCAAAGGCGTACGTTTGCAGAAGTATAAGGACGGGGGCATGTCTGATGTCACCACCTTTACGCTGAGCGAGGGTCTGTCCTGGCTTGATCCTGCGGGGCGTACGCGCACCGAAACAGAATTGAGCGAATGGCAAGGTAAGCGCGCTGGAACGGGTCGCATGGCGCCGCGCGGTTTCCCACGTGATAATCGATTTACCTGACGCTGTGATTGATCTTAGGGCTGCGCTGCGGTAGCACGGCGCGGCTGCTAAAGGGGTTAATCCATGTACCGATTCTGTGCCTTACTTGTCCTGCTCTTGGGGCTAAGTGCCTGCGAAGACATCAACGATTTGTCCGCAACACCATCTCCAATTGGTGAATTTGCCTTGGGTCACAACATCGTTGTAGCACCTAATCTGGTGAAAGGACCTGCGTCTCGCGAAGCCTCAAAAGAGGAATGGATTGCCGCGATGGAAAAGGCCATCGATGATCGCTTTGCACGTTATGATGGCGATCAACTTTATCACTTTGGTCTTTCGCTTGAGGGATATGTTCTCGCACAACCAGGTTTGCCAGTTGTCTTGTCACCGAAATCAGTCCTCATTTTGAAGCTGACAGTTTGGGACGATGCGGCCGGTAAGAAACTGAATTCAGAACCAGAGCAAATTACTGTGCTCGAATCGCTTGATGGCGATACCATCGTCGGCTCAGGGCTCACAAAAACAGCAGATGAGCAGATGGCGACGTTGGCTGAAAACGGCGCAAAGCTCATTCAGCGCTGGATCACTCGCCAGCATCGCTCCGAACAATGGTTTAAGCGCCGTCCAGAAACGGCAAAGGCGCAAGCAGAAGAAGCTGCTGCCGCGACTGAGGTCGCAGTGACAGAGGCTGAGGAAACCGCCGTCCCGACTGCAGAAACCGAAGCTGCGACCGAAGTGGTAGATGAGGCTGTGGAAACGGCAACCGAGGCTGCGGAAGCGGTTGTCGAATAAACTGCGACAGCACTATGTAACTGACGCTTGATTTTTGCGCGCGAAGCCAATATGTGCGCGGCAGAGAAATTTGGGTCCGCTGGGGACCCCCCAATCTATGAGGCGCCAAGATGGCTAAGGAAAAGTTTGAACGCACGAAACCGCACGTCAACATCGGTACAATCGGCCACGTTGACCACGGCAAGACGACATTGACAGCGGCGATCACGAAGCAATTCGGTGATTTCCAAGCGTATGACGAAATCGATGGCGCGCCGGAAGAAAAAGCACGTGGTATCACGATCTCTACAGCGCACGTTGAGTACGAAACAGAGACACGCCACTACGCGCACGTTGACTGCCCAGGTCACGCGGACTACGTGAAAAACATGATCACAGGCGCGGCGCAAATGGACGGCGCGATCTTGGTTGTGAACGCAGCAGACGGCCCAATGCCACAGACGCGTGAGCACATCCTGCTCGGCCGTCAGGTTGGCATCCCGTACATGGTTGTTTACATGAACAAAGTTGACCAAGTCGACGACGAAGAGTTGCTCGAATTGGTTGAAATGGAAATCCGTGAGCTTCTGTCCTCTTACGAGTATCCAGGCGACGATATCCCTGTTGTTGCAGGCTCTGCGCTGGCGGCTCTGGAAGACCGTGACGACGAAATCGGCAAAGAGTCCATCGCGAAGCTTTTGGCAGCTGTTGATGAGTACATCCCAACGCCAGCGCGTGCTGTTGACCAGCCGTTCCTGATGCCAATCGAAGACGTGTTCTCGATCTCTGGCCGTGGTACAGTTGTAACAGGTCGTATCGAGCGCGGCGTTCTGAACGTTGGCGACGAAATCGAAATCGTTGGTATCCGCGACACGTCCAAAACGACATGTACTGGTGTTGAAATGTTCCGCAAGCTGCTTGATCGCGGTGAAGCAGGCGACAACGTTGGCGCACTTCTGCGTGGTATCGACCGTGATGGCGTTGAGCGTGGCCAGATCTTGTGCGCGCCTAAGTCCGTTGCACCACACACAAAGTTCGAAGCAGAAGCCTACATTCTGACAAAAGAAGAAGGCGGTCGTCACACACCATTCTTCGCGAACTACCGTCCACAGTTCTACTTCCGTACAACAGACGTTACGGGCACAGTTGAGCTGCCAGCGGGTACAGAAATGGTGATGCCAGGCGACAACTTGAAGTTCAACGTTGAGCTGATCGCACCAATCGCGATGGAGCAAGGCTTGCGCTTCGCGATCCGCGAAGGCGGCCGTACAGTTGGCGCGGGCGTTGTGTCCTCGATCACTGAGTAAGTTTACGACCGCTTCGCGGACGTAAACCGGTGGGGAGAAGCTTGTTTTTAGCGCGCTAAAAACTGCAAGGCCCCACATCTCTCCAATCTGGGAGAGGGCAGTGCTAAAAGATAAGGCGGCATCCAGAGCAATCTGGGTGCCGCTTTTCTTTTACAGAGCCCAAACCGCGTAAGGTGCGTGATACCACGCACACTACATTTCGATGTTGCTCTCACTCTTGAAAAGTTGGCAAATAGGGTATGATAAACCTGCGCCCTGCAAGATTTGATGATTTCCCGTTAATTCAAGAGATGGATGAATTCTTGGGAGATCGGCGCCTTGATTTGCAATCTGGGTTACTGACAGTTGCAGAAGCAGCAGATCAAAACATCACAGGGTATGCGCGCGTTGACCCGTCTTGTTTTCTTGGATGGCCATGCTTGACGTCTTTATGCGTCGGGTCTGTCTATCGACGAACAGGTGTCGGTTCGGCATTGCTCCTCAATGCGCAACAGGATGAACGCTATACTCGGCTTTTCACGACGACCGAACAAAGCAATATCGCGATGCAAACGCTTCTCGACAAAGTAGGAGCTTGGAAGATCGGGGCGTTGAACGATTTGAACTTGAGTGGTGAAACCGAAATCGCCTTTCGATTAAAATAGGGTTTGCGTAAAGAATGACTAAATACCCTGCACCGACGACACGAAACCCGGTTCGATTGCCAGACGGCACCTCGCATCAAGGAACTGTTTTTCTTGCAGCGGCCGTGCAGCATGCGCGATTTGAGGTTGGCGCTTATACATATGCTTCTGCGCATCAACCTCCCGAAGATTGGGCCGCGCATTTAGCGCCTTATCTCTACGACTCTTCACCGGAAAAGCTGAAGATCGGAAAGTTTTGCCAAATAGCAAACGGCGTGCAATTCATCACCGCTTCAGCCAATCATCGCTATGATGGAATTTCCAGCTATCCTTTTGCGATTTTCGATGACGGGCCCCTGCAAGGGCGCCCTTCAATCCCAGAAGGTGGGCGTGACACGATCGTCGGACATGATTGCTGGATTGGCGCGGGCGCAACGATTCTACCGGGCGCTACCTTGGGGGACGGGGTCATCGTTGGGGCAGGGGCCGTCGTTGCAGGTGACATACCAGATTATCATATCGTGGTCGGCAACCCTGCGCAGAAAGTTCGCCAACGGTTTAGCGATCAACAGATTTCGCGGCTCAAGCGCATATCGTGGTGGGACTGGCCGATTGATAAAATTTTGCGTCACGAAACTGAGATCTGCGGTGCAGATATCGACGCATTGGAACAGGTTGCGCAATAGCTTTGGAATAATGGCATTTGCCTCTTGCAAAGGATAAGCGCGCGCCGTAAACGTGCCGTGGCTTTAGGGGTTTAGCTCAGTTGGTAGAGCATCGGTCTCCAAAACCGAGGGTCGTGGGTTCGAGTCCCTCAGCCCCTGCCAATCATCCAACACATGTTCGTTCCGACGATGTAGCGCGGCTTCGGCCGAGCCGCAGTGGTTCGCAAGACATGCGTTAGGTTGAACTATTTCTTCTTTGTTATTCTGATTTAAGGGTTAGTATCGCTCGGGATTTGAAGCCTTTCTCTCAGGAGACTTTCCAAGTGATCAATAAATATCAGGGTATTTGGCCCGTTGCGCCTACACCGTTTCATTCGGATGGCACGCTTGATTTAGCTGGGATGAAGAGAGTTCTCGATTGTTTGGTGGATCAAGGCGCAGATGGGATTTGCGTTCTTGCAAATTTCTCTGAGCAGTTTTTGATCTCTGACGAAGAGCGTGAAATTCTGACAAGGTTGTCGATAGAGCACATTGCAGGGCGCGTTCCCGTCATCGTGACCGTTAGCCATTTTGCGACGCAGATTGCGGTCGAGCGCGCGCGCTTCGCAAAAAGCCTCGGCGCTGATATTGTGATGATGATGCCGCCCTATCACGGGGCGCTCTTGAAAGGCACCGTGCAGCAAACGTTTGAGCAATTTCAAGCTGTGAATGAAGTTGGCATACCGATCATGGTGCAAGATGCGCCGCTGTCTGGTGTGGAGCTCCCTGTACCTCTCTTGGTTCAAATGGCTCAAGAACTTGAGATGGTGAAGCTTTTTAAGATCGAATGTCCAAGGGCTGCGAATAAGATACGCGCCTTGATCCAACAAGGAGGCGAGGCGATTGAAGCGCCCTTCGACGGGGAAGAGGGGATCACGCTTTTAGCGGATCTTGATGCAGGCGCGACGGGGTCAATGACTTCCGGTATGATCGTGGATCAGATCAAACCTGTAATTTCGCATTATTCGGCTGGTCGTATTGAGGCCGCAACAGAGGCTTACGGGCGCGTCGCAATGGCGATTAATCATGAAAATCGACAATGCGGGTGGCAGTCTTGTAAAGCGGCGATGGTCGAAGGCGGTGTGATAAAGTCCGAGTTTTGTCGCCACCCAATTCCACTGCTGGACCCTAAAATCCGCGAGCGTTTGATAAGTCTTATTGCTCCACTCGATCCCTTGGTTTTGAAATGGGGAAAATAGCAGGGTGACAGGTGCCTCAGATCTCGAGCGCTCCTTGCAATTTTTGTGGACCAAACAGCACGGATTTCTGTACTCCTGTAAACCCATCTTGAAACCACAGCGATCAAAGCGTATGTGGCACTCTAACCTCGTATGATGAAAGACCGATGATGGCTCGCACCAACCCGCTTCAATATGTTCAGCAAGTTCGCTCCGAAGTCTCCAAAGTTGTTTGGCCGACACGCCGTGAAGTGATGTTGACCACAGTCATGGTCTTTATCATGGCTGCGCTCACAGCTGTTTTCTTTGCGTTGATCGATTTGATCATCCGTTCTGGATTGACGAGCATTTTGGGAATGTTCGGTTAACCGAGCCTGTGAATTGCCCCTGCAGCTTGGGGTGATTTTAATTGCAAGCCCTTGAATTGCTATCGCGGCGGGGGTATTGCGCACAGACTTCCCCCAATTGGCGCATCGAGAATCAAACCTTGTGCCAATCGTTGTTTGACTGCTGGTGAGAACTGACAGACAGGCCAAGGGTAAATGAGATAATTCGAACCAAATGGTTCAGACAAGGATAATGGGCTGATGGCGAAGCGTTGGTATTCGGTAAGTGTTCTTTCTAACTTCGAAAAGAAGATTGCAGAACAAATCAGAACTTCAGCTCTTGAGAATGGTCTTGAGAACGAGATCGAAGAAGTATTGGTTCCGACCGAAGAAGTGATCGAAGTACGTCGCGGTAAGAAAGTGACGTCTGAACGTCGTTTCATGCCTGGCTACGTTCTGGTTCGCATGGAAATGTCAGACCAAGGGTATCACTTGATCAGCTCCATCAACCGCGTGACCGGCTTCCTTGGTCCGCAAGGGCGTCCTATGCCGATGCGTGATGCAGAAGTGCAGGCGATCCTTGGCCGTGTCGCTGAGGGTGAAGAAGCGCCGCGTACATTGATCCACTTCGAAGTGGGTGAGCGCGTGAAGGTGAATGATGGTCCGTTTGAAGACTTTGACGGAATGGTCGAGGAAGTCGACGATGAGAACCAGCGCTTGAAAGTGACTGTATCCATCTTTGGCCGTGAAACACCGGTTGAACTCGAATTTATGCAGGTGACAAAGCAGGTCAGCTAACCTGTTTTCCAGTATCTAAAGATTGCTTAAAACGTGCCGAGACCAGCTCTCGGCGCGTTTTTTTGTTGATTGGCGGCTATACGTACCTGGTTGCATCAAAAAAAGCGCACTCTGCTGAAGTATTGAGCCCTTTTTGTCGAGTTTCCTCGAATCAGTTGTTGACGGAGCCCCCTAAATCAGGCGATTTTGTAGGTACGAGCACAACATAAAGCGGTATCTGTCAAAGCCGCGCATAAATCCTTGGGGGAAACATGATTGTTCAGCTTCTGAAAACCCATTTGCCGTGGGCTGCACCTTCGGCTGCGTTAGTCTTCGCGGCATCAGGCTATTTTGATCGTTCATCTGATGAAACCGCCGCGCAACAAACGGAGCAGCTACCTTATAGTGTAGCAGCGACGCAAACTGCGCCTTCGCAGCCAGTAGATTTCGCCGCGAACCAACAAGATGTGGTGACACGCTTAGGCAATGTCACGGAAACATCCTTGCAGGTTCTTAATCCTGAACAAGCAGAAGAGCTGGGCCAAGCAGTTTTGCAAACCCGCCAACCTGAGCCGGTCGTGGCAGTTGTTGAACCGACGCCAACGGTCGCGCCAGTTACACAAGATACTGAAAGCGCCATTGAGTTCTTTGCGAATGCTCAAGCGAACCTCGATGCACATAACGCTTGTGTCGGCGATTTGCGTTCGCTTGCAGAGCAAGCACGTGTCTATTTCCCAGCAGGTGGGTTGACCGAGGATGAGCTCGGCATGGAGCAAGCGCGTTTGATTGGCACATTGCTTCAGGATTGTGATGGCGTCCAAGTGATCGTTGAAGGTCACTCTGATCCATCAGGTAATCCAGCAGTTAACCTGCGTTTGAGCAAAGAGCGTGCCCAGCACATTATCCAGCGTCTAGGTGCTTCCGGCCTCGATACGCGTAACTTCTTGGCGGAAGGGCTTGGAAGTTCTCGCCCGTCTAATGTGACTGGTCCGCTGTCGCCTGCACACTACGATCGTCGCGTTGAGTTTGTTGTTGTTGAGACAGACAGCGCGCGCGCAGCGAAGCGTTCTCAATTGAGCCCGAGCGAATGGGCCTCTGCGTCTTGCGTGAAAGACCTGCAGCGCGAAATTCTTGCGACGAAGATCTTCTACCGCCCGCGTTCTGTAGCGGCCAAGCAGGATGAGGTGAACCAAGCGCTCCGTCTCGCTGAAATGGCCTCTAATTGCCCAAATGCGCGTCTTCGCGTGATTGGTCAGCACTCTGATCCTAAACGTACAGGTGAAACGCCGGGTACTGGTCGTCTTCGTGCACAAACGATGATGGCAATGTTGGTCAGCAAGGGCATCGATTCGGGCAAGATCATTATCGCGGCTCCTTCCCGTTCCAAGGCGACGGCTGAGAACAATGGCAGCCGTATCGATTTTGATGTCATCATCGATTGATGGATTTGCCCTCTAACGGGCAAAAATCTTGAGAAAACTCTTAGAATGCGGGCAATTAGCCCGCATTTTTCGTTTCAGGCGCTGTGTTTTGAAGGTATGCACCCACATCCGATTAGGGTGTATTTCAGGCCTGCGCCCCAAAATGCACCAAATCAGAGTCGAAAGAGTCTTGAATAGCGACCCGTTCGGGTGTACGCGACGCGCTCAACCGTCTGTTAAAGGACGGTCTTTCGTGTGGGAGGGGAGCAGAGCGCGCTTTGCAATCCGGACCACATCAACGCCAAGTTCTGAGGGTCGCGACCCAAGGGACGTTGTAATAGGAGAGGCCACATGGCTAAGAAGCTCGCTGGCACGATGAAACTGCAGGTTCCTGCAGGTAAAGCAAACCCATCCCCGCCCGTAGGTCCAGCATTGGGTCAACGCGGCATCAACATCATGGAATTCTGTAAAGCGTTCAACGCTAAGACAGCTGACTTGGAGCCAGGCGCTCCTTGCCCAACCGTGATTACATATTATCAGGACAAGTCCTTCTCCATGGACATCAAGACGCCACCAGCGTCCTACTTCCTGAAGAAAGCAGCAAAGCTTTCATCCGGCGCAAAACTGCCAGGTCGTGAGATCGTTGGCTCCGTGACTGTTGCTCAGGTTCGTGAAATCGCTGCGGCGAAAATGAAAGACCTGAACGCAAACGACGAAGAAGCGGCGATGCAAATTATTCTGGGCTCTGCCCGTTCTATGGGCATTGAGGTGAAGTAATGGCTAAATTTGGTAAGCGTTTCACCGCAGCGCGTGCGGCATTCGAAGGTCAAGAAAACCTTACAGTTGAAGCAGCTGTTGCTCTTGTAAAAGGCAACGCATCTGCAAAATTCGACGAAACAATCGACATCGCTATGGCATTGGGCGTTGACCCACGTCATGCGGACCAAATGGTTCGTGGCGTTATCGGTCTGCCAAACGGCACAGGCAAAAACGTTCGCGTTGCTGTCTTTGCTCGCGGCCCGAAAGCTGAAGAAGCTCAAGCAGCTGGCGCAGACATCGTTGGTGCAGAAGACCTGATGGAAATCGTTCAGGGCGGTAAGATCGAATTCGATCGTTGCATCGCGACACCTGACATGATGCCTGTTGTTGGTCGTTTGGGTAAAGTACTTGGCCCACGCAACCTGATGCCAAACCCAAAAGTTGGCACAGTGACAATGGACGTTGAAGCAGCTGTTAAAGCGGCTAAAGGCGGCGAAGTTCAGTTCAAAGCTGAAAAAGCTGGTGTTGTTCATGCTGGTGTTGGTAAAGCGTCTTTCGACGAAGCCAAGCTGGTTGAAAACGTCAAAGCCTTCATCGGTGCGGTCGCAAAAGCGCGTCCATCTGGTGCAAAAGGTGCCTACATGAAGAAGATCAACATCTCTTCTACAATGGGCCCAAGCGTATCCATCGACGTCTCAACTGCGGTTGAAGAATAAAGAAATTTTGTGACGCGCCCTTCGGGACGCGCACTTAATGGCGGGGCTGCTAAACTTTGGCCCCGTCCTGTCCGAGACGGAGGGTGAGGGGAGACCTTCATAATTCCTTCCTGAGATGGGGAACGAGACGAGAATTTCGAGGTTTAGTACCTCGGGCGATCAACTCGGGACCCTCTATTGGACCCGAACGCTGATGTCTTTCATTCGAAAGGCTGACGCTAAACTGAGCCGGGGAGATAATCCCCACATTTGGAGTGAAACTGTGGATAGAGCACAAAAAGAACAGTTGGTCGACGAACTCGGCCAAATCTTTGAAAGCTCTGGCGTCGTTGTGGTAGCCCACTACGCCGGTCTTACAGTTGTTGAGATGCAAGACCTACGTGCCCGCGCAAGCGAAGCAGGTGGTTCTGTGCGTGTTGCCAAAAACAGGCTCGCCAAGATCGCCCTTGAGGGAAAGCCATGCGCAAGCATTGCCGACCACCTTTCGGGTATGACCGTTCTAACCTACTCTGAGGACCCTGTCGCAGCAGCGAAAGTGGCCGAAGATTTCGCCAAAGATAACAAGAATTTCGTAATTCTTGGTGGCGCAATGGGTGAGAACGCTCTGGACCGTGCCGGTGTTACAGCCGTGTCTAAGATGCCATCCCGCGACGAGCTTATTGCTTCTATCGTTGGCTGCATCGGGGCACCAGCTTCCAACATCGCCGGTGCACTTGGCGCACCTGCAAGCAACATCGCGGGCATCTTGTCCACTATCGAGGACAAGGCCGCGGCCTAAACAACATGAAGACTGGCGTGTGGTTACAAAACGCACGTTGGAACACATCTTAATAACGGAAAGAGTCTAAAATGGCTGATCTGAAAAAACTTGCTGAAGAGATCGTTGGTCTTACACTTCTCGAAGCACAAGAACTGAAAACTATCCTCAAAGATGAGTATGGTATCGAGCCAGCAGCTGGCGGCGCAGTAATGGTTGCAGCTGGCGGCGACGCTGGTGGCGCATCTGCTGAAGAGCAAACAGAATTCGACGTAATTCTGAAAGCTGCAGGCGCTTCTAAGATCAACGTGATCAAAGAAGTTCGCGCGATCACAGGTCTCGGCCTGAAAGAAGCTAAAGAGCTCGTTGAAGCTGGCGGCAAAGCTGTCAAAGAAGGCGTCTCTAAAGAAGAAGCAGAAGACGTTAAGGGCAAGCTGGAAGCAGCTGGCGCGGAAGTCGAAGTTAAGTAATCCTGTCTTTCAGGTTTATTCGGAAACGGCGGTCTTCATAGGCCGCCGTTTTTTTGTTCCGGCCGTGTTTTACTGGGCGCGCTGATTAAGGGCGCAGTTCTTTTTCAATACGGACGAGTTGCGACGATCAAGGACACGGGCGCTTGACGCGCCGCTTAGGGGTGTGCCACGTTACCGGCGAGTTGTTGCACGATTTCTGTTGCAGACCCTTGCGTTCGCACGCTTCACAGCATATTTGGAAATTTCCTGCGGTATCGATTGATTCGACGCCGCTTTTCTGTCTGCCGTAAAGGAGGTTTTGATCATTGTGATTTTGTCCTGATCCCTTCGGTAAAGATGCAGAGCAAAACACAGCTAGAAATCAATCGACGACACTCCTTTCTCGGCAAGCCTCTTGAATACAAGAGCTTTTCCAAGACAGGACCTTTTGATCGAGTGCCGCACTGTGGGACGTGTAGCGAGAATGGATCAAATTAATTCTGTCGTCTCGACAGGGCACTAAGCGGACGCCCAACCGTTTATGTGCCTGATGAGAAACTGAAAAGGTGATAACAACCATGGCTCAATCCTTCCTTGGCCAGAAGCGTTTGCGTAAATATTACGGCAAAATTCGCGAAGTTCTTGAGATGCCGAACCTGATCGAGGTTCAGAAAAGCTCTTATGACTTGTTCCTGAACTCAGGTGACGAACCGATCCCAATGGACGGTGAAGGCATCAAAGGCGTTTTCCAATCGGTTTTCCCGATCAAAGATTTCAACGAAACCTCCATTCTGGAATTCGTGAACTACGAGCTGGAAAAGCCGAAGTACGACGTGGAAGAGTGCCAACAACGCGACATGACATATTCAGCGCCGCTGAAAGTCACACTGCGTTTGATCGTATTTGATATCGATGAAGATACAGGCGCGAAGTCTGTAAAAGACATCAAAGAACAGGACGTCTTCATGGGCGACATGCCTTTGATGACACCTAACGGTACGTTCGTTGTGAACGGCACCGAGCGCGTTATCGTTTCCCAGATGCACCGCTCTCCTGGCGTGTTCTTCGATCACGACAAGGGTAAAACACACAGCTCGGGTAAGCTGTTGTTTGCATGCCGTATTATCCCATACCGTGGTTCATGGCTCGACTTTGAGTTCGACGCAAAAGACATTGTCTTTGCGCGTATCGACCGTCGTCGTAAGCTGCCTGTCACAACTCTGCTGTATTCTCTTGGTCTGGACCAAGAAGGTATCATGGATGCCTATTACGACACCGTTGAGTACAAACTTAAGAAGAACAAAGGTTGGGTAACCAAGTTCTTCCCAGAGCGCGTACGCGGCACACGTCCAACATATGATCTTGTTGACGCAAGCACCGGCGAAATCATCGCTGAAGCAAACAAGAAGGTAACGCCGCGCGCAGTTAAGAAGCTGATCGACGCTGGCGAAGTCACTGAATTGCTGGTCCCATACGATGCAATCGTCGGCAAATTCATTGCGAAGGACATCATCAACGAAGAAACTGGTGCGATCTACGCAGAAGCCGGTGACGAGTTGACGCTCGAGATGGACAAAGACGGTGACGTAATCGGTGGTTCTTTGAAGGATCTGATCGATGCAGGCATCACTGATTTGCCTATCCTCGACATCGATAACATCAACGTTGGCGCATATATGCGTAACACGATGGCAGCAGATAAGAACATGAACCGTGAAACGGCTCTCATGGATATCTACCGCGTGATGCGTCCAGGCGAGCCGCCCACCGTTGAAGCGGCGAGCAACCTGTTTGACACATTGTTCTTTGATAGCGAGCGCTATGACCTTTCCGCGGTTGGCCGTGTGAAAATGAACATGCGTCTCGATCTCGATGCGGAGGATACTCAGCGTACCCTACGCAAAGAAGACATTGTATCTTGCATCAAAGCGCTCGTTGAACTGCGCGATGGCAAAGGCGATATCGACGATATTGACCACCTTGGTAACCGCCGTGTTCGCTCCGTTGGCGAATTGATGGAAAACCAATACCGTGTTGGTCTGCTCCGCATGGAGCGCGCGATCAAAGAGCGTATGTCTTCTGTCGAAATCGACACAGTCATGCCACAGGATTTGATCAACGCGAAACCAGCGGCTGCTGCGGTACGTGAATTCTTCGGCTCTTCGCAGCTGTCACAGTTCATGGACCAAACCAACCCGCTTTCAGAGGTTACGCACAAGCGTCGCCTTTCTGCGCTTGGCCCAGGTGGTTTGACACGTGAACGTGCGGGCTTTGAAGTTCGAGATGTTCACCCGACGCACTACGGTCGTATGTGTCCAATTGAAACGCCGGAAGGTCCGAACATTGGTTTGATCAACTCACTGGCGACATTTGCCCGTGTGAACAAATACGGCTTTATCGAAACACCATACCGCGTTGTGAACGACGGCGTTGTGTCCGACGAAGTACACTACATGTCCGCGACCGAGGAAATGCGCCACACAGTGGCTCAGGCGAACGCTAACCTCGACGAGAACATGAAGTTCGTGAACGATCTGGTCTCTACACGTAAATCCGGTGACTACACATTGTCCCCGAACGAAAACGTGGACCTGATCGACGTGTCTCCAAAGCAGTTGGTCTCTGTTGCTGCCTCGCTCATCCCGTTCCTTGAGAACGACGATGCTAACCGAGCATTGATGGGATCAAACATGCAACGTCAGGCCGTTCCATTGCTGCGCGCAGAAGCGCCGCTGGTGGGTACAGGCATTGAAGAAGTTGTTGCTCGCGACTCTGGCGCGGCGATCATGGCGAAACGTGCAGGCATCATCGACCAAGTCGACGCCCAACGTATCGTTGTACGCGCAACGCACGATCTTGAGCTTGGCGATGCAGGCGTAGACATCTACCGCATGCGTAAGTTCCAGCGCTCTAACCAAAACACCACAATCAACCAACGTCCGCTTGTGAAAGTGGGTGACACGGTTGCGAAGGGTGAGGTTATTGCTGACGGTCCATCCACAGATATGGGTGAATTGGCTCTGGGTAAAAACGTGGTCGTCGCGTTTATGCCTTGGAACGGCTACAACTACGAAGATTCCATCCTGATTTCTGAGCGCGTTTCTCGTGATGACGTCTTCACTTCGATCCACATCGAAGAATTTGAAGTCGCCGCGCGTGATACAAAGCTTGGGCCAGAAGAAATCACACGTGATATTCCAAACGTTGGTGAGGAAGCGCTTCGCAACCTCGACGAAGCGGGTATCGTTTACATCGGCGCTGACGTAGAGCCGGGTGATATCTTGGTCGGTAAGATCACACCGAAGGGCGAAAGCCCGATGACGCCAGAAGAAAAGCTTCTGCGCGCTATCTTTGGTGAGAAAGCCTCTGACGTTCGTGACACATCCTTGCGTGTGAAACCGGGTGACTTTGGTACTGTTGTAGAAGTTCGCGTCTTCAACCGTCACGGCGTTGAGAAAGATGAACGTGCGCTACAGATCGAACGTGAAGAAGTTGAGCGCCTCGCGCGTGACCGTGATGACGAACTCGTCATTCTCGATCGCAACATCTATGCGCGTCTCAAAGGCATGATCCTTGGTAAAGTGGCTGTAAAAGGTCCAAAAGGCGTGAAGCCGAATGCTGAGATCACAGAAGAGCTGCTTGAAACACTGACACGTGGTCAGTGGTGGCAGCTTGCACTGAAAGACGAGCAAGACGCACAGATCGTTGAAGCCCTGAACGAGCAGTATGAAGTACAAAAGCGTACATTGGATGCCCGTTTTGAGGACAAGGTCGAGAAAGTACGCCGCGGCGACGATCTACCACCAGGTGTTATGAAGATGGTCAAAGTCTTTGTTGCTGTGAAGCGTAAGCTTCAGCCAGGCGACAAAATGGCCGGCCGTCACGGCAACAAAGGTGTTATTTCCAAGGTTGTACCGATGGAAGATATGCCATTCCTTGCCGATGGTACGCCTGTTGACTTCTGTTTGAACCCTCTTGGCGTTCCATCGCGTATGAACGTTGGTCAGATCCTTGAAACTCACATGGGTTGGGCCGCACGTGGCCTTGGTCTGAACATCGATGATGCACTTGGTGATTACCGTCGCTCCGGCGATCTGACACCTGTGCGTGAAGCGATGCAGCTTGCTTATGGCGATGATGTCTATGCTGAGGGCCTTGAAGGTCTTGATCAGGACGAACTGCTTGAGCGCGCGAAGAACGTCACAAACGGTGTTCCAATTGCAACGCCAGTCTTCGATGGCGCGAAAGAGTCTGATGTGAACGACTCTCTCAAGCGTGCGGGCTTCTCTGAAAGCGGTCAGTCGGTTCTGTTTGACGGACGTACAGGCGAGCAATTCGCGCGCCCTGTTACGGTCGGCATCAAGTACCTTCTGAAACTGCACCACCTTGTGGATGACAAAATCCACGCGCGTTCCACTGGTCCATACTCGCTGGTTACTCAGCAGCCATTGGGCGGTAAAGCGCAGTTCGGTGGTCAGCGCTTCGGTGAGATGGAAGTTTGGGCACTTGAAGCATATGGCGCAGCCTACACGCTTCAGGAAATGCTCACCGTCAAATCGGATGACGTGGCGGGCCGTACGAAGGTCTACGAAAGCATCGTCAAAGGCGAAGACAACTACGAGGCTGGTGTACCAGAGAGCTTTAACGTTCTGGTCAAAGAAGTCCGCGGCCTCGGCCTCAATATGGAACTCCTGGATGCGGAGGAAGATGAGTGACGCTTAGGCGCGCTTTGAAACTCGTGGCTGTTATGCTCGCGGTAGCGACTTTGAACGCAGCGACGTTTGTTGCAGGTTGGTACTCCGGCAATGCAGCACAGTTTCAGGTAAGCCTCGACATAAATGCAGTCGGCGATGCAGCCGGCCGCATCGCAGCCTACGAGAGTGGTTGGAACGCTCATGAGGTTGCATCAGCAATTTGCGGAACACGCTCCGACTTGAGTGGTTTCCATCACACATATGCCATTACCGGCTCTGGACAGCACTTCACGTTCACTTGCCGAGATACTGGAAAGGACACCTGATGAACCAGGAACTGACCAACAACCCGTTTAACCCGCTCACGCCGCCCAAGGTGTTTGACGAAATCAAGGTGTCTCTGGCCTCGCCAGAGCGTATCTTGTCTTGGTCTTTCGGTGAGATCAAAAAGCCAGAAACCATCAACTACCGGACGTTCAAGCCCGAGCGTGATGGCCTGTTCTGCGCGCGTATCTTTGGCCCAATCAAAGACTACGAATGCCTCTGCGGCAAATACAAACGTATGAAATATCGTGGCGTTGTCTGCGAGAAATGCGGCGTGGAAGTCACGCTGCAAAAGGTGCGCCGCGAGCGGATGGGCCACATCGAACTGGCCAGCCCTGTCGCGCACATCTGGTTCCTGAAATCGCTGCCATCGCGCATTGGTCTCATGCTGGACATGACGCTGCGCGATCTGGAACGCGTGCTGTATTTCGAAAACTACGTGGTGATCGAACCGGGCCTGACGGATCTTCAATACGGTCAGATGATGACCGAAGAAGAATACATGGACGCGCAAGACGCCTACGGCATGGACGCCTTCACCGCCAACATCGGTGCCGAAGCGATCCGCGAAATGCTGGCCGCTATTGATCTGGAACAAGAAGCCGAAACGCTGCGTGCGGACCTCAAAGAGGCCACAGGCGAGCTGAAGCCTAAAAAGATCATCAAACGTCTGAAAGTTGTTGAATCGTTCCTCGAATCCGGCAACCGCCCGGAATGGATGGTTCTGACCGTGATCCCCGTGATCCCGCCAGAATTGCGCCCGCTGGTGCCGTTGGATGGGGGCCGTTTCGCGACGTCTGACCTTAACGATCTGTATCG
>NZ_JBDWVM010000077.1:0-10449 GCF_039984035.1 Planktotalea sp. | reverse complement strand
TGGGATCCGATCTGGCCTGCCCACGGCATTCGCATCTTGCCCAGCCCATCCTCCATGTGGTTCGACGCCACGGGTAACCGTTTCGCACCGCCCGCCTTGCCCGGCTTTGACAGCCTCGGCACGCTCAAGATGATCCTTGATACGGGCTATGATTACTCTTGGTTCATCACCACGCAGAAAATCCTCAAGAAGGAATTCGCGCTCTCTGGCTCTGAACAGAACCCCGACTTTGAGCAGAAAAGCTGGAAAGAAGTGCTCAAACAGCGCATCTTGAACAAGAAAGCGACGCCAGCGGTTGAGGCCTTCAAAGAGCACGGTGAAAACTTTGTTATCGCGGACACGTTGCCCGAACTGGTGGCGAAAATGAACGCGATGGAAGGCAATGAACTCCTGCCGCTCGATAAGATCGAAGCAGAGATCAAAGCGCGCGATGCACAGATCGACAACCCGTTCACCAAAGACGCGCAGATCATGGCGATCCATGCGGCGCGCAATTATCGCGGTGATAAATTCCAGCGCACAGCCAAGCCGCACAAAATCCTTGATGCGGAAAACGGCCCGCTTGTTGGCGTCAAACTCAACATACTGACGCGCAAAACCCTTGGCGGTCTGCAAACCAACCTCAACAGCCAAATGATCGACGCCGCAGGTGAAACAATTCCTGGCCTCTTTGCTGCGGGCGAGGTCGCAGGCTTCGGTGGCGGCGGCTATCACGGCTACAACGCGCTAGAGGGCACGTTCCTCGGCGGCTGCATCTTCTCTGGCCGCCAAGCAGGGCGCGCCGATACCATCGGCTAAGCACAAAAAAGGCGGGCAGTTGATCTAATCAACGCCCGCCCAATGCAAAACTTACTTAACTTCGGTCACAATCGCCTCTAGCGCCTTGCGAGATTTCGGCATCTGCAACAGCCAATCACCCGAAGCATCGCGATGCCCAAGCGGCAAGAGAACGACAGACTTCAAACCCTTTTCCCTCAGGCCCAAAATCTCGTCCACCTTCGCAGGAACAAACCCTTCCATCGGCGTGCAATCAATCCCTTGCTCGGCCGCCGCAATCATCGCAAATCCAAGCGCAATATAGGCTTGGCGCGCTGCGTGTTCATGGTTCACCTGTGCATCACGTGGCAAATAGGTCGCCTTCAGGTTCTCATAATATTGGTTGAGCAACGGCAAATCACCGCGCTCCTCAACCAATTGGGCAAGAACCGCATCAATGCGCTCGGCCGTGTAATTGTCCCATGCTGCAAACACCAACAGGTGCGAACCTTCCGTCACTGGCGATTGATCCCACGCAACCTTGCGAATATCGGCCTTCACTTCTGGGTTGGTGACCAAGAGCACCTCAAACGGCTGTGTGCCGCTGGATGTTGGTGCCTTGCGGACCGCCTCTAGAATGACATCCAGCTTGCCTTGCGAAACAGGTTTGCTCGGGTCCATTTTCTTCGCGGCATACCGCCATTTCAAGTGTTCAAGTAGTGCGCTATCGGCCATGTGTGGATCCTAAATCAAAATGACAGAGCAGATTAAAGTCTCTGTTGGTCAATGACTTAGGTCGAAGCCATGACGCCGACAAGTGGCGCACAAAAAGACCCTAGGTCACAGTTTGTCTTTTCTGTCTCGAAGGCTCCGCAAAAGCACGAAAGCACCGCAAAACTAAAGGCGAAGCGCGCAATAACACCGCAATCTAACGCGTTCACGTTTTCGTGCGCTGACGCTCTCACAGCAGGCATCTTTTGACAGGTTCAAAAATGTCGATAAAGTTCATGATCTGACAGCAACATGTATTTTTTGGGAGGGAAATATTGATGTTTAAACGTTCAGTCGCCGCCTGCGCCCTTGCGCTGGCAACATTCACCCACGCGCATTCCGCGCAGGCAGAACAATGCCTCGAAGTGACGCTCACAGGCACCCAAGGGGGTCCACCGGTCTTTCGCGGTCAAGCAGGTGCAGGAACACTTGTGACCTATGGCAGCGAAGAAAACGGATGCCGCGATGTGCTGCTCCAGTTCGATTCAGGGCGGGGCACCACACAAAGCCTATCCAAGATCGGCGTGCCTGTCGGCAAACTCGCCGCAGTCTTTTACACTCACATCCACTCCGATCATGCCGAAGGACTGCCGGACATGGCGCAGCTGCGTTGGCACTTCAATTCGGCAGGCCCCAAACTGGATATGGTCTGCCACGAGGACGCAACCTCAGGCGCGGGCCACACGATGAGCTGTTCAGGCTTTGCCAAGAACCTAGGCGCGGCTTTCATTGCCTCTGGCGAAATGGCGCAGCGCCTCGCAGAGAACCCCAAACGATTGGCTGGCGGTCCGTCCGATCTGCTCAATGTGATGACCTTTGGTCCCTCACAAACACCGCAGGTGGTCTGGGAAAAGGGCGATGTAAAGGTTAGCGCCATCTCCAGCCGTCACGTTGCGGGGCATGCGTCCTACCGTGTTGATACACCCGCGGGCAGCGTGGTGATCGGCGGCGATGCAGGCAATGATAATCCGAAACCACCGCGCGATAGCTCGACCTCCGCGCAGGTCGAATTGCTCGCCAATGGTGCAGATGTCATCGTGCATTCCGTGATCCACCCGATCATGGGGCCAGAAGGGACAACAGGCTTCCCGCCGCCCATCTACTTCCGTCAATCAACCGCGACGGACCTCGGCTCCATGTCAGATCGCGCGGACGCATCCCACTTGATGCTCACGCACCTCATTCCACCACTTGGTGCACCGCGTCAGGGACCATTCCCGCTGCCCAAGGGCGGTGTGAGCGAACAAGACTATGTCGACGCAGTGCGCGATGGCGGATTTGAGGGCAATGTCGTAGTCGGCACCGATCTCGCCAAACTACGTTTGGTGGCCAACTGATCGATAGAATTGAAAACAGAATAAAAAAGGCCGCTCAAACTCGGGCGGCCTTTTTGCTATCCGTGCTTACGCATATGCGCCTTGAAGACCTGCGTGAGCGTCTCGACGTCACTTGGCCCGCGCACGATCTCGACCATCTCACCTTCCGCATCAAACAGCAGGAGCGTCACATGCCCAACACCATATTTACTGGAAAACGCCAGCCCGTCTTCTGAACGAATATTGGCAACGAGATACTCAAAAGAGCCACCCTCCAGCGTCTTCATCGCCTTGCGCGCTTGCTTTTGCAGCGTGCGGCACAAAGGGCATTGGGGATCGTGGATTTGAACAATCGACGGCTTGCCACCATTGATCTTCGTCAGATCAGCTTCGGACATTATGGCCTGTACAGAGGTCGTCGTGAAGTAACCCGCGACAAGAACCACTGGCGCCGCAATCGCAAAACGCCGCGTCATACGGCTCGTTCGCTCACGCTTCAGCTCGTGCTCTTTCTTTGCCAGCGCCTCAGCGCTCGCTTGTTGTTTTTGTTTCTTAGTGACTTGTTTTTTTGGATTTTTGGACAATTTCAACACCCTTCACACGTGTTGAAACTATGCGATTTCACCTGATCACATCCCAATCACATCGGTGTGATGGAGCGTGAAAAAGGGCCAAACGTCTGTTGCAAAAAACAGACTAAACGAGGGTCGCAATAATCGCACGTAGGGTCGGAATGCCGATCCCTTTTTCCGATGACGTCACGATCAGCTCTGGATAAGCAGCAGGGTGCTTGGAAATTTCGCTCCGCACCTGATCCAGCACCTTCTCGCGCTCAGCGGCCTTCACCTTATCCGCCTTGGTCAGCACGCATTGAAAGGTGACAGCACTGCTATCGAGCAGGCTCATGATCTCATGATCCACCTTTTTCACACCATGTCGCGCATCGATCAAAACGAAAGCACGGCGCAGGGTTTGACGACCCGACAGATATTGCTTCAGCAAACGCTGCCATTTTTCAACAACAGGCAGCGGCGCATTGGCATAGCCATAGCCCGGCAAATCGACGAGGTAATGTTCCTCGCCCGCAGTGAAAAAGTTAATCTCCTGTGTGCGTCCCGGCGTGTTGGAGGCACGCGCCAATCCCTTGCGCCCCGTCAGCGCGTTGATCAGCGTCGATTTCCCGACGTTTGAGCGACCTGCAAAACAAACTTCCATCCGGTCTGCATCCGGCAGGCCGGACATCGCAACAACACCTTTGACAAAGTCGGTTTCACCCGCAAACAGCAAGCGTCCTTTTTCGGCGGATGCCTCATCAGGTTCTTCTGCAATAGGGAAGGGTAGTTGGCTCATAGGAGTTCCACCTTACTGCCGACCTCAACAAGGCCGCCTTGAATAACTTCAGCGCACATAGAAAAATCGCGATGGCCAAACGTGTCCAGCGCGGCAAGCGTATCGGCATCATGCACACCCGTCACAGGGTTTGATTTTGTTGCAGGGCATCGACCTGTGCGTTCCAGCGGGCGCAAAATCGCCTCGCCAATGCGAATGTCGCGGTCGATCCATTCGAATTCTTCCCACGCCTCAAACCCGTCTAGCCAGATATTCCCGCGCCAACGATGGATAGAAAGCTCCGTGCCAATCTGCTGCTCAACCGCGCGATGAGAAGCGGTATTGCACAATGTCACCGATGGAAACTTGCTGTCGGTCATGCCACGGTTGGGCACTTTGACAATGCGGGTCGATTGCGCGCGATCCGCAGGCATCAGCGGTTTGACCCAGTCCAAGAACGTCTGCGCGTCTTGATCAGGATCGATGCTGAGCGATCCCAATTCAGGGTGCTCTAGCGTCACAATCCCCGCCGCATCGTCCAAACGGCTCGTCATGGCCATAAGCTGCGGAACCTTGGCAATGCGCGTGAAGTTTGCACAGCGCGACCATTCAGAATTGTCCGCTTTTGAGGCCTCATGCGCTACCGCCCAAACACGATCGCCAGGCATGGTATGCCCGGCGATAAGTGTTGTGGAAGAAACGTCTTCCCGACCATGACTTTTGATCGGGTGCCGCCAAAGGGAGGTGACGTTGCCCATCACTCTTCCTTAGCTTTGCGTTTGAAGCCCGCCTTGATGTTGCCGAACACATCCGGTTTCACACCTTGGCTACGCATTATCAGATATTGCTGCGTAAAGGTGATCAAGTTGTTGGCGATCCAGTAAACCACAAGGCCACTCGCGAACGTGCCCAGCATGAACATGAAGACCCATGGCATCCACGCAAAGATCATCGCTTGCGTCGGATCGGTGGGCGCTGGGTTCAGCTTTTGCTGCATCCACATGGACACACCCAAGATGATCGGCAAGATACCCAAGGAAATAATCGCGAGGATCGAACCGGCTTCGGGCGGCGTAAAGCTTAGCAAACCAAACAGGTTCAGGATCGAAGAGGGATCAGGCGCGGACAAATCTTTGATCCAGCCAATCCAAGGCGCATGACGCAACTCAAGCGTCACAAAGATAACCTTATAAAGCGAGAAGAAGATCGGGATCTGAATCAGGATCGGCAAACAGCCAGAGGCAGGGTTTACCTTTTCCTTCTTGTACATCGCCATCATTTCTTGCTGCAGCTTCTGACGGTCGTCGCCTGCACGCTCTTTGATTTTTTCCATTTCCGGCTGAAGCGATTTCATCTTCGCCATCGAAACGTTGGATTTATAGGCCAGCGGGAACAGAACGAGCTTGATCAGGAATGTCAGACCAATAATCGCCCAACCCATGTTGCCAATCATGACGTTCAGATAATGCAGAACCGCAAAAATCGGCTTGGTCAGGAAAAAGAACCAACCCCAATCGATGCTATCGATAAAGCGATCAACACCCGCTTTTTCATAGGCGCGAATGGCTTCCCATTCTTTTGCACCCGCAAAGAGCTGCGTTGTGGCAGAGGCGGTCGCACCGGGCGCAAGCGTTTGCGTCGGCAAAACAGCTTCGGTTTGATAGATGTCGCGGCGCTCATCGTATTTCGCGGTGGATTTGAACGGGCCCTTCGCAGGGATTAACGTTGTCATCCAGAAGTGGTCGGTGAAACCGATCCAGCCTTGCTCTGCGACTTGCGTCACTTCTGCGCGCGCGCCTTCATTCGGGTTAATGTCGAAATCGGGCATGTCGGAATAGCCGATCTCCGCCAATTCGCCATCCGCCATCGCAACCACGCCTTCATGCAAAATGAAGAAGTTCTTCAACTCTTGTGGCTCACCATGACGCGCCAACACACCATATGGCGCAAGGCTAACCGTGCCCGCACCTGTGTTTTCAACGTTTTGTGTGACCGTGAACATGAAGTTTTCGTCAATCGCGATATCGCGCGTAAAGACAAGACCCGCGCCATTGTCCCATGTCATGGAAATGGGGGAACCAACGGATAGGTCAGTGTTGCTTGTCGCTGTCCAAACTGTGTTTGGTCCGGGGACCTGCTCAAACGCAAGGCCAGCGCCGGGCGCCCAACCATACAGCGCGTAATAAGGGTTTGTGCTGCCCGTCGGCGCAAGCAGGTCCACAATCGGCGAACCCTCATCGAGCGTTTCGCGGTAGTCTTTCAGGGACAATTCATCAATGCGGCCACCCTGCAAAGAAACAGAGCCTTTCAAACGATCCGTTTCAATAGCGATGCGCGGAGCATCGGTAATGCTCGTCGCTTCGCTTGTGGCAGTGCTCGCAGCGCCAGCATCCGTCGTCGAAACCGTAGGAACAATCTGTTCACCTTCCGCACTGACGATCGCATTGGGATCGGAGCGTGTCGGCTCAGGTGGTGGGAACAATACGAACCACACAAGAATAACGAGGAAACTCAGAGCCGTCGCTAGGATGAGGTTTTTGTTTTGATCGTCCATGAAATAGGGCCACCTGTGTTAACCGCATTAGGGCTGCGTTCAACGATGTGCGTGCCAAAAGGTCAAGAGGAATCGCTCCATATTAGACCAGTTGCGGCGTTCGGTTGCGGTTCAGAGCCAACTTATACGGATTTGCGGCCAATTTCAGGGGGCGCATCAAGGCGCGCGCGGTAGTCTTTGATCCAGTCCAACGTGTCTTCAAACGCCATTGGCCGCGCAATTCCGAATCCCTGAACATAACGACAGCCAAGCTGCGCAAGTATCGTATGTTCGCCCAAGGTTTCGACACCCTCGGCAAGACAACTCAACCCCATGCGATCCGCCATCATCAAAATCGTCGCAACCATCTTTTGCTGCTCATTGTCCAAATCAGCCTTCGCCACAAAAGAGCGATCAATCTTCAAACGCCGAACAGGCAGACGCCGCAACGTGGAAATCGATGCATGGCCCGTGCCAAAATCGTCCAGATCAATCTGGCATCCCAGATCGGCCAATTGCCGCACGGTGCGCACGATCATGTCATCGGCATCGCCCGCAATCACGCTCTCGAGCACCTCAATACAGAGCCGATGAGGCGCAACATTAAACCGATCCAGATCCCATGCAATCGTCTCGAACAACCGCGGATTGGCAAGATCTGTCTCAGAAAAATTGACGCCCACCGATTCAATCTCAAGTCCGGCTTTGTCCCAATTATTCAACGCGGACAGGCTCTGCGATAGCATTAATTCGGTCAACCGACCCATCTGACCAGAGCGTTCTAGCGCGGGTAAAAACGCAGCCGGCGCAATCAAATGCCCATCATGCGCGCGCCATCGCGCGAGCGCTTCAAACCCGCAGACTTGTCCCGTGTCGGTCGAAATTTGCGGCTGAAACCACGCAGTCAGACAGGTTTCGATATCGCCGTTCAACTCGGCAATGAGCGGCGCAACCGGTGCCTTTAACTGTTGTGGTGAAAAGGCGCGGATCGCGTCAGGACCATTCAAACGTGCATCGGACAGCGCCGTTGCCGTTTGTTCCAACAAAACCTCGGTTTGCAAAACTGGAAATTGGATCATGGTGAACCCAATGCACGAACTTATGTAAAGCCGTTCATCCCCCAAAAACAATGGTTCATCCACAAGCCCCTGCATCCGGCTGGCGTGTTGAATCGCGCTTTCGAGATTAAGGTTTGGGCCAGGCGCCAGGGCAATAGCCCAACGCAGCGCACCCGTTCGCACAATCACATCATTCGAACGCAAAGCATTTTGATACCGCTGGGCGATTCTGTCTTGAATAAGATGTAGATCGGCGGCGCTCATCTGCCTCAATAACTCATCTTCATCGTCAAGGCTGACTTGCATGAGTACCGCGTTATTATCGGAAGTAACGGACTGAAATAAATGGGTAATATCAGAAATTGACTTGTTCGAGATAGGCGCGATTGCATCAATGTCGGTTGTTTCGCTGGCTTCAAAACCGCCTAGCATGCTCCAAATCACAGGTAGCCCCAACGCGCAGGCGATCAGCCCGCCTTCACCCGCGATCCAATAGGCGGCAAGGCACATGGCGGGGATAAAAGCCAAGATTTGCGGACCCCATAGCAAGCTATGGAACCAGATTGCGATAGGGGATGACGTTTCTGAGCGTGGCATGCGACACTTCCGACAAGGGGATAGGGTTTGCATCTTTTTTGCCCAAGGGGTCAGCATAATTCGTTAACAACACTTCGCAAACTCCAGCAATTTTTCTGCAGTTTTTAAAGGGTTAGTCGAACCACCAACGTACCAAGGTAAATTGTTAACAGTTTTGTGCAAATTTGCAGGGCTTGCTCGCATTGACACCCCCGCAATTTCGTCACAAGGCTTGTTCCCTAAGACACGCAATTCGAAAAGGTACGTGCCAATGTCTATTCCTCAGTCTGGTGGCGGTCCTATCGAACGGCACGAACAATTGGCCGAATATCTCGCCGAAGGATGTCGTCCGAAATCCGAATGGCGCATCGGCACCGAGCATGAAAAGTTCGGCTATCTCACAGACACAAATGCGCCGCTCCCCTTTGAGGGTAAGCGCTCTATCGTGTCCGTTCTTGAGGGGCTGCGCGATCGTCACGGCTGGGCCGAGGTACGCGAAGGCGGGCATTTGATTGGCCTCGAAAAGGACGGCGCAAACGTCTCGCTGGAACCGGGCGGCGCGCTCGAACTTTCTGGCGCACCTTTGGAAACCATCCACGAAACCTGCGATGAGGTGAACCAACACCTACGCGAAGTGCGCGAAATTTCCGACGAAATCGGCGTCGGTTTCATCGGCCTTGGCGCCGCGCCCGAATGGCAGCATGCAGAGATGCCGCTGATGCCAAAAGGCCGCTACAAACTTATGAACAACTACATGGAACAGGTCGGCACCATGGGCACGGCCATGATGCGCCGCACATGTACGGTTCAGGTCAACCTCGATTTCGGATCAGAGGCCGACATGGTGCAAAAAATGCGCGTCGCCCTCGCGCTCCAGCCTGTTGCGACCGCGCTGTTCGCCAATTCGCCTTTCTTTGAGGGCAAAGTCAACAACCACAAAAGCTGGCGCAGCTTGATCTGGCGCAACCTCGATGACGCGCGCACTGGCATGCTACCTTTCGTCTTTGACGAGGGCTTCGGGTTTGAGGCATGGGT
Source organism: Planktotalea sp. (assembly GCF_039984035.1). Classification (GTDB taxonomy): domain Bacteria; phylum Pseudomonadota; class Alphaproteobacteria; order Rhodobacterales; family Rhodobacteraceae; genus Planktotalea. The sequence continues at coordinate 1,075 of NZ_JBDWVM010000077.1, read as the reverse complement.
GCAATATGCGCTCGATGTGCCGATGTATTTCGTCTACCGCGACGGCGAATATATCAACGCGCTCGGCATGTCCTTCCGCGACTTCCTGAACGGCAAACTGCCCGCACTCCCCGGTGAAACACCAACGCTCAGCGATTGGGCGGATCACCTGACCACGGCCTTCCCAGAGGCGCGCCTCAAGAAATTCATCGAAATGCGCGGCGCGGACGGTGGCCCTTGGCGCCGCCTCTGTGCATTGCCTGCCTTTTGGGTCGGCCTAACTTACGATCAAACCGCCCTCGATGCGGCGTGGGACTTGGTCAAAGGCTGGGACGCAGAAACGCGCGAGGCCCTGCGCGTCGCCGCTTCCGTCGATGGCTTGCAGGCGCAAGTCGGGAATATCAAAATGCATGATCTCGCTCGCGAAGTCGTCGCCATATCCGAAGCGGGCCTCAAAGCACGCGCGCGCCCCGGTGCAGGTGGCCTCGTGCAGGACGAAACCCACTTCCTCAACGCGCTGAAAGAAAGCCTCGACACAGGCCAAGTGCCCGCAGACGAGCTTCTCGAAAAATACCACGGTGAATGGGGCGGCGATCTCAGCCGGATCTATAGCGAATACAGCTACTAATCAGCGCGCAATACCAAACGAGGAACCCCAAGATGTCCCAGATCATTTTGCACAATTACCCGCAATCTCCCGTCGCTGAAAAGGCGCGGGTTGGCTTTGGCATCAAGGGTATCTCATGGGCCAACGTCGAAATCCCGCGCCTTGCGCCCAAACCCATGCTCACCGCGCTGACAGGTGGCTATCGCCGCACGCCGGTCATGCAGATTGGCGCCGATATCTACTGCGATTCCCAATGCATCCTGCAAGAGCTGGAGGCGCGCGTTCCGTCTCCCACCTTCTTCCCGACCAAAGACGCAGGCCTAATCTGGGCGCTCAGCCGTTGGACCGATGGCGATCTCTTCGATCTGACGGTGAAGATCGTCCTTGGCTCGGCAGGCGACGGTCTGCCAGAGGATTTCGCCAAGGACCGTGGCCGTCTCTATTTCGGTCCGGATTGGGCCGAGGGTCTGAAAGCCGCAAACGCCAACC
>NZ_JBDWVM010000076.1:0-7644 GCF_039984035.1 Planktotalea sp. | reverse complement strand
CGGTTCTGGTTTCCCATTCGGCAAGATTTTACGCCGCAACCCATAGTGTTGGACGTAATCTGACAGGAAAATCTGCAATTGCGCGTAAAGGCCAATCGCGGCGCAGATCAAAACACCAACCAATCCTGCCAATGCAAAGGCTGCCACAAGCACAGCAACTGCACCTAGATGATAGCCCAGATAAGGATGACGCCGACCCTGCTTTAACCGCGCGGCCTCCGCGGCGTATCCCGCACGATAAGACCCAATCCAGGCCCTACCAAAGAACCGCCAAAACCCGCGCCCCTTGGGGGCAGAAACCGGATCGCGCTCTGTTCCTACATGCACATGATGCACCAAAGGATGAGACGACGCATGATGCCCCATCAAAATCGACATATACACCGCGCGCCCCAGACGGCGCATCCAGCGATTGGGATGATGAATAAGCTCGTGCGCATTGGGGTGCCCAACCTGCCCCGCAAAAAGCGATACCGCGAAGAAAAGCGCCATTTTGTTCATGAGCGGCGCCTCAATCTGCACCAAAGCGACAAGCGCTAAACCTAATACACCAAAATGCGCAAAGGCGAGCACAACAGACAACGGCGTTGCAACCGGAAACTCCGCATCGCTCGGTGCATTTTCTATCAAAAATGGCGTCAAACGATCAACGCCATAGGCAAAGACTGAAATGTAAAACAACGTGCCCCACGCCCAATAGCCGCCCCAAAGACAGGCCGCGATTAGCAAAAGAACCAGCGAAGAAGTCACCAAAGAGAATCTCATCATTCCCTCTGATAGCGCAGATCAATGGCAAAATTAGGAAAGAACCGCTTCATCTTTCCAAATAAACTTCGGGGGATCAGCGCAGCGCGCTGATGGGGCAGCGCCCCAAACCGCCGCGCAAGCGGCTCTTCAAGCGTGCGCAGCACTCAATCAGATCAAGCCGCGCCGTACAAAGCCTCAGCGCGGCTTTCAAAGGCGCGTACAATGCGCTGCATGGCTTCATTGAAAACAAGGCCAATAATGCCCTGCAAAATGGCGTTCTTGAATTCAAAGTCGACGAAGAACTGCACATTGCATCCCCCGCCTTTAGCGTCTTCAAAGGCCCAATTGGATTTCATGTACTTGAACGGACCATCCAGATACTCTGTGTCGATCTTCTTATCGGCCTCATGCAGCACAACGCGGCTTCCAAAACGTTCACGGAACACTTTGAACGAAATCACCAAATCCGCGAGCATGACCTCAGACGCACCTTCTGGCGTGCGCGATCTAATGCGCGCGCCTGCACACCACGGCAGGAACTCAGGATATTTGGCAACATCCGCCACAAGATCATACATCTGGCTGGCAGAATACGGCATGTGACGGGTTTCAGAATGGGTTGGCATCGGCGGGTTTTTCCCGTTATCTCAGTTGGGTTGCATGTCCTATGCATGCACGCAGAAATCAAGGGAAACCTATGCCTCAGCGTCCATATGTCATCGATCAAATGATCTCGGCCAAATCAATCGCGGCCAGAATCGAAGAATTGAGCATGGAGATCGAAACCGAATTCAAAGGCACCGACAAACTTGTTGTTGTGGGTCTTTTGCGCGGCTCTTTCGTCTTTATCGCTGATATTGTACGCGAACTGGACCTGCCGGTGGAGGTCGATTTTTTAGAGGCTTCGTCTTACGGTGACGGCATGGAAAGCAGTCGAGAAGTGCGTATTCTCAAAGACTTACGCGGCGCAATTGAAAATCGCGATGTTCTGGTTGTAGAAGATATCGTCGACACGGGTCACACATTGAACCACGTGACGAACTTGCTTCTCTCCAGAAAACCAGCACGGCTCAAGAGCATCGCGCTCTTGGACAAGCCCACGCGCCGCGAGGTGGATTTCAAAGCAGATTGGACCGGCTTTGAAATCCCTGATGAATTTGTCGTGGGGTACGGCATTGATTTCGCGCAGCGCAACCGCAACCTGCCCTACATCGGTAAAGTTCGCTTCACCGAAGATGAAAACTAGCGCGCAATGATCAATCCTCGCCATTTTCTGCGTATGGCAAAGTGGGCGCATCGCCCGCCTTCGGAAAAACGCGTCAAGTTTGTGATCATGATCATTTTGATCTGCGCTGCGCTGTTTCTGGTAGAGCGCTACGTCGGCTGGCCCGACGCGCTCAAACCGAATTCCTTCAAGCTATAGTTTAGCTTGCCGACGCTGCGGTTTCGCGAATGCGTTGGATCATCGCGGCCAGCCCATTAGAGCGCTGCGCAGACAGGTGATCATTCAGGCCAAGGCGCGCAAGTTCGGACTTTGCATCGATCGCAGCGACCTCGGAAACAGCCGTATCATTGTAGAGCATGCGCAGCACAGCAATGAGGCCATTGACGATCATCGCATCGCTTTCACCATCAAACCGAAAGACGCCATTGTCGATGCTCGGGTGCAGCCACACCTGACTCGCGCAGCCATCCACCTTGGTTGCGGCAACTTTCAGCGCATCCTCCAGCGGGTCCATCGCTTTGCCCTGCTCGATCACATGACGATAGCGTTCTTCCCAATCTTCGAGGAATTCAAAGTCTTCAACAATGTTTTCAAAGGCAGCATTGGCCATGATCGACTCTCCATCTGTTGTTTTGAGAGGTAGACAGACGCAAACAAAAGGTCCAGTGCGCCTTGGCGCTTTTCAACGCGTCGCGGATGGGATAAATCAAACCAGAGCAGAGACGAGGCACGAAGATGGCTTTTACACGATCCCTAATGCTATGTAGCGCACTGGCCCTTGCCGGTTGCGGTGGTGGTTTGAGCAATTCATGGGTCAACCCAGTCAACTGGTTTGGCAATTCGCGCTCCGGCCCTGTGGAAAATGCGTCATCTACGAACCCCTTGATTCCCCCACGTCGCTTGGGAACACGCCCCAAGGCGGTTTATCAAGGTCGCCCGATTGATCAAATTTCCGAGCTGCGCGTTGAGCGGCGCCCAGGCGGCGCGATCATTCATGCGGTCGGTGTTGGCGAGGTCATTGGCTATTATGATGCGCGTTTGACACCTGACAGTATTGATGGGCCCATCAACGGCGTTCTTGGCTACACGCTCGAAGCGGTGCGTCCGGCAAGCACGGTTGGTGTTGGCGGCCAAGGCGCACGTGAAGTGAACGTTGCCGTCTTTGTCAGCGATCAAGAACTGCGCGACGTGAAGACGATTGTCGTAAAAGGCGCACGTAATCAACGCAGTACGCGCCGTCGCTAATGTAAAAAACGGTGTCGCGTCTCTGATTAGAGACGCACCAGTTTCACATCGCTTCCCTTCGCACCAAGGGCGATCTTGCCCTCGCAAAGCAAAAGCGCGTCTTCGCCAAATACCTCAAAACGCCAGCCTTGGAGCGCGCTCACATCGCGTGCACCAGATGCAATTGCATCCAGATCAGACGCAGGTGCGACGAGCTTTGAAGCAACGCCAACCGAGTTGGTTTTTGCCTTGAGCAAAACACGCAGCAAATCAGCGAGCGCTGGATTGACCTGCTTCTTTTCACGCGAAGAGCGTTCCAGTTTCGGCAAATCAGCTTCAGGGCAATCACGCCCAGTGCTGACTGCTTTCAAGATACCTTCTGCGATCTCGCCCTTGCGCGCTTCACGCAGCAGCAGACGCGAACGCCCCAGATCGGAATGATCTTTCGGTTTCGTCGCGGCCAATTCAACCAAAGCGTCGTCTTTGTAAACGCGGTTGCGCGGGATGTTTTTTCCCTGCGCATAGGATTCACGGAATTTCGCAAGCTCACGCACAATGGCCAAAAAACGCGGGCTGGTGTTGCGTGTTTTGACACGTTTCCACGCATCGTCAGGCTTGGTGATATAGGTTTCGGGGCTGTTGAGGATCTTCATTTCCTCAGCCACCCAATGTTCACGTCCGGCATCTTTCAGCTTTTTGGACAAGAATTCATAGACTTGACGCAAATGCGTGACATCCGCCAAGGCATAGCTTTTCTGAGCATCGCTCAAAGGGCGGCGTGACCAATCGGTAAAGCGGGATGATTTATCAATCTCGGCTTTGGTGATTTTGCGCACCAACGTGTCATAACCCACTTGTTCGCCAAATCCGCACACCATTGAAGCGACCTGCGTGTCGAACAAGGGCGTCGGGATGACGCCTGCATCAACCTGAAAAATCTCGATATCCTGACGCGCAGCATGGAAGACTTTGACGACAGAGGTATCGCGAAACAGATCATACAGCGGCTCTAGTGACATCCCTTCTACAAGCGGATCGACGAGACAGCCTTCGTCGTCTGATGTGCCCGGCATCGCGAGTTGGACCAAACAAAGCTTTGAATAATACGTTCGCTCGCGCAAAAATTCAGTATCTACAGTCACATAGGGGTGCTTGCGCGCCTCGTTGCAAAAGGTTTCGAGGGCTTCGGTCGTCGTAATCGTGAGCATAGATATTGGGCACTTTCGAGTTGTGACTAATACGGCAATACGCGATTGGCACAGCGAAATAAAGCGCTAGGACTTTAGCTGGGGGTTTTTCCCTGCAAATCGCGCGTAAAGCTCAATAAAGCCTCGGGATAAATGCGGTGTTCCTCGATCAAAACACGCGCTGCGAGTGTGTCAGGCGTGTCGCCCTCTAAGATCGGAACGCTTGCTTGCGCGATTATTGGGCCGTCGTCCAGCTTGGCCGTGGCGACGTGGACGGTGCAGCCCGCCTCGCTATCGCCCGCCTCAATTGCGCGCTTATGGGTGTGCAAACCTTTGTATTTCGGCAAGAGCGAGGGATGCACATTGAGCATGCGCCCCTCAAAGCGATTGATGAAATGCGGGGTCAGCACGCGCATGAAGCCGGCAAGGCAGACCACTTCAGCGCCCGCAGCGTCCAGTTTCGCAATGAGAGCGTCCTCAAACGCGGCGCGATCTTCACCAAAAGGTTTGTGATCGACAAAATCTGTCGCAATTCCGCGCTCGGCGGCTTTGACAAGCCCGCCAGCATTTTCCTTGTTGGACATCACAAGGCAGGCTTCGGCCGGATGATCCGCGCCCATGCTGTCGAGCAGCTTGAGCATATTGGACCCGCCGCCCGAAATCAGGATTGCGACTTTGATTTTCGGCTGAGCGCTCAAAGCAATGCGCCTGTGTAGCGAACCTCGCCTGTGTCTGTAACATGGCCCAAGCGGGTCACTGTTTCGCCCTCGCCCTCAAGCAGGTCTACCAACGCATCAGCGCGATCAGCAGCGACGCTTAGAACCATGCCCTGACCACAGTTAAAGGTCTTGAGCATTTCTGATTCAGCGATATTTCCTGTTTCCGCCATCCATTTGAAAACAGGCGGCAAATCCCATGCGTTGAGATCAATTTCAATGCCGCAGCCTTCGGGCAGAACGCGCGGGATGTTTTCTGTCAAACCGCCACCTGTGATATGGGCCAGCGCGTGAACGCCCCCTGCTCGCACCGCTGCCAGCGCTTGTTTCACATAAAGGCGCGTTGGCGTCAAAAGCGCCTGACCGAGGGTGCCTTCACCGAACGGACAATCCATATCCCAGCCAAGGCCAGAGATATCGACTAATTTGCGCACCAATGAATAACCGTTTGAGTGTACGCCATCAGAGGCCAGACCAAGCAGTACATCGCCCACCTGCACATTTGCAGGCATCTCTGCGCCGCGTTCCATCGCGCCGACGGAGAAGCCGGCAAGATCAAAGTCGCCATCAGGGTACATGCCCGGCATTTCCGCCGTTTCGCCGCCGATCAAAGCACAGTTAGAGCGCACACAGCCCTCTGCGATACCTTCGATGATGCGCGCGGCTGTTTCTGTCTCTAGGTGTCCCGTCGCAAAATAATCGAGGAAGAAAAGCGGCTCCGCGCCTTGGCACACAAGGTCGTTGACGCACATGGCAACCAGATCGATGCCGACGCCGTCCACAAGGCCGGTATCAATTGCGATACGAAGCTTGGTGCCAACACCGTCCGTGGCGCCCACAAGAATCGGATCATTGTAGCCTGCGCCTTTAAGATCAAAGAGCGCGCCAAAACCGCCAAGGCCAGACATCACACCAGAGCGATTGGTCCGCTTTGCTGCGGGTTTGATCCGTTCTACCAATGCGTTACCCGCATCAATATCCACGCCTGCATCTGCATATGTGATGCCGCTGTTGCTGCTTTGATCGCTCATGGAAGTCTCCACCCTATGGGTCTGCTAAATTCGCGTTGCGCAGCGGTTACCCCATCAAAGCGATTAGTGCAATCTGCACGCTTGACGCGGTTGCGCCGTATGCTAATCACTCTCTCAAGGTAGGGCCTGTAGCTCAATTGGTTAGAGCAGCGTGCTCATAACGCGTTGGTTGCAGGTTCAAGTCCTGCCGGGCCTACCAAACATCATTTATTATCCTTTTATTTTAAGGTGTTAGGTGATTTTTTGACGAACCTTTCAGGGTGGTTCGTCAAGTTTTGTTCCGCTTTCGTGCCTGTAAGTCGCAAAAATGCTGAATCAGCCATGTCCCGCCGCCCAAACGTCTCACAGTACTTTTGAGCCATCGCCAGCGTCACGTGGCCGCTAACCGCCATGATTTCGTAGGGTGTGCCACCCGCCTCGGCGATACGGCGGCAAATTGCTTTTCGTAAGCCATGTGAGGAACACAGCGGCAAGCCCGCTTTATCGCACCACTTGCGCATGGATGTTCCAAGGCCCTTGCGAGAGCGAGCCTTGTTATGGCCTGTCTCAAGGTAAGTGAACGTGACGGGCCTTGCCGCCAAAGCTTCTGCCAAGGCCGGATGTATCGGCAAGCTGATCAGCACCCCGCTTGGGTTCTTACTGGTTTTCTGACGGCGATATTCGATCCGCCCGTCTTTGACGTTCGCTGGTCCCAGCTTTACCGCGTCAACCTTCGCGGCCCCTGTGTAGAGCATCAGAGTCATGCAAATGTGCGCAGGCGATCCCAGCGGGTGAACTTCGTAGTAGCGTTCGATTTCGCCCTCGTCCCATGAGTGATACCCTTCGGACGTTGTCGCATACTTACTGACACCGAGGACCGGATTGGCGGCAACCCAATCCATCGTGACTGCAAGGTCCATCATTTGAGACAGCCGTTTGAGCATCTTGTTGGCCTGCATCGGCGTTTCGTGCATTTCCGCCTTGATGGCCATGACGTGCCGAATTTTCATATGCGCGATGCGCTTCTTGCCGTGTTTGAGCCTTAAAGGCTCGATGACACTGCGATAATCGGCCTGTGTGCTTTCGCTGATGGTCGGAAAGTGCAGCTTGTAGAAATGGGTGACCAGATCATCCAAAGATCCAGCTTTTGTGCGGGAAGCCCCTGCCCCTTCACTAGACTTCGATTTCTGGCGGTTACCGGCATCCTGATACCTTTGTTCAAACTCATCTGACCCGTAGTCAGACCCCAGTTCGGCAGTGAACCCGCGCGACCTATACCGCCAACGGCGTTTCCCGTGTCGATCCTTGTAGGAGCTTGCGCCCGGATATTTTTCTCGTTTTTTCAATCTGCGTCCCAATCATTTATCGTTGGTGGTGAGTTCTCACTCGCAGAATGTATCACCACCGTCCCATCTGGGCCAATTTCGGTACGCCCGACAGGAATCCCCGCGTCACGGTATGCGGCCAAATAGCGCTTCAGTTCTGTCTGGGTCAAAACAGCTTTTCTGGCGGGCATGGCAGATGTCTCCGTTTGG
>NZ_JBDWVM010000075.1:0-8663 GCF_039984035.1 Planktotalea sp. | reverse complement strand
GTGCTCCCCCCTTGACATGAACAGATGACACTAGCGCTTTGTCGGAGGTCAAAACTGTGACGCCTGACTTGAGCGATATGTCTTGCGCATGGCCAACTTTGAGACCGTCAACGTCAGTGATCAGGTTTTTGGGGCCTGGTTGCATGGGGTAGAGCCTCCGACGGGGATACTTCGAAAAGGTGAACTAGGGAGTTAGATACAACGGCCGCCATCGACTTCCATGCAGACGCCTGTGATCATGCTGGCCTCGTCCGAGCAAAGGAAACTGGCGGCGTTGCCCATGTCCTCGGGCGTGGAGAAACGACCGATCGGTATGGTCGATAGGAACTGCGCGCGTCGCTCTGGGGTGTCTTCCCCCATGAAGGAGGCGAGGAGCGGGGTTTCGCCAGCAACGGGGTTAAGCGCATTGGTACGAATGCCGAAGGGTGCGAGTTCAACGGCCATAGTTTTGGTCGCGGTGTTCATCCAGCCCTTTGACGCATTATACCAATTGAGGTTCGGGCGCGGGCTTACGCCGGCGGTTGAGGCAACATTGAGAATAGCGCCTGTTTCGCGGGATTTCATATGTGGGACCAACGCACGCGCGATCAAGTAGACGGATTTGCAGTTCACCGCAAAAACACGGTCAAAATCGTCCTCATCGATGGTTTCCATCGCAGCAGGTAGATGCGTCACACCTGCGTTGTTCACGACGACATCAACTTGGCCCAACTCGCCAATTGCATATTTTGCCATCGCGTCAACGCTTGCACTGCTGCTCACATCAACAGTGAAAGGTGTTGCGCCTAATTCGTCGGCGATTGCGCTCGCGGCATTGGGGTTTATGTCAGCCACCAACACGCGGGCGCCCTCAGCGACGAATTTGCGCGCAATGCCTGCACCAAAGCCCGACCCACCGCCGGTGATGATCGCTGTTTTGCCCTCTAGTCGCATAAGTCCCTCCCTTTTTGCCCAAATGGCTAGCCGTGTTTTGCGGCAACTGTCTTTAACGTCGAAAATCCGTAAAGCGCTTCAAATCCTTTTTCACGGCCATGCCCGGATTTCCCGACACCCCCAAAGGGCAGTTCGACACCGCCGCCAGCGCCGTAGTTATTGATGAAAACCTGTCCAGATTTCAGGGCCTTCGCCAGACGCATTTGCCGCGCGCCATTTTCTGTCCAGATCGACGCGACAAGCCCGTATTCGGTGCTATTGGCAATCTTGAGCGCCTCGGCTTCATCCTCAAATGGAATGATGACTTGCACAGGGCCAAAGATTTCCCTTTGCGCGAGTGGATGGTTTGGATCAGGGCAGAGCAACAGATGCGGCGCAACATACACGCCAGCGTCTGGCGCTGTTTCGATGATTTGACCTTTGGCCGCGATCTGCAGGTCACTCCCTTGCTCTAGGAAGCTTGTCACGAGGTCTTTCTGACGCGTCGAAATTAAAGGGCCGAGCGCGTGGTCCTCAAGTGCAGGACCAACGCTGAGCGCGTTGTAACGCTCTGACATTGCTGCAACGACCTCGTCATATCTGCTACGTTGAACAAGGATGCGCGAAGAGGCCGAGCAGGTCTGACCAGCGTTCTGGATACCTGCATTCACGAGGAAGGGAAGCGCCTCTTCCAGATTTGCATCCTCAAACACCAATTGCGGGGACTTTCCACCCAATTCTAAAGTGACAGGAACCACATTTGCACCTGCCGCCTGTTGAACCAGAGCGCCCGTTGCGACGGAACCGGTGAAGGAAATATGTTGCACGTCTTTATGCCCGCTCAGCGCAGCACCAGCCTCTGCACCAAGTCCGGGCACAACGTTCAGCGCGCCATTTGGCAGGCCCGCTTGCCGTGCGATTTCCGCAAACATAAGTGCGGTCAGGCAGGCCTCTTCGGCGGGTTTCAAAACCGCCGCATTGCCCATTGTGAGCGCGGCCCCAACAGAGCGACCGATGATCTGCATGGGGTAATTCCAAGGCACGATATGCCCTGTGACGCCATGAGGTTCGCGCAATGTGTAAACGGTATATCCGTCGAGATAAGGAATGGTTTCGCCGTGAATTTTATCCGCCGCGCCACCGTAGAATTCCATGTAGCGTGAAAGTGCCACGGCATCAGCGCGCGCCTGCGTTAAGGGTTTGCCCACATCACGCGCTTCGAGATCTGCGAGAAGATCGACATTCTCCAAAACAAGTTGACCAATGCGCGTTAGAATGCGGCCCCGCTCAACAGCCGTCTTTCGCCCCCATTCCCCGTCCAATGCGCTTTGTGCAGCTCTGACAGCGGCATCGATATCAGCGCTTTGACCACGTGCGATTTGCGCCAGTTCGGTGCCATCGGAAGGGTCAATCAGCGCTACAGTCTGACCGCTAACAGGCGCGCGCCATGCGCCGTTGATCAAACAATGGGATGGATTGAACGGAAGATCAGGCAGAGACATCGGCATTCGCTTTCATATCTGGCAGGGTCGGGGCCGCAGCAATTAGGCTCGCAGTATAAGGGTGGCGGGGCGCATCGAAAACTTGGCGCGTTGGGCCGTCTTCGACGATTTCGCCGTCCTTCATTACCAAAACACGGTCGGTGATGGTACGCACGACAGATAGATCGTGGCTGATGAACAGATAGCTAAGGTCATGGCTTTGAGTCAGCTCGGCGATAAGATCGAGAATCTGTGCGCGGATGGATACGTCCAATGCGCTGACCGCTTCGTCAAAGATAATTACATCAGGGCGGATGATAAGTGCGCGCGCAATCGCGATGCGTTGACGCTGACCACCCGAAAAAGCGTGGATGTATTTGTTTGCATCATCTGGGTGCAAACCAACCGCCAACAAAGCTTCAGCTATACGTTTTTGACGCTCTTCCCCCGTCGGCGGCGTGGGCATCAAATGAAAGGGTTCAGTGATGATCCGCGCGACCTTGTGACGGGGATTGAAACTGCCGTATGGGTCTTGGAAAACGACCTGTAGGCCAGATCGTAGCGCGGCGGGCATGTCAGGCCCGACCTTTTGACCAAAGGCTGTGATCGCGCCGCCCTGCAAAGGCTCAAGGCCAAGAATTGCCCGCGTTAGTGTCGATTTTCCACAACCGCTTTCGCCGACCAGTCCGATACGTTCGCCTTGGTTAAGGGTAAAACTCACACCATTCACTGCGCGGTGATATTCACGCGGGGCAAAGAGGCGTGTGCGCGGTTTAGGATAATCGCGCACAACATCCTTCAAAACGAGTAAAGCATCATCAGGGACGGGCGCTTGGGGCAGGTCCACCTCATGAGAGGAGGCGGCAAACAACGCTTTGGTGTAGGGATGCTGCATATTGGCAAACAACGCACGGGTTTCGCCGGTTTCTACGACCTCTCCGTGTCGCATGACAACGATGCGATCCGCCATGTCAGACACGACAGCAAGATCATGGGTGATCATCAAAAGCCCGAGGCCAAAGTCCTGAACGAGGTCTTTCAACAGCTCCAGAATTTGCGCCTGCGTGGTGACATCAAGCGCCGTTGTTGGTTCATCCGCGATCAGCAATCGGGGGCGCAAAGCAATCGCCATAGCAATCACGACGCGCTGACGTTGCCCGCCTGATAACTCATGAGGAAAGCGCGACAGCTTGTAGGTTTCTGGTGGAAGACCGACACGGCTTAGAATGTCTTTCGCTCGTATTAGGGCGTCTGCACGGCTTGTATCGGTATGAAGCAGGATCGTCTCCATCACCTGATCACCGATGGTCTTAAGAGGGTTGAGCGCAGTCATCGGCTCTTGGAAAATCATGCCAATGTCATTGCCACGCAATTTGCACATGTCATGCTCTGGCGCGTTCAGCAGTTCTTGATCGTTTAGCTTAATCGAACCGCTGGTTTCAGTGCCGCGCGGCAATAGCTGCATCACGGAAAAGGCGGTCAGTGATTTGCCAGAGCCGCTTTCGCCGGTCACAGCAACGATCTCACCCTCTGCAATATCGAGGCTGACACCCTTCAAAATAGCCTTGCCATGAATGCTCAGGTCTAGGTTTTGGATCGACAAAAGGCTCATGTGCGCTCCACCCTGATACGCGGATCCAGCAAATCGCGCAGTCCATCGCCCATAAGGTTTAACCCCAGTACCGTCAGGATAATTGCACTCCCTGGGATCAGTGCCAGATGCGGCGCAAAGCTGACCATGGTTTGCGCATCGGCGAGCATACGGCCCCAACTTGGCAGGGGGGGTTGCGCACCAAGGCCGACGTAAGACAGGCCTGCTTCGGCCAAGATGCCCAGAGAGAATTGAATGGTGCCTTGAACGATGAGCAGATTGGTGACGTTGGGTAGAATATGTTCCAGCGATATGCGCGTGCGACCTTTGCCTGCAACGCGGGCGGCCATGATGAATTCGCGCTGCCATAGGGGCAATGCGGCGCCGCGGGTGAGGCGGGCGAAGACAGGAATATTAAAGATCCCGATCGCGATGATCGCATTGATTGCACCGGGGCCAAAGACGGCTGTAATCAAAATCGCAATCACCAGTGAGGGAAAGGCGAAAACCAAATCATTGCCGCGCATGATGATTTCATCAAGTAGGCTCCCTTGTCGCGCTGCGGCGGCCAAACCAAGGGGCACACCCACGCCCATGCCAATCCCAACAGCAACCAAAGCCACAGCAATCGACGTGCGCGCACCCACCATGATCATGGAGAAGATATCGCGACCAAAATGATCCGTGCCGAGCCAATTGGTGCCATTAGGTGTCTGCAGTTTCGCTGGGATATTCATCTGCGCTACGTCAAAGGGCGTCCAGACAAAGCTGATCAAAGCGGCGGCAATAAACAACGCGGACAATAGCGCGCCAATGATGAGATTGCGGGACTTCATGTGCGCGACCTTAACCGCGGATCAACAAAGGCATAAGCGAGATCGACGATGAAATTCACAACGATCACCGCAAAGACCAAGAGCATCACGACACTTTCCACAACGATCAAATCGCGTTGGGAAATCGATTGGAACACGAGGCGGCCCAAGCCGGGAAGATAGAAGACCTGTTCGATAATGATCGACCCAGCGAGCAGGAATGAAAATTGCAGGCCAATGATCGTGAGTACAGGTATTAGAGCATTGCGTAGCGCATGCCTCCAAAGCGCTTGGCGACGCGTTAATCCCTTGGCGCGGGCCGTGCGGATGAAATCTTCGTTCAGAATGTCGAGCAGGGAAGAGCGCATAACGCGAGCAAGGATCGCCGCTTGGGGCAGGGCCAGTGCGATAGCAGGCAAGGTCAGCGCTTTAAGTCCGACGAACAGGCCATCTTCCCAACCGGGGAAACCGCCTGCCGAAAACCAACGTAGGTTAATCGCGAAGACCAAAACTAACATCATCGCGAACCAGAAATTCGGGATAGCAACACCCAGTTGGGTTGCGCCCATCACCGCCACATCCCCCGGCGCACCGCGTCGCGAAGCCGCATAAATCCCTGCGGGAAAGGCAATCAACGTTGACAGCGCAAGGGCATAGAACGCGAGCGGCAACGACACCCACAAACGATCCGCAACCATCTGCGCAACGGGCGTTCGGTATGTGTAGGATGTGCCAAAATCGCCCTGCAACATGCCGAAGGTCCATGTCAGATAGCGTTCTAGCTTGCTTTGGTTCAGCCCCAATTCTTCCCGCAGCGCGTTGAGCGTGTCTTCTTGCGCATTGAGCCCAAGCATAAAGCTGGCAGGATCACCCGGCGCGACCTCGATCACCAAAAAGATCACGAGGCTGGCGATGATCAAGCTGATCACCAAAGACAGCAGACGTTTGAGCGAATAGCGAAGCATTTCGTTACGCTAGGCGAGGCGCGGCGAAGGGTCTAGAGGGCTTGTCGCTGTGACGTGACGGTTTATGACTGAGTGCATGTTAAAACAGCCGCTCTTCATCGGATCAGACATCTATCGTGGCTCGTCCTATGGCGGCTTGCACCCGTTACGCGTACCAAGGGTTTCTACCGTGATGGACCTGTCACGCGCGCTGGGCTGGCTGCCAGATGCGCAATTCGTGACCTCGCCGCGTGCCAAGCCAAAGGCGCTATGGGCGTTTCACACGCCCGAATATGTATCGGCTTTGGCGCGCGCAGAAAGGCGGCAACACGTCAGTGACGAAGAACGCTATCGGTTTCAGCTTGGCAACCATTCCAACCCAATTTTCGCTGAGATGTTTCGCCGTCCGGCGACGGGGGCAGGTGGCGTTATACTTGCAGGAGAATTGCTCAAAGCCGGTGGCACGGTTCATGTGCCGGGCGGCGGCACCCATCACGGCATGCCAGATCGTGCCAATGGATTTTGTTATCTGAATGATCCCGTCTTGGCGATCAAATCCTTGCAGCGTCATGGCGCGCAGCGGGTCGTGTATGTCGATATCGACGCGCATCATCCTGATGGTGTTGAAGTCGGATTTACGGGCGATCCCGATGTTCGAATGATCTCAACTCACGAGGAAAACCGTTGGCCGAATACGGGTCGTCTCGATGAGGCCGCGGGCGGAAGTGCTTTTAATCTTCCTGTGCCCAGTGGTCTGAACGATAGCGAAATGGCGATGATCTTGCAGGAACTGATCTTGCCCGCAGTTATAGATTTCGCGCCCGATGCTATCGTTCTGCAATGCGGATCAGATGCGATTGAGGAAGATCCGCTGTCGCGCTTAGCCTTGTCCAATAATGCTCATGTCGCGGTGGTGCGTGCATTGATGGGCATTGCCCCGCGTTTATTGGTGCTTGGTGGCGGTGGTTACAATCCGTGGAGCGTGGGACGGTGTTGGACTCGTGTTTGGGGCGCGCTCAATGGGCTACATGAACCCGAAATTTTGGAGGGTGCGGCCGAAACAGTCCTTCGTGATCTGAGCTTTGAAGGCAATTCACGGGGGCGCAATCCACCTGATCATTGGTTTGCGACACTCAAAGATACGCCGCGCGAAGGATCTGTGCGCAACGAAATACGCGCGCGCATTGATGTGCTGCGCGCGCGTTTCTAGGTCTTAGCGTGAACTAAGTTGGCTTAGTTTGCCCAGCTTACGCCAGTAAGGTCTGTTGCTTGTGTTGGCGCGTTTTCCCAAAGGCCTTGAACCTTCGCGTCCGCGACGGTTGGGAAAGCAAGTTGGAACAAATAACCATTCACATAGTCCTGCGAAATTGTCGTTTGCGCCGTTGCGATCATATCACTACGCATCGCCGGATCAGCCGTTGCGTTCAGCTTGGTCATCAGGGCTTGGAAATCTGGATTGTCATACTGGAAGTAATAATCCGGACGCGCATAGATGCCGATGTCGAAGGGTTCTGTGTGGCTGACAATGGTCAGGCCAAAGTCTTTGCCACGGAACACTGTCTCAAGCCACTGCGCCCATTCGACGTTGATGATTTCTGCCTTGATGCCAACTTCAGCAAGCTGGGCTGCGATGATTTCACCGCCGCGACGCGCGTAAGAGGGGGGTGGCAAGTGAAGCGTCGTTTCAAAACCATCGGCCATGCCAGCCTCTGCCAAAAGCGCTTTCGCTTTTTCAGGGTCATGCGCTGAGCCTGCTGTTAGATCGACGTAGTCTGGGTTGTGCGGCGCGAAATGCGTGCCAATGGGCGTGCCGTATCCGAACATCGCGCCATCGATGATCGCTTGACGATCAATCGCATGCGCGACCGCTTGGCGGACCTTCACGTTATCAAACGGTGGCATCTTGTTGTTGGTGGACAGGATCGTTTCACCTTCAGAGCTGCCAACGAGCACTTGAAAACGTGGATCGGCCTCGAACTGTGGCAGGTTCTCTGGCGCTGGGAAGCCTGCAAAGACGTCTACGTCTTGCGCCATGACTGCTGCAAAGGCCGCTGTTGGATCGGAGATGAATTTGAACGTTGCTGCTTCTAGCGCTGGTGCGTCGCCCCAATAAGCATCATTGCGCGTCAGTTCGATCTTGTCGCCCTGCACCCAGTTCGCAAATTTGAATGCGCCCGTACCGATTGGCATTTGTTTGATGTTCTCGGTGCTTTCCGGTGCAACAATCACCGCATCGCCCCATGCGAGGTTAAACAGCATACTGCCGTTCGCTTCTGCGAGGGTCAGTTGCACAGTCATTGGATCAACAACACTGACATCCGTGATGCCTGCATAAAGCGCCTTTTGCGCGTTTGTGCTATCTTCGGCGCGCGCACGGTCGAGCGAGAATTTCACATCCTCTGCATCCATCGTCGTGCCATCATGGAAGGTCACGCCAGAGCGCAGCTTGAATGTATAGGTCAAACCGTCCTCTGAAATTTCCCAGCTTTCGGCGAGACCGGCAACGACGGACCCATCCGCCATGAAGCGTGTCAGCCCTTCAAAAACATTGGAGTACAAAACACTATCAATCGCGCCAGCAGCGGCGGACGTCGGGTCGAGATGAGGTGGCTCAAGTTGTAGCGCAACAGTGATGTCTGATTTTGCAGCTGCAGCGTCAGCGAGCAAGGCAGCCGCAGAAGCGCCAAGCAAAAGGGTGCGAAGGTTGATCATTTTTAGTCTCCCAATGGTTGCTTGAGGGCGAGCGTAGCCACTTCAATTCGTGCTGGCTAGGAAAGAATTTGAGCTTTAGCGCTAACGCAGGGGGGATTTCGCCGTTAGGTCAGCAGAGTTTTGCCATGGCCTTGCTGCACGCGCATTGATATATGCCGCGACGCAGTAATTTGGGAGATTACCATGAGCGCGACCGCAAAACAAAAAG
>NZ_JBDWVM010000074.1:0-9242 GCF_039984035.1 Planktotalea sp. | reverse complement strand
GCCTCATCGGGATCGCTGTGTCAGGTCGGGAACGCGAAGAAAGCACGCTGCAACATTTGTTGGCGCTTTTGGGTGCTTTCTCGCTCTTGCCCGCGCTCTTGGCCGTACCGTTTTATGAGGCGCTTGAGACCACGAGTTTCGTAAACGCCTACGTCGAAATGGTGTCCTCCATGACGACCACTGGGGCCACGCTGTTTCCCGACCCATCGCGACTTCCTGACAGTTTGCATTTGTGGCGCGGGTTGGTGGCGTGGAGCGGCGGTTTGATCATGTGGGTGGCTGCCGCTGCGATCTTAGCGCCACTGAACCTAGGGGGCTTTGAGGTCACCACAAGCGCAGAGCCCGGCCAAGGCAGTCTGAGGCGCGTTGATATGCGCGCAGCAACGCCCGGTCAGCGACTGTTGCGCACGACGAAACGGCTTTTCCCTATCTATGCAGGACTAACTCTAACCCTCTGGCTTTGCTTTGTAATTACAGGCAGCGGCGCTTTGGACGGGTTGATGTATGCGATGGCCGTCTTGTCCACCAGCGGCGTCACCGCGACGGGCGGTTTGCATGAAGCGCCGACCAATTTTTCGACTGAATTTCTAATCTTTATCTTCCTGTTTTTCGCGCTATCCCGTCTCACGTTTTCCAGTGATACGATCACGGGCAATACACGCGGGCTGCATGAAGACCCCGAATTTCGCATCGGTCTGATCTTGGTCATCGGCGTGCCTTTGATCCTCTTCGCGCGGCACTGGCTTGCCGCCTTTGACGTCAACGAAGAGGAAGATTTGCTTCAAGGTATTCGCGCGCTTTGGGGCGGTATGTTCACGGTGCTTTCGTTCCTGACAACCACCGGACTTGTCAGCGCCGAATGGGACTCTGCGCAAGGCTGGTCAGGGCTGGCCACGCCCGGCGTGATCCTTATGGGACTGGCCTTAATGGGTGGCGGCGTTGCGACGACTGCAGGCGGCGTGAAGCTTTTGCGTGTGTTTACGCTTTACCTCAACGGGTTGCGCGAAATGCAAAAATTGATACATCCTTCATCGGTGAGCGGCAAAGGGGCAGGGGATCGACGTATCCGCCGCCAAGGCGCTTACACCGCTTGGATCTTCTTCATGCTGTTTGCCTTATCGTTGGCATTGATCACATTAGTGCTGGCAGCCTTTGGCGCGAGTTTTGAAAATGCGATGCTCATGTCTGTTGCGGCGCTTTCAACGACGGGACCTTTGTTGGAAGTCGGGGGCGCTACGCCTATTTTTCTGGCTGATTTACCTGACGCGGCAAAACTCTGCTTTGCCGCAGCAACCATACTCGGACGCCTTGAGACATTGGCAATTATCGCGCTTATTACCCCCGGCCTTTGGCGGAAATGACGTCAACGGGGAAATTGTTTTACCTCGGATCAAAAAACCGCTGGAAACTCCCTGCGTGAGCCGACATAC
Organism: Planktotalea sp.; assembly: GCF_039984035.1. Lineage (GTDB taxonomy): Bacteria > Pseudomonadota > Alphaproteobacteria > Rhodobacterales > Rhodobacteraceae > Planktotalea. The sequence continues at coordinate 7,812 of NZ_JBDWVM010000074.1, read as the reverse complement.
TTTTGCATATTGACGGCACTCCCGAAGGCGGGGGTGTTTGCCGCAAAATAATACTCGCAAGAATAAAGGCATGCCCAAATGGCTAATGATAGACAAAACCTGCAAGACGCGTTCTTAAACCACGTTCGCAAAACAAAAGTTCCGGTAACTGTGTTCCTGATCAACGGTGTGAAGCTGCAAGGCGTCATCACATGGTTCGACAACTTTTGTGTTCTTCTGCGCCGTGATGGTCAGTCGCAGCTTGTCTACAAACATGCGATTTCGACAATCATGCCAAGTCAGCCGATCAGCCTTTATGAGGGCGAAGATCAAGCCTGATGGGACATGATCCGTCGGTAACCCGCACTTGGGTTCTGCACCCTGACATCAAAAGCAACAATGACCGCCGCCTCCCTGAGCCGGCGCTCGCCGAGGCTGTCGCCTTGGCTGAAGCGCTGCCCGGGCTTGAAGTCATGGGCGAAACCATTGTGCGCCTGCCCAAAGCCCATTCTGGGGCTCTGTTTGGATCAGGCAAGATTGAAGAGCTGCACAAAGTCTTTGATGAGCATGAGATTGATCTGGTTCTTATTGATGGACCTGTGACACCTGTTCAGCAACGAAACCTTGAAAAAGACTGGGGCGTGAAGCTCCTTGATCGCACGGGTCTGATCCTTGAGATTTTCTCGGATCGCGCCCGCACGAGCGAAGGTGTGCTTCAGGTCGAAATGGCTGCGCTGAGCTATCAACGAACGCGTTTGGTGCGCGCTTGGACGCACTTGGAACGTCAACGGGGTGGTCTAGGGTTTGTCGGTGGTCCCGGCGAAACCCAGATTGAATCAGATCGCCGCGCTATTGATGATCAATTGGTGCGCCTGCGTCGAAAGCTCGACAAGGTTGTGAAAACCCGCGCGCTACACCGCGATGCGCGCGCAAAGGTGCCATTCCCGATTGTCGCTTTGGTCGGATACACCAACGCTGGCAAATCAACGCTGTTCAATCGTCTGACGGGCGCAGAAGTCTTTGCCAAAGACATGCTCTTTGCGACGCTTGATCCGACAATGCGGTCTGTTGAACTGCCTGATGGCCCGCAAGTTATTCTCTCAGACACTGTTGGATTTATCTCTGACCTTCCGACCGAATTGGTCGCCTCTTTCCGCGCGACTTTGGAAGAAGTGCTCGCTGCCGATTTGATCGTACATGTGCGCGATATCTCGCATGAAGGATCAGAAGAGCAAGCAACAGACGTGCGCGCGATCCTATCATCGCTCGGTGTTGGTGAAGAGGCCAAACAGATCGAAGTCTGGAACAAGATCGATCTGCTGGATGAAGATGATCAAGAGGCCGTGCTTGCCCGCGCAGATCGTCATGATGATGTGATCGCTGTTTCGTCGCTTACGGGCCACGGCATGCAGGACTTTGTCGTCGCAGTTGAAGAGGCGTTAGAGGGCGAGATCATCGAAGAGACGATGGTACTGCCCTACGCGGATGGCAAAAAGCGCGCATGGCTCTTTGAGCGTTCATTGGTTGAGGCCGAGCGCCAAGGCGAAGAAGGCTTCGAGCTGGACTTGCGCTGGAAAGCCAAGCATCGCGCGCAATTTCAAACGCTTTGATCCTTAGCTGAGGCTTTGCCTCTCTTCTGGATACTTTGAAAAGGCGAAGCCGTCAGGCTTCGCCTAATTCTATTGTGGTGTAAGCGTTGTGATGCCCACAGAAGCCGCGCGCGCGAGGCCCTCATCAAGCGACATGGGGATGTATTCACCGCGACGCCACAGCGTGCCGAGATCGTCGTAGTGGCGCGAGAACAAATGCCCCGATTGCCCCGTTGAGATCACAAAGAGCGAGCTGTCAGGGTCAGCAAAGTCATAGACGCCGCGATAGCCCGCGCCATGCACGTTCAGGAAGGCTTCCTTGCCAATACCGCCCTGTGTGCGCCCGCGCATCAGCGTGTTGTCGCCTCCAGACGTGGATTGGCGAATGTTCACGAAATACCGGAGCACTGGAATGCTGCCCAACACCGCATGATCATGTGTCGCTTGGTGCGCATCGCCCCAACGTAGAGAGGCGAGGTCCGAGCTGTAGTTTTCCTCCAGCCATAGGATCGCCTCGTCCAGTGAAATTCGGGCGACGTCCGTGCAGGTTTCCTCTGGTGAGGATTGCAAGATATCGCACCATTTGCTCGCGCCGCCAATATCGCGGAACACGCGTTCGATGAACAAAGGTTCCACATGTTTGAATTCAACAGCAAGCGGGCCGAGTTCATCTTGGATCAAACGATCCTGCAAAGCGCGGAGCCACGCGGAATAGATCAGAGGTTCGGGCAGGTGTTCGTTCATCTCCCCATTCCAATTTGCGAGCAAATCTAGCGCAATCTGACGCTTACGTTCTGGCGTGCCGTTCTGGGCCGCCTCGCCAGTGAACCACAGGTCCGCGCCAATCAACGGCAACAACGCGCGGGCGGTGAAGCTGACCGTGTCGAGCTGGGCTTCGATGAAGCTATCGCGCGTATGCACTTGGCGGCTTTGCATCAAACGTTGCCAGCGCTGCACACGTTGACTATCGCCCCATTCATAACTGACGTGAACAGGGAAGGGACGTTCAATCAGCTTGTTGTTTGTATTGCCAAGTATCCCGCCTTCAGGGGAAAGAAACTCTGGATTGGTGCTGACAGGCAGCGTGCCTTTCCAGCGATTTTCGGCAATCCAGCCGGGGCTGGGCATACGGCCCTTGCTTTGGTGATCAGGGTCGCGCTGCGGCATCGCGCCAATGAGCTTGAGCGCGATCTTGTCTTTATCGACCAATGTCAGGTTCTGCGACGGCGCAATGTAGCTTTGCGCGCTCACGAGGGCACTTTGCACGTCCGCTGCTTGCATAATGCCAAGCGCAGCGCTCATCGATGTGTCTCGCGGGTTGAGCGCCGTCCACGCGAGCGCGGCGACATGACCTTCGGGCGTGACGGTTTCGAGTGAGAAATCAGCGCCTGTCAGGATAGGACCATTGTCACTCCAGCGCAGAGTGATCGTGACAGGTTCAGCGTCTTTGATGTTGATAATCGATTTGCGGGTCTCAAAGCGTTTGAAACCAGTGGGCGTGCGATATTCTTCGCTGTTCTCTGGGTTCAGCTCCTCGATGAAAAGGTCTTGATCATCCAAGTAGGACGACGTGATACCCCAACCGAGCGAGGCGCTGCGCCCCGCCAAAATAACGGGCATACCGGGGATTGTGCCGCCAATGACACCGCCGACCTCCAGCTCTAGACGCGCGAGATACCAAATGGTCGGGGCCGTGAACCCAAGATGCGGATCATTGGCAAGCAACGTGCCGCCTGTGGCAGAGCGCGACGCAGCAGCGGCCCAAGCATTGGACGCTCCAGCAAGGCCGCGCGCAGGCACGGGATGCAATGGATCACGCTCAGCGCTGACCTGCGCATATTGCGGCAGCGGCGCATCAAAGAGCGCGGCATATTCAGGCAATGCAGCGACACCCGTTCCCGGGATATCGGGCAAAATATCTGACAAACGATCCTCATCAGGCAGGACCAAAGACGTGCGCGCGCGCAATACTTCGTCCTGCAAATGGCCTGACAATTGCAAGGCCATCAATTTTATAACCGCCAAGGAATCTGTTGGCCGCCACGGCGAAACTGGCGCGCCAAACAGGAACATCTCTGGTGCGCCGCGCCCAAGTGCTTTTTCATTGATTTCGTTGATACGCATGTTCACGCCAGCCGCATACGCGTTCAGCGCCTCAGTCGTGCGCGCATCTTGACTGTCCACAGAAGCGCGCGCGAGGCGGTACAAATCCAATCGGCGCAGTAAGGTGTCGATGCTCAATGTGCGCGGGCCAAAGACCTCAGACAAACGCCCCTGTGCCGTGCGGCGCAGCATCGTCATTTGCCACAGACGGTCCTGCGCATGAGCATAGCCTAGACCATAATAAACATCCGCATCGCTACTGCCGAAAATATGGGGCACATTCGCATTATCGCGCACGATTTCAACCGGCTGGCTGACGCCATCGACTTCCAACGTTTTGATATAATCGGGCAGCGAGCGTGCGGCGAGGTAGTAAGCCAAGAGCGCAGCCAGCACCGCAAGGATTATTGCGACGCTCGTCAAGCGCAAAGCCCAGCGAAAAATCATCACCATATTGTCGTCACTCCCCACGGTATTGGAATCAGTGCGCAAATGACTTGAAATTAACGCACGGGTTCGACACACGGTTTAGGGTAATTATAACGGAGGGAAAAGCCGATGACAAAATGTGCGTTTTTGGGACTTGGGGTCATGGGATATCCTATGGCTGGCCATTTGGCGAAAGCTGGCTATGAGGTCACCGTTTACAACCGTACAACCGAAAAAGCGCGCCAATGGGCCGACGAACATGGCGGCAGCTTTGCGCCAACCCCGCGCGAAGCCGCAGTCGGTGCTGATTTCGTCTTTTGCTGCGTTGGCAACGATGACGATTTGCGGTCTGTCTGCCTCGGCGATGATGGTGCCTTTGCAGGCATGAGCGAAGGTGCGGTCTTTGTCGATCACACAACGGTTTCTGCAAAAGTCACGGCTGAGCTTTATAAGATCGCGGATAGCGCGCAGATCAGCTTTGTTGATGCGCCTGTCTCAGGTGGTCAAGCGGGCGCTGAAAATGGCCAACTGTCCGTTATGTGCGGCGGCGATGAGGGCGCATATACACGCGCAGAGCCTGTGATCAACTCCTTTGCCAAGCTCTGCCGCCGTTTGGGCGATAGCGGCGCAGGTCAGATGACTAAGATGTGTAACCAGATTGCGATCGCAGGCTTGGTGCAAGGTCTCTCCGAAGCACTGCACTTTGCTGACAAAGCAGGCCTTGATGGGCGCGCTGTTGTTGAAGTCATCTCTCAAGGCGCGGCTGGGTCATGGCAAATGGCCAACCGTTACGAGACGATGATTGACGATCAGTTTGAACATGGCTTTGCCGTTGATTGGATGCGCAAAGATTTGGGCATCTGCCTTCAGGCGGGTGACGAGTTGGGCGCCAGCCTTCCGGTGACGGCCCTTGTGGATCAGTTCTATAAAGATGTGCAAAAGCTCGGCGGCGGTCGCTGGGACACATCCAGCCTGATCAAACGTCTCAAAGCGATGGGTTAATTCAAAAGAGGACCAAAGATGAGCATCGAGTCTGATAACATCATTGGTCTTTATCGTCGCCATGCCCAAACTTGGGCGCGGCGGCGTACACCCGCGCAGCCTTGGACGGCTCACAAATGGATGGATGTGTTTTTGGGTATCGTGCCGGACACCAAACGCATTTTGGATATTGGCTGCGGCACTGGTGATCCGATTGCGCGGTATTTCATCGATCAGGGATGTTCCGTGACCGGCATCGACGCCTCACCTGAAATGCTTGAAATCGCGCAGGCGCGCTTTCCGAGAAGCACATGGATTAACGCCGACATGCGCTCGCTGGACCTGGAGCAGAAGTTTGATGGCATCCTTGCGTGGCATTCGTCCTTTCATCTAACGCCAGAAGATCAGCGTGGCCTGTTCCCGATCTTCGAGAAACATGCAGCCCCTGGTGCGGCGCTTATGTTTACGAGCGGCACAGGGCACGGCGTGGCGATGGGCGAGTTTGAAGGCGAACCCCTCTATCATGCGAGCCTTGCCCCCGATGAGTTTCGCGCGCTTTTGGATCAGCATGGATTTGAGGTTGTCGATTTCGTTGTCGAAGATCCCGATTGCGGCGGATCGACGAACTGGCTCGCGAAGTATCGCGCGAACTAAGCGCTTTAGTGCGTTGAAGTGTTTGAGAAAAGGTGGATTATGATAATACCGCTCAGGATTAAGCCAAGTCCAAGGATAGCGGGTAAATCCAGCTTTTGCCCATACACAAGATAGCCAATGCCTGCGATAAACACGATCCCAAGTGCGGACCAAAGCGCATAGGCAATGCCAAGGGGGATTGTGCGCAGCGCGAGCGCTAAGAAATAGAAACTGATCCCATAAGCGATCACGACCAAAACCGAAGGCCAGAATTTCGTGAACTGTTCGCTGGCTTGCAGTGCAGCAGTGCCGATGGTTTCGCATAGGACCGCGAAAAGCAAAACTATGTAGTGCATCGGCATCGCGCGATCCTTTCAAGCGAAAGCGGCGCTCTGATGAGCGCCGTTTGTTATTCTACACTAGCCAGCCAATGCTGCGTTTAGGTTTTCCTCGATCTTCTCAAGGAAGCCCATCGTTGTGAGCCAACCCTGATCCGGACCAACCAGAAGCGCCAAATCTTTGGTCATGTGACCGGATTCAACGGTTTCAACGATAACGCGCTCTAGTGTCTCGGCAAAGTTCATCAAAGCATCATTGCTATCAAGCTTTGCACGGTGCTTCAGACCGCCCGTCCACGCATAGATCGACGCGATGGAGTTGGTGGAGGTCGCTTCACCCTTTTGATGCTGACGATAGTGACGCGTCACAGTGCCGTGCGCGGCCTCGGATTCAACGATCTTGCCATCAGGTGTCATCAGTTGCGATGCCATCATCCCGAGCGAGCCAAAGCCCTGCGCCACAACATCGGACTGCACGTCGCCATCGTAGTTCTTACAGGCCCAAACGAAACCACCGTTCCATTTGATCGCGCAGGCGACCATGTCATCGATCAAGCGATGTTCGTACCAGATGCCTTTTTCTTTGAATTGATCAGCAAATTCAGCATCATAGACCTCTTGGAAAATCTCCAAGAAACGACCGTCATATTGTTTGAGGATCGTGTTCTTCGTGGAGAGATACACAGGCCAGCCAAGGTTCAAACCATAGTTCAACGACGCGCGCGCGAAGTCGTAGATCGATTTGTCGATGTTATACATGGACATGAAAACACCAGCGCTGTCGGCTTGATAGACCTCATGTTCGATCTCTGTACCGTCTTCGCCCACGAATTTCATCGTCAGCGTACCTGCGCCCGGAAACTTCATGTCCGTCGCTTTGTACTGATCGCCAAAGGCATGACGGCCCACAACAATCGGCTGTGTCCAACCGGGAACAAGGCGCGGGACGTTTTTACAGATGATAGGCTGGCGGAAAATCACGCCGCCCAGAATGTTGCGGATCGTGCCATTCGGGCTTTTCCACATTTTCTTGAGGCCAAATTCCTCAACCCGCGCTTCATCAGGGGTGATGGTCGCACATTTCACCGCAACGCCGACTTCTTTGGCTTTTTCAGCGGCATCGATGGTGATCTGATCGTCTGTGCGATCACGTTCTTCGATGCCGAGATCATAGTAGAGCAGGTCGATATCGAGGTATGGCTCGATGAGTTTCTTCTTGATGAAATCCCACATAATGCGGGTCATTTCATCACCGTCCATTTCGACGATGGGGTTATCGACCTTAATCTTGCTCATGATCGGACCTTTCGAGGTGGGGATCGTGGTTACGCTTTTCCCATCTTCTTACACACCCAAGCCCGTAACGCCAAGTTTTTGCATCGTAAAATCTTAGCTAGCGCTGCTTTCAGCAGCTTCTTGCCGCATTAAATGATACATCAAGAAACTGCCCGCAATACTGGCAAGGACAAACATAATCGCCAAGGGCATCGGCGTGCCGTTGAACAGAAGTCCAACAGGCACCGCGAACAGCATGGCCAGTAGTGTTGCCATGCCCCCAATCAAAGATGCTGCCATGCCAGCGATATGACCCACAGGCTCCATCGCAAGCGCGTTCAAGTTACCAAAGACCAATCCAGCAAAGAAAAAGATCGACGTTTGCCAAAGGATGAAAGCACCAAAGTAGACGACATCGCTTGGGGTCCAGATGGTCAAAGCAAGCATCACCGCGGAAAACACCGCTTCGACGGCAAAGCTGGCCA
>NZ_JBDWVM010000073.1:0-2999 GCF_039984035.1 Planktotalea sp. | reverse complement strand
GGCCCAATAGCCTCAGCCGCGTAGTTGCGCCGCCAGATTGGGCCTTTCTTACGCTTTGTCTGGGATTGTTGGTGCTTGGTTTGATGGTGTCACGGTTTCGCTATGTCGGGGCCATTCCAATTTGCGCCGCTTGCTTTGGTTGGGCCAGTGCAGAGCGCCCTGATGTTCTGATCTCAGACACTGGCAAATTGGTGGGCGTGCAGCTCGAAAATGGGCGCGCCTTGAACAAACCAACTGGAGCTGGGTTCGTTGCTGGGGTTTGGTTGGAAAACGATGGTGATTTGAGCAAACAGGACCTCGCAGCGCAGCGTTGGGGCGATGACCTGCGCGCGATTTCCGCCCACGAACGGACCATCTATGCCGCGTCGGGAAAACGTGGGCTCAAAGATTTTACGCAGTGCTCAGAAAAGGACATCGCCGTCTTTTCCGAAGCTTATGAGGGGCAAATCTATTGCGAAATATTCGATATTAAACGGCTTCGCTCGACAGGCAGCGTTGCGCTTAATTTTACCAAAGATGGCACGCTGGAAATAATAACGGCCCGCGCGGTGGCGGGCCAAAGATATTGGAATGATCGCGACTTAAGAAAAGCGCGATTGAACCACTAATAGCTGCGGATCAACCCGACCAAACGACCCTGAACCTTCACCTGTTCATGAGAAAAGAAGCGCGTTTCATAGGCTGGGTTTGCCGCCTCAAGCGCAATAGTCGTCCCGTTGCGGTGGAAGCGTTTCAGCGTAGCTTCCTGATCTTCAACCAGTGCCACAACAATATCGCCATTGTCGGCAGAATTAGTTTCGCGAATGACCACAGTATCGCCATCGTTAATCCCCGCATCAATCATTGAGTCGCCTTTGACTTGAAGCGCGTAATGTTCACCTGCGCCGGAGAGCATTTGGCTCGGGACCGCAACATTGTGAGACGCATGGCTGATCGCTTCGATTGGAACACCAGCTGCGATTTGGCCCATCACAGGCAGTTCCATCGCTTGCACAGCTTCAACAGGACGGGCTTCACGTGGGGCAGAGGCCTCTGGCTTGCCGCCTTCAACAACGCGGGGCACGAACCCTGCAGGGGCCATGCCCATACTGTCTGGCAGCTTCACGATTTCAATCGCTCGGGCACGGTGTGCAAGACGTCGAATAAACCCGCGTTCTTCCAGTGCCGTGATCAAACGGTGAATGCCTGATTTAGACCGCAAATCCAATGCTTCCTTCATTTCATCAAACGAAGGGGGAACACCGTCTATCTGCATGCGTTTATTGATAAATTCCAGCAAATCGAGCTGTTTTTTGGTCAGCATATCTGCATCCTCCTGCTGTGCAGTTTTGCTTTGTTCTATCGATGTTCTCGTTTTGTGTCAACGATTTGTTGCGTGGCGCTAGAGCGCGACGTATTTTACTGCTTCGCCTGCGGTACGTGCGGGATCGTTGGGCGCGCGGATCAGCAATGCGTTGGCCTGAGCCAGAACGCTAAGCAAAGCACTGTCCTGCCTGTCGAACGCTGTGATTTTCCCGTCTTGCACCGCGGCGCGCATGTAGTGTGTGCGCGGTCCATTTGCAGGAAGATCAGCCGCTAGAGTTGCGTCCAATTGAGGTGCCGCTGCGAAGCCTAGCCCTAGCATCGCGCGCACTATGGGCTGCACGAAAACTGTGCCACAGACCATGGCTGAAACCGGATTGCCCGGCAGTCCAATCATTGCGGAATGACCGAGTTTACCCGCCATCAACGGTTTGCCTGGGCGCATGGCGACCTTGTAGAAAGACCGTTCCATACCAAGCGTTTCGGCAACGTCTGCCACAAGATCATGATCCCCAACAGAGGCGCCGCCAATAGTAATGATCAGATCAGCGCGCCGCGCCAGATCAAAGGCAGTGTTGAGCGCGGGCAATGTATCATGCGCAATCGGGATCAAGCGCACCGTTGCGCCCAATTGCTCCAGCATTGCTTTCAGCCCAAAGGTGTTGGAAGCAATGATTTGATCAGGTCCGGGTGTTTCACCGGGCATCACCAATTCGGTTCCCGTGGAAATCAGAGCAACATCGGGGCGTCGCGTCACCGGAACCTCGGCGATATTCATTGAAGCTAACAAAGCGACGAGCTGCGGTGTCAGAATTTGAGGCGCTTCAAGCGTTTGACCAATTTCGAAATCAGCACCTGCTGGGCGAATATGTGGTTTGCTCTCGCTGGTCTCGCGAATGGTGATTTGATTGCTTATGCGAGAGATGTCTTCTTGAATCACCACCCAATCGGCGCCTGTGGGGAGGGGGGCACCTGTAAAAATGCGAACAGCTTCGCCTTCAAAGATTTTGCCCTCAAAGCGCGCGCCCGCCGCAGATTCCCCGATAACACGGAGCGTTTTGCCAGCGATAAATTCGCTAAAGTTGATGGCATATCCATCCATAGCAGAAGCTGCAAAGGGCGGTTGCTGACGCGCTGTCGTGACCGTTTTTGCCAAAACCCGACCTGCGGCGTCGCGCAAAGGGACCGTCTCGATATCTAAGGGCTGCGCAAGTCCGCGTAGCTGTTCGAGCGCTTCGTCGACTGAAATCATTCTGCGCTGTAACGGCCTGACTTACCGCCATCTTTTAAGGTCACATGAATGCCGCCAATTTCCATTGTTTTGTCGACGGCTTTCACCATGTCATAGACCGTAAGGGCGGCGGTGCTGACAGCAGTTAGCGCTTCCATCTCAACGCCGGTTTGACCTGTGGTTTTGACTGTGCCGATAATGCGCACGCCTGGTAGATCGGCGTCGAGTTCCAGATCAAGACCGACCTTGGCAATAGGCAGCGGGTGACAAAGCGGGATCAGATCGGGCGTCTTCTTGGCGCCCATGATCCCCGCCAACTGCGCAATGCTTAGAACGTCACCTTTTTTCGCAGTGCCGCTGGAAACAATGTCGAATGCCTCTTGGCTCATCTTGATCCAGCCGGCAGCGGTCGCGATGCGGGACGTGATGGCCTTTTCAGACACATCCACCATATGCGCCTCGCCCT
>NZ_JBDWVM010000072.1:0-10282 GCF_039984035.1 Planktotalea sp. | reverse complement strand
ATGGGTTTGAACGACGCCCTTCGGATGCCCAGTTGTTCCCGAGGAATACATCACAGCGAAATCGTCGTCTGTGTCGATTTCAACTTCTGGCGCAACATCTGAAGCGGCCCCATCTTTGAAACCTGTGAAGTTCAGAGCACTTTGCCCCTCACCATCACGCACACCGATAATTGTTAATCCAAGATCATCGCGAAGCGGGGTCATGCGCTCTAGGCGCGGGCCATCGGCAAAGACGACCTTCGCACCGCTATCGCGCAGCGCATAGTCGAGTTCCTTTGTGGTCCACCATGCATTGAGAAAAACCACCACGCCGCCCATAGATGATATCGCAAGTACGAGCATGAGCAGTTCAGGATAATTGCGCATTGCAATGGCAACGCGATCCCCTTGACCCAAGCCCAACTCATCGCGCATCGCATGCGCCAGCTGGTTCACGGATTGCGTGAATTCCGCGTAGGTGTAGCTGTCGGATTCATAGGCGAGGTATTCCAAAGTGCCTTCACCGTGCTGCGCCCATCCTGCGGTCAGAAGCCCGGGCACAGTGCCCGGAATATTCTTGAACGCTTTGAAGGTGACGCCGCGCACGTCAACTTCGTGAACCGCGAACGTTGGGTTCGTAGTGACGACATGTTCTACCGCTTCGGCGGGTGTCATGGCGCTCATAGCGACGCTGGAAAATTCATCATATTCCCCTCCCAAGGAACAGAGTTGAACGATTGCCGCTAAGGGCAAAGGCGACTCTTGCCACATCAGATTAACAGTAAATTTGCCGCTGCCAATCCCGCAGAACGGAACGTAATTCCGCGATTTTCATGTTGTTTGGAGGGTGTTGATGCGGTTTTCGACACAAGTCGCTTTCGCGTTTCCTTGGCGAGGTTTGAGCGCCCGCCAAGAAAGTTTGATTTAGCCCGCAGTTGCCGCGAGCCATTCAGCCAGTTTAGGCATTCAGTTTGATCACGCGCTTGCCGAAGCCTTCGCCGCGCAGCAAACCAACGAAAGCAGAAGGGGCTTGTTCCATGCCTTCGATCACTTCTTCAAGGTATTTGATTTTACCCTCAGCAACCCATGTGCCGACTTGTTTGGCGAATTCAGGGTAAAGGTGGCCAAAATCGTCAAACACGATGAAGCCGCGCACAGTCATGCGGTTGCGCAAAATCATACCCATCAGCATGTTCATGCGATCAGGACCGTCTGGCAACGACGTCGCGTTGTATTGCGAAATCAAGCCGCAAACAGGGATACGTGCAGATGGATTGAGCAGCGGCATGACCGCATCGAGAACCGCACCACCGACGTTTTCGAAATAGATATCGATGCCGGCAGGAACAGCGGCTTTCAAGGACTTAAAGAATCCGTTGGCCTTGTAGTCAATGCATTCATCAAAGCCGAGCACGTCCACAACATGCGCACATTTCTCAGCACCACCAGCAACGCCAACAACGCGCAAACCAAGTTGCTTGCCGATTTGTCCGACTGTCGCGCCAACAGGTCCGCTTGCGCCAGCAACAACCAGCGTTTCGCCTTCTTTAGGTTGCCCGATTTGTGTCAAACCACCCCAAGCTGTAAGGCCGGGCATACCCAGAACACCAAGACCCCAAGTGGGGTTTGTAGGGTTCTTGCCCATATTGATAACCATCGTGCCATCGCTGACTGTGTAGTCCTGCCATCCGCCAAATGCGACGACCCAATCATCGGCTTCAAAGCCTTTAACATCTGACGTGACGACCTGTGAAATCGTACCGCCCACCATAGTGCCACTGATGGCAACAGGTTCTGCGTAGGATTTTGCATCGCTCATGCGGCCACGCATATAGGGGTCAAGTGATAGGTATTCGTTGCGCAGCAACATCTGGCCTTTGCCAGCCGTTGGCACAGCTTCTGTTTCTAGGCGCAGCGTGTCGTCATTTGGCTCACCAACAGGGCGCTCAGCCAAAACGAATTTGCGGTTCACTGTATCTGATTGTGGCATAACAGGGTCCTTCACTGATCAGGCCGAAGACCCGAAAATTGGTGTTAAAGATGACGTTTAGGATCAGGCATGGTCGCCCTCAACGTGGATGCAAACCATAGTCAGGGCTTTTTGAATTTACCATAAAATGAAAAAGTGCCGTTGCGGCGTTTGTTCTGACATTCAGCAAAACAAAATGAAATCAGAGGCTTATCAGCTTCTGATTTGCGGCCCTTTTCTCAGGGGAAAGACGCTTGATCGCAGCGTGCGTTAAGAATTCCGCACTGTATCGATCATCAACTGTACGTTTTCAGGATTGGCGTCTGGCGTAATGCCGTGACCCAAATTGAATATATGCGGACCCTTGGAAAACGCTTGAACAATAGCGCGTGTGTCGTCGATTAATTCTTGTCCACCCGTCACCATGTGACGGGACGCAAGGTTGCCCTGCACGCAACCATCGATCTGAACATGTTCTGCCGCCCAAGCCGCATCAACAGAATTATCAAGCGCAACACAATCGGCCCCAGTCGCTTTTGCGAAACCGATATATTTGTCGCCGCCTTCGCGTGGAAACGCGATGATCGGAGTGTTTGGATGGCGCTTTTTCAAAGCCGCGATGATTTGGCGTGTCGGCTCAATCGCGTATTTGTCGAAAGCTTCGCCCTTGAGCGAGCCAGCCCAGCTGTCAAAAATCTTTACGACTTCCGCGCCCGCTTCGATCTGCTTTGAAAGATACTCAATCGTGCCCAGCGTAATGCGGTCCATCAGCGCGTCGAACACCTCGGGCGCTTCAAGGCGCAAGGCATGTGCTGGCGCCTGATCCGGCGTGCCGCGACCGGCGATCATGTAGGTTGCCACGGTCCAAGGGGCACCCGCAAAACCGATTAGCGTGGTTTCCTCAGGCAGTTCATTGCGTAGGATTTTGACTGTCTCGTAGATCGGGTTCAGCGTTTCGTGGACATCTTCGACAGGGCCCAGTTTGTTCATGCCAGCCTGATCCGTGATTGTGGAAAGGCGTGGCCCTTCACCCGTCACGAACCAAAGATCAGCGCCGAGCGCTTGTGGCAAAAGCAAGATGTCTGCAAACAAAATCGCTGCATCAAACCCGTAACGGCGGATGGGTTGTAAGGTCACTTCGGCTGCAAGTTCAGGGTTATAGCACAGCTTGAGGAAGTCGCCCGCTTGCGCCCGCGTTGCACGGTATTCTGGCAAATAGCGCCCAGCTTGACGCATCATCCAGATCGGTGGTGTGTCCAATGTTTCACCCGCAAGAGTGCGAAGTAGCTTTTTAGATGAAGTCATTGGAGTCTCCGTTCGGATCTATTCGGTGCGTCGCATGCCTGTATCTTCGCCTTCTACCCTCAAGGATATTGGGCCAAATGACGCGGTTTGAGCAGTTGTCAACTATCCGACGGACCCATAAAGGTAAACCATGGCTATGATACTTCCTTCCCCGACAGCGCCGCTCAAAATCGGCACCCGTGGCTCGCCTTTGGCTTTGGCGCAGGCGTATGAAACCCGCCGTCGACTAGGCGTTGCGTTTGACTTGCCTGATGAGGCCTTTGAGATCGTTGTGATTAAGACAACGGGCGACAAGATTATCGATCGTCCTTTGAAAGAGATCGGCGGCAAGGGCCTGTTCACCCGAGAGATCGAAGACGACATGCTGTCTGGTGCGATTGATATCGCGGTGCATTCGATGAAAGACATGCCGACGCTTCAGCCAGAAGGGTTGATGCTCGACACTTACCTGCCGCGTGAAGATGTGCGCGATGCGTTTGTATCGGCAGAACACAAGCGCCTTGCAGACATGCCATCGGGGGCGACTGTAGGGACATCATCATTGCGCCGCCGTGCGCAACTGCTGAACTATCGCCCAGATCTGAACGTCGTGGGATTTCGCGGTAACGTTCAAACGCGGTTGAAAAAACTGGAAGACAAGGTTGCGGATTGCACCTTTCTCGCGATGGCGGGTCTGCGTCGTTTGGACATGGCGCATGTCGCCAAAAGTGCGATTGAGACAGAAGAAATGCTGCCCGCCGTTGCGCAGGGAGCGATTGGGATTGAACGGCGGATTGATGACAGTCGCATGGCCGAGATGCTGTCTGGCATCCATGACAAGGAAACTGGCCAACGCCTTGCCGCTGAACGTGCGTTCCTTGCTGCGCTTGATGGGTCTTGTGAGACGCCTATCGCGGGCCTTGCGGAATTGGATGGAAGCACGCTGCGCTTGCGTGGTCAGGTGCTTCGCCCTGATGGATCGGACAGTATTGGCGATGACGTGACAGGTGGCATCGAAGACGGCCCCGAAATGGGCCGTGCTATGGCAGCCAAACTCCTTGCCGAGGCAGGAGATGGCTTCTTTGACTGGCGATCTTTATAACTGACCGCGCATGTTCCAGAGTTCTGGGAAGAGCTCTACTTCCAACATCTTGCGCAGGTACTTCACGCCTGACGTGCCGCCAGTGCCGCGTTTGAAACCGATGATCCGTTCCACTGTTGTGACATGGTTAAAGCGCCAACGACGGAAATAGTCCTCTAGGTCGACGAGCTTTTCTGCCAGCTCATATAGCGTCCAATATTTTCCCGGATCGCGATAGATTTGGGTCCATGCATCCATGACTTCAGTTCGGGCCTCATGGGGTTGATCCATGAGGTAAGTCTCGGATGAAAATTCTATATTGAGTTCGGCTGAGAGAGCGTCGAGCGCAACGTGATACAAAGATCTTTCACCAAGTTCTTGTCCCAACATGTGATGCAGTTCAGGGCGATGTTCATGAACTTTCATCATGGAGCGGTTGCGATTGCCAAGAATGAACTCGATCAGCCGATACTGGTGAGATTGGAAGCCAGAAGAGGCTCCTAAATCATCGCGAAAGGCGGTGTATTCGCTGGGCGTCATGGTGCGCAATACGTCCCAAGCATTGTTGAGTTGCTCAAAAATACGCGAAACGCGTGTCAGCATTTTGAAGGCGGAAGGAAAATCGCCTTCGATCAATTTTGTGCGCGCTGTCGTCAGTTCGTGCAAAGCCAATCGCATCCAGAGCTCAGACGTTTGATGTTGAACGATAAACAGCATCTCGTCATGGGCATCCGACTGCATGTTTTGGGCGCCGAGAATGGGATCAAGGGCGAGATAGTCAGTATAGCTCATGTCCTTGGCAAAGGACATTTTGGCCCCATCTGTTTCGGGGTTGTAGGCCGCCATCGGGTCTCTCCAATTCAGTGCAACGCGCTCAGTCCGGCAACACTTTTCCAGGGTTCATAATGTTGTTTGGATCAAGCGCCTTTTTGATCGCCTTCATCGCGGCAATAGACACAGGGTCCTTACGGCGCTGCATTGAACGCAACTTACTGACCCCAATGCCATGCTCTGCAGAGAAACTTCCACCAAGTTTAAGCGTTTCGTCTTCCACAGCTTCGGTAATCGCGTCGTGGACTTCGGGGTCTTGGCTTTTGCCCCAAACTGAATAGTGCACATTGCCGTCCCCTAGGTGCGAAACGATCATTTCCTTCGCGCCCGGATCGATGGTTTGCAAGCGCGCTGCAATGGCTTCGATAAAGGTTGCGACCTTTTCCAGTGGCACAGCAATATCGTGATTGATGAGAGGCTTATGGGTGAGCACGACTTCGGCAGCGGCTTCGCGGCGCTCCCACATCGCGGTGCGTTGTGCTTCGTTTTGAGCCACACGCGCATCCAGCACAGCGCCGCTTTCAAAGAAGCCCGCAAGAATTTCTTCAAACTCTTCTACGATAGGCAGTTTACCCGTCTCATCTGGGGTCGCTTTGCTCGCGATTGTCGTTCCGATTTCGACCATGATGTTCACGTCGTAAGGTTCGTCAAATGGCTCACGAGCCGCATCATTGATTTCCAAGTGCCGTTCGACATAGGCGCGCGGCATAAACTCATAGGCTTCCACAGCACCGCCAGTCGCGTCTTGAAGTTTGTTGAGCAGCTCCAAACTGTCGGCGATAGACGGGGCTGCAACCATAGCCGTTGCATAGGCGAGCGGTTTAGGTGCCAGTTTTAGAACGGCCTTGGTGATAAAGCCAAGCGTACCTTCCGCGCCGATGACAAGATGTTTGAGGTTATAGCCAGAGTTGTCTTTGCGCAGCTCAGACATCAAATCCGCAACTTCACCAGTGGGCAGAACCACCTCAACACCGAGCACCAAGTCACGCGTATTGCCGTATCGCACAACGTTTGAACCACCTGCATTCGTGGATAGGTTTCCACCAATCATCGCAGTGCCGCGCGCACCAAATGTCAGTGGGAACACCAACCCTTCGGCATCGGCGGCCGCGTGAATATCCGCAAGAACAACACCAGCATCAACGATGGCGATACGCGAATCCTTGCGCACTTCGTGGATGGTATTCATGCGCTCCATCGAAACCATGATATGGCCTTTACCCGACGCACCACCTGCAAGGCCGGTGTTGCCGCTTACTGGCACAATCGCTGTCTTGGTCTCGTTGCCGAGCTTTACAATTGCGGCAACTTCTTCGGTCGAGGCGGGGCGCACCACTGCGATGGGCTCGGATGTGTAAAGCCCCATCCAATCATTTCCCCAGCGCGCGCAATCAGAACCAGTGAGAACGTGTTTTTCGCCTACGATGGCCGTCAGTTTATCAATCATTTGGTTCTCTTTCGAAGGGGTGGAATTTGGTTGCGCAATCTTTGGGTCAGCTGCTCAAGTCTGTCAACGCCGCGCGTAACGCGCTTTCGTCTTTCAACTGTAATCGGACGGGGAGAGTGACCACTTTCTGGCGAAACGAATGAGGGAGGCGCACAGCATCTTTTTCGGTGGTCACAAGCTGGGCATCATTGAGCAGAGCATCCTTTTCCAACCGTCCCATGAGGGCAGTGGTTAAACGTTGATGATCGCTCAAAGCTTCGCTTCGTATAATGTTTGCACCCATCGCGCGAAGAGTTGCGAAGAACTTCTCGGGATGACCGATCCCGGCAAACGCGATGGTTCGTAAACCTTTAAAATCCATTCCGGTTTGCAGGGGTTCTAGATGCCCTTGGAGTTTCTGCAGGGTATGAGGCCAATCACGGTTGAACTGGTCCTGAGCCTTTGCATTGCCGATCGACAAAACGAAATCAGCGCGTTTTAGCCCTGCTATCACGGGTTCGCGTAGCGGTCCGGCAGGCAAGCAACGCCCGTTACCGAAACCTTTGACCGCGTCGACGACGACAATAGACATTGTCTTTTTCACCGCGGGGTTTTGAAATCCATCATCCATCAAAATGTGGGTTGCACCTGCATCGCAGGCAGCTTGAATTCCCAAGGCGCGATCTTTTGATACCCAGGTCGGAGCGAAGGCAGCGAGCAGCAAAGGTTCGTCGCCGACGGCGCCCGCGGAGTCGCTCGGTTTCACCGAATGTGGTCCTGTGAGTGATCCGCCATAGCCGCGCGAGACGATATGCGGAGCAAACCCCATCTCAAGCATCATTTGCGCCAGCGCGATGGTTGTTGGCGTTTTTCCGGTTCCACCCGCGTTGAGGTTCCCGATACAAATGACAGGAACTTTAGGGGTGTAGGTCGCTGACTTGGCAACGCGCTGGGCGGTCAACATTCCATAGAGTTTGCCGAGCGGCGCAAGCAGACGCGCACGCCAGTCGGGCGCATCAGGGCGCGTGTACCAGAAATCAGGAGCTCTCATGGATGACCTTCTACAGTGTCCCAACGCTCTTGAATATCTTCAATCAGTGCATCGGTTGCCTCTGCGCCTTCCGACATTGTGATCCAGGCGGCATGTGCCATATTCGCGGTTTGATCCGCAGCGAGTAAATGCGCGATTGAACGGGTGAGACCATATCGATCCCTAACGATTCGCGCAGCGCCTGCGGTTACCAAACGGGTGAAACTAGGTGCATGTCGCCCCACGTTGGGTCCATAGATGATCGCTGACCCGAGAGAAGCGGGTACATAGGGATCGTTGCCGCCATGGCCGGGTGTTAACGTGCTGCCAAGGAAGCAAAAAGGTGCGATGCGATACCAAAGGCCCATGTGCTCGGGTTCTTCTACAAAGATAATCTGTGTTTCTTCGTCGATGGGATCACCGTCCTCCCAATAACAGACGCGCCAACCCTGCGCCTTAATAATTGCGCGCGCTTCAACGCTGATCGGAAAGGATGCCGCAACCAGCACGAGTGTGAGGCGGTGGGTGATTTTGATCGCTTCACGATGCGCAGACAAAATGCTTTTGATCTCGTCTGCCTGCACCTGCGCCGCGAGCCAAACAGGTCTGTTGTTCAAGTCGCTCAAGACTTCGTCAAACACGCTTTCATTGACAGTCGGTGCAATGACGGCATCTTGCAATGCATCGGTTACTGGAATTTCACGCCGTGTCGCATCCATCTTTCGCAGCATCTGGCGGCTGTTTGCATCGATAGCTGTGATCAACCCAAATGCGTCTAATGTTTCGCGTGCGAGCGAGGGAAGCCATCGCCAAACTGGACGGTCCAAATGTTCAACCGAGGCGCTCACCAGCGACAAAGGAATTTTGCGTTCATGTGCTTCGGTGATCAAGGCTGGTTGCAAATCACCGCCGATCCAAATGCAGTAATCTGGCCGCCAATGTTGCAAAAACGATCTGCCACCTTCCGTCGTGTCCAAGGGCAATGGGTGGCAGAACACGCCCTTGCTTTTGGGAACATAGGGTGGGTTTTCAGGATAGGTGATGAGCAAATCACAGGGCCCGCGCAACACGCGCAAGCGTTCACGCAGATAAAGCAATGATCGGACGTCAGCATCGTTTTGCACGACGCCCCAAATCAAAAGACCCTGTGGTCGCTCTTCATAGTGTTCAATGTTCGCAGCCTTGGCGCCGCGCGTGAGCGCCTTATATGCGGTTAGGCTGAGCGAACTCATTGAGGGTTAACCCAGTTCTTCCGTGGAAGAAGCCGCTGCATTTTCATCGCGGAGCCGGTGCAAATGAGCGATGTAATAGCGCATGTGCGCGTTATCGACGGTGCGCTGTGCCTCTGCTTTCCAGGCGTTAAACGCGGTCTCGTAGTCGGGGAAAATGCCAACAACGTGTAGATCATCGACGTCTTTGAAAACGTTCTTGGTCGGGTCGACCAATTCGCCGCCAAATACCAGGTGCAGTCTTTGCGTCATGTTTTTTATCCTTTGTATCAGGGATGCCTGAGTAGCGTTGAATGTAGATTACGCCGAGGCCAGATGAGAAAGCAATTCGGGGTGCAGGTTAGGGCCTGCTGCGACGACGCCATTCAAACGGGGATCGCTAGAGTTAAAGCGCAAGGGTGCTCCGGTTTTATCGGAAATCATTGCGCCCGCCTCGGATGCGATTAGCGCGCCTGCTGCGATGTCCCATTCCCAGCTTGGGCGGAAGGTGAGCATGGCATCGAATCTGCCCTGCGCAACAAGCGACAATCGATAGGCCAATGACGGACGATGATCACGGTTGAAGGTCGGTGCGGCCGCTGCTTTCCAATGTTGCGCATCCATCGCGGGCTTTGCTGCGAGTACCTGAGCGGTTTGCATGTCGGCATGGGGGGAGGGTGAAATGGTCTCGCCATTGAGATGGGCGCCGCCACCGAGATGCGCGGTGAACATCAAATCCAACATCGGCAATAAGATAACGGCCGCAATGATGTCGCCCGCCTCGGCAACCGCAATGGAATGGGCCCAAGTTTTCGCGCCGTGGATAAAACTGCGCGTGCCATCAATCGGGTCGATAATAAAAACGCGATCCTTGCTCAAGCGTTCATCTGTGTCTTTGGATTCTTCGCTCAACCAGCCATAGTCGGGACGTGCGGCGCGCAATGTATCTTCCAGATAGGAATTCACAGCCAAATCGGCTTCGGTCACGGGGCCTGTGCCGTCTTCCTTGTCCCACTTCTTGGCATCATTCTGAAAGAACGGTTTTGCGATGTCGCCGGCGGCTTTTGCCGCGTCGATCAACAGCGCGAGATCAGCTTCCGGCAAGGGTCATTCCTTCGATCAAGAGCGAGGGAACCACGCGGGACAAATGGGTGCGTGCATCATTTGCAGGGGTCATCTGCATCAGCATATCGCGCAGGTTACCCGCTATCGTGCATTCGTTTACGGGATGCGTGATTTCACCGTTTTCCACCCAAAATCCGGCAGCGCCGCGTGAATAATCACCCGTCGTTGCGTTGATGGTCGATCCGATCATCGAAGTCACAAGAAGCCCTGTGCCCATATCGCGGGCCAATTCATCTCGGCTTTTGGAGCCTTGAGTGAGCGCGACATTCCATGTGCTGGGCGATGGCGGAGCAGATGTGCCGCGCGCGGCATTTGCCGTTGAAGGCATGTTCAATTTGCGCCCGTTTGC
>NZ_JBDWVM010000071.1:0-3771 GCF_039984035.1 Planktotalea sp. | reverse complement strand
CAAAACAACCGTTTTCCGCAACGTGCTGGTCTTCCGCCGCCCTGCGAGCGATGATTTGGAGGCGTTCGAACCTCAACTCCTCGCCGCAGCAGAGCCGGAACTGGACGAGGAACCCGAGCAAGAGCTGGACCAAGAGCCAGAGGTCAAACCAGACCCAATCGTAGAGGTCACCCCAGAAGGCGAACTCATCGAAATCTCCGAAGAAGCTGACCTCGACCCCGACACACTCGATGGCGCCCGCAAAGAGCCGCCCGTCGAAACACCCGCAACGACGGAATAACCCCCTTTACCTTCACCATATCAGGGGAGCGCGATCAGGGGAGCGCGTCGCAAGCGCGTTGGGGGCAGCGCCCCCAACCCAAATATCCTGCGCCCGTTAGGGCACATCCAGATCAAGCGCCAAAGCATGGATTCGCCCGATCAGCTCTGGCCCCAGCGCCCCATGCACCATGCGGTGACGCTGAATACGGCTCTTCCCCGTAAACGCATCGGCGCGTATCCGCACATTGTAATGCGTCTCTCCCCCCTCTTGAAATCCCCCATGACCGCGATGGCTTTCACTATCATCGACGATATCCAGCTCAGATGGCGCTAACGCCGCTTCTAATTTCAAACGAATTTCATCTGCCTTCGACATTATTCCAAAACTTCCCTTCTAACCCCTGCCAAATCCTCTATTGTTATGCGCCTGAGTTGACGAGGTGAGCAATGATAAAGAAGAACGACCCTTTCGGATTCGACATGTCTGTAGCATCCGCAAAAAAGAAAAACCCGCGCGGTCGTCGCGGCATGTCTGGCGAGTCCGAGACATCTCAACGCGTGTGTGAACACGCGGGATGTGAACTGCCCGGCAAGTTCCGCGCCCCCCGTGCACCTGACGTTTTGGATGACTACGTTTGGTTCTGCAAAGATCACGTGCGCGAATATAACCTCAAATGGAACTTCTTTAACGGCACGACAGAGGCCGAGATGAATGCCCAGCATTCCAAGGACAAAGTCTGGGAACGCGAAACCAAGCCCGTCAAAGACCCCGAAGCCGCTGCATGGGCGCGCCTTGGCATTGAAGACCCGCATCAGGTTCTCGGCGGCAACGCCACGCGCAACCCCGGCAAGGGTGGCGCAGCTGGCAAGCGCCTTCCCCCGACCGAGCGCCGCGCGATGGAAATCTTGGAAGCCAAGGATTTCTGGAGCAAAGCCGATATTCGCAAGTCTTACAAAGCTTTGATCAAAGTTTTGCACCCCGACATGAACGGCGGCGACCGCTCTCAGGAAGAGCAGTTGCAAGAAGTCGTTTGGGCGTGGGATCAAATCAAAGACAGCCGTAACTTCAAATAACCCCATGCGCGAAACGGACCTCTATCCCCCTGTGAAATCCTTCTTGGAAGCACAGGGGTATGAAGTGAAGGGCGAAGTGGGCAAGCTCGATGTGATGGCGATGCGCGGGGATGAGCCGCCCGTCATTGTCGAACTCAAGACTGGCTTTTCCTTATCGCTTTTTCATCAGGGTGTTGAGCGGCTTTCGATCTGCGATACCGTCTATATTTGCGTGCCGCGCCCCAAGGGCAAAGCAGGTTTGAAATCGCTCAAAAACAACAAAACACTTTGCCGTCGCCTCGGGCTTGGCCTGCTCACCGTGCGCGCCTCTGACAATTTTGTCGAAGCCCATGTCGATCCAACCCCTTACGTGCCGCGCAAATCCAAGAAGAAGACCGACCGCCATCTGCGCGAATTTCAGCGTCTTGTGGGTGATCCCAACACAGGCGGCTCAACGCGCCAGGGATTGGTCACAGCTTACCGCCAGGACGCGTTAAAATGCCTTGGTTTCCTAGAGGGGCATGGCCCCACCAAAGCCTCTGAAATCGCTAAGAAAACAGGCGTTCCAAAGGCGCGTGATTTGATGTCTCACAATCACTATGGCTGGTTTGAACGTATCTCGACAGGCATCTATTGGCTCAGCCCGAAGGGGCAAGATGCGCTAGGCGAATACGAAAGCGAACTTGATGCCATTCGCGAGCTGTATCCAGCGCCCGATGATCCTGCTCCCACAGCCTCAAGCAAGAAATAGATACCGTGCATACGGCCTAAGGGGCGCCTTCAATAGCTTGCGACAAAGCATCGAACAGTTCATCAATCGCTTTCGTCTTCACTTGGTTTTGGCGATATATCAGCCCTAAAACACGCGTCGGTGCATCCGCGCCAAGACTGATGCGTTTGACCGGAACCACATCGATTGGCTTGACCGCAAGGTCAGGCACGATGGAAACACCCAGATTTGCCTGCACCATGGATGCAATCGCTTCAGGGCTATCCAATTCCATCGTCTCGGACACTTGAATGCGGCGCGCTGAAATCCAATTGTCTATCAACGTTCCGACCACTGCATTCCTGTCGTAGCGAATGAAGGGCCGCGATTTCAGCAGCTTGATGGGATCACCCTCAGGATCATCAATGGACGTAATCAACTGCATCGGCTCCCGTGTCAGCTCCCGAAAGGTTAACCCCTTGGGCAAGAGGTTGGGCTTGACGACAATGGCAGCATCCAAAGTGCCCCTTTCAATTTCGACCAGTAAAGTCCCCGTCAGCCCCGGTCGGATATGCAAGCCAATCTCGGGAAACTTCGACTTCAATATAGACATCGCTTTGGGCGTCAGCCCCGTCAGCGTCGTGCGCAGAACACCGAATGCAATCGTCCCGCTTAACCCGCCATCCCCCAAAGCGGAGGGAACCAGATTGTCATAGCTTTCAATCAAAAGGCGCGCCTTGCTCACAACCTTATGTGCGATTGGGGTCAATTCAGGGGTACGCGTGCTGCGATCAAACAGGGCCACGCCAAGATCGGCCTCCAGCGCCTGCATCTGTTGGCTCACGGCAGCATGGGTTACATGAACCACATCCGCCGCAGCGCTGAATGTTTTAGAATCCGAGATCGCAACAAGGGTTCGAAGTTGTCGAATTGTCATTCTCTCATGCTCCTCAAACGGCAAGCTACGCCGTGACCTATGATCAGGTTGAAACCCTCATCACGTGTCACCGCACAGCGGTTTCCACTAACTACTGAAAGTTTTTCTAAACATAATGTAAGAAAAATTGGTTTTATAGACATAAAAATTTACTGATAGGCTGCTCCAATGACCCCAAGAGGATGAACAATGCGCGCAGCCGTCGTCAGAGAATTTAACGAAGACCTCTCCATCGAAGAGGTGCCAGACCCCGCCTGCCCCGAAAATGGCGTCGTTCTTGAAGTGGCGGCTTGCGGCGTGTGTCGCTCTGATTATCACGGCTGGGTCGGTGGCCACCCCAAGGTGTCGAACGGCTCCATCTTGGGCCATGAATATTGCGGCACCGTTGTGCAGGCTGGCGCGCGTGCCAAATATAAGGTTGGCGACAGATTGATCGCGCCCTTCATTCTGGGTTGCGGCGATTGCCCTGCCTGTCGCACAGGCACCTCAAACACCTGCGAAAGCGCGATTGTTCCTGGCTTTGGCGCCCCCGGGGCCTATGCCGAATTCGTCGCAGTCCCCTTTGATCACAACCTTGTTCACCTGCCCGACAGCTTGTCGCCAGCCCTCGCCGCGGGACTTGGATGCCGCGTGACGACAGCGTGGCACGCTCTTACAGATCGCGCGAATGTGCGCGCTGGCGAATGGGTCGCAGTGCATGGAACGGGTGGCATCGGCCTTTCGGCGTTGCTGCTTGCTAAAATGCTGGGCGCGCGGGTCGTCGTGGTCGATATCGTGCAAGAAAAGCTGGATCACGCCCTGCAATTGGGCG
>NZ_JBDWVM010000070.1:0-24913 GCF_039984035.1 Planktotalea sp. | reverse complement strand
TTCCAGGAAACAAGAAACCCAGAAAAACCAAGCGGCAGGGCCAACGCCCCAGCCGCCTTTTGCCGTGGCTACTCCACCCGCAGCTCCGACACCCACAAATCAGCCTCATAATCAGCGCCGTAAGCCGCAAGGCCGATGCTGCGCACATCTTCCGGCGCAAGCTCAGCTGGCAGGGACGTCGTAGAAGCCTCGAACGCACTCAGCTCCAACCGCACCTCGCGCCACTCCGCGCTCGTCTCAAACGACGCCTTGTAATTGTGCCACGGGCGGCGCGCTTGCTCTGTGCGCAGGAACACCGTGTAGCGCGCGCCATTGCCGCGCACGGTTAGCACCAACGCCTGCGCATCAGCTGCCAACCCGTCGGGGTAAAACCGTCGCACTTGGATGAAGCCACCATTGTTTTGGGTGCTGACCATCCCAGTCAAATGCATGCCCTCTTGCGTGATCTGCGCTTGGCCCGTCGATACGCCGCCCATCACATTATCCGCGACATAGCTCCATCGCTCTTGAGCACCCGCGTCGAAGGTTTCAATCATCTGCCCTTGCTCCGCCCATGCGCCGCTTGCGATCATCGTCATCGCACATATCCATCGTTTCATGCTGTGCTCCCTTTGCTCGTACACAGATGGAGCGCAATCGCGTTGAGGCAAGCCGCCCCGCTCACCCCGCCAACAGGCGCGCGGTGTAGACGATGCCAAACAAAACCGGCTGGTGGATCAGATAAATCGCAAGGCTATGCTGCCCCGGCCACGACAGCGCGCGCACCAATCTATTGTCAGCATGTGCTAACCCCGCCAATCGCGCCCAGCCGCCAAACGCATTGACGCCGCCCGCGATGCCCATGCCCAGCAGGTACATCCCGAACCACGGTAGCATCGGCACGTAATCCACCATCGCGGGTGTACCCGTCGACACTTTGCCCAGCCAGAGCCATCCGACACTGTCAAAGAACGGCCAAACACTCCAGAGCGGCATGCTCAAAACAACGACCCCGAGCGCAGCAGTCACCCAATAGGGCAATCGCAAAAACACCAGCCCCAACAGCCCCGCCAAGAAAAGGTGATGCAACACCCCAAAGCGCACAAATGCCGCGCCCATCGCCACATAGGTGCCCAAGCTCACCGCCAGCGCCGCAGCGCCCAGCACCGCCATGCGCCGCGCATATTTGCGCAAATCCACAGGCCCGCTCAGCGAGGCCAGCACAAGGCTCACGCCCGAC
The DNA here is from genome assembly GCF_039984035.1 of Planktotalea sp. Taxonomy (GTDB): domain Bacteria; phylum Pseudomonadota; class Alphaproteobacteria; order Rhodobacterales; family Rhodobacteraceae; genus Planktotalea. The sequence goes on along the minus strand of NZ_JBDWVM010000070.1, from coordinate 23,694 downwards.
AAAAAGATAAAGCTTCCCGCAATGCAGCGCGCGAACCAAACCCAGCCAAAGCTCGTCATGGTGCCACGCGGCGCGAACCCGAAGAGTTCAAGATCATAGGTAAAATGAAAGATCGCCATCGCCACAATCGCACAAGTACGTGCGATATCGATCAACATAACTCTGGGCGCATGCGCCATGGGCGATCTCCTCAGCGGGGCAAAGTCCGCTCAAACTAAGGCCGCAACGCGCGCAGCGAAACCCCAAGTTTACCCAAGCAAACGCTTGACGCCTCCGACCAACCCATGTGTTTTACCTCAGAGACCAATGAGGACCGGACACATGACTTTCCAAGACGCGACAATGCAGCTCCCCACTTGGGTTCAAATCTGGATGAACATCCTGCTGTTGGGCGCATTCATCATGCCCCTTTCCCTGCTCATCTGGAAACAAACGCGCATCACAGGTGTTATCACCTTTGTCGTCAGCGTGCTCGCAGGCTTCACCATCACGCTCATGTACGACAGTTTAGGAATGGTGCGTTTGCTCGGCCTGCCCCATGTCCTTCTTTGGACGCCACTGCTCGTCTACCTGATCAAACGCACGCGCGCAGATTTACCGGCAGTGCCCAAGGGAATCCTGTATTCCATCAGCGCCACGATCTTCATTTCGCTGCTCTTTGATTACTATGATGTCATCCGCTATTTGCTCGGTGATACGGCCTCGACGATCTAAAGCGCCTCGCCCTTTTTCAACAACTCACTCAGAAGATCGCGGAAGATTTCATTGCTGTCCCCGCCGCCAAAATGCAGCGCACCGCCCGAATAGGTCTGCCCATAACTGCGTGCAAGGTTCACAGTCTGGATCAAACCCGATAAAAGCTGTTCGTGCTCGAGTGGTGACAACGGGTGAATATACGTGCCCCAAACGCGCCCCTGCGCAACGGCATACCGCGCATCCAAGGCTGTGTCGAAATTGGCCTGCATCATGCGTTGCAATTCTTCCGGCTCAATCCCTTCGGCGCTGCGAATGGGTACCATGGCCCGCATGCGATCGGCCTGTTCATCGACAATGACCATGATCGGCACATCGCTGATCGTTAGCTCTATCGCGATCCCGCGTTGCACTGCCTCTGGATCGACCGTTAACAGAATCGCGCCCAATCGCGCGGCCGTCATCGCTGGCTCTTGCGGCGTTATTTCGGGTTCAGCATCCTGCGCAAACAAGGGCGCGGCGACAAGGGATAGGCAGATCAAAAGGCTTCGCATGGATACAGAGCTCCGTGTTGGGACACCCCACCTTAGGGCGCAAATCACGCTCCTGTCGAACCACACATCCGTGAAGCAGGTTTCAGCCTAACCCGCCTTCGCGTTGATTTCCGCAATCGCCTTTGCCACAGCGGCCTCAATGCTGAGATCAGAAGTATCAATTAAAACAGCATCTTCCGCGGGTTTCAACGGCGCTTCCGCGCGCCCCATATCCCGCGCATCGCGTGCCTGTACATCCGCCAAAACCTGGGCACGCGTGCTCGGATCACCTTTGGCAGACAGCTCCAAATAACGCCGTTCTGCACGCACTTCTGCAGAAGCTGTCACAAATAACTTCACCTTGGCATCGGGGCAAATCACCGTGCCAATGTCGCGCCCATCCAGAACTGCGCCACCTGCACGCATCGCAAAAGCGCGCTGAAAATCCACCAGCGCCGAGCGTACGTCAGCAATAACTGCAACGCGGCTGGCTGCCTGCGCCACATCGGGCGTGCGCAGACCTTCGACCTCTAGATCCTCCGCCGTCAGCGCGCGCGCCGCCTCTATCGGTTCAACGCCAAGTAACGTTTTGGCACCCACCGCACGATAGAGCAAACCAGTGTCCAAATGCGCAAAACCGAAATGCGCCGCCACCGCCTTGGACAAGGTTCCCTTGCCCGCCGCCGCAGGCCCATCAATCGCAATGGTAAACGCCGTCATGCGCGTCTCCTTGAAACAAAATAAACCGAAAGCATGCACAGTGCGAAAACCGCAAATTTTGCTAGGGTCACATAATGGACCAAGCTCACGGGGTTCGTCAAAACCGCAGGATCAAGATTGCCTTTTGTCGCCAATCCCATTCGAATCGCGAGCATCAAGTCCTCACCATAATCCAGCGCCATGAACGCGCAGGCCAGCGCAACGCCGACCCATCGGACAGGCCCCAAACCTCGGATCGCATGTACCAACATCACCCAAAGTCCGAACACCGTGATGAAGACAAAATCCACACCGAGGAGAATGAACTTATACAGACCCGCCTGCCCCGTTTCGCGCAGCTCCGCGCCAAGCGCGACAAGGTCAGCGTCAGAATAGCGGCCAATCTCGGCTTGCGGTGTAAACGAGACGTCAGGGCCAATCACAAAGCGCAACACAACAGCCATTCCCAAAAACAATGCGAGCGCGAGATACCCTAGCGCACGCACAAATGTCGGGCTGCGGCTCAAGCGTTCTGCCGTGTGATACGCGCGCCCAATTCTGCCATGAGCGGCTCAAAGATCGGGAAGGACGTCGCAATCGGACCCGCATCATCAACGCGCACAGGTTCTTGCGTGCTCATACCCAGCACGAGGAAGGACATGGCAATGCGGTGATCCAAATGGCTCGCGCACTGCGCGCCGCCCTTGACGCCGCCCATGCCGAGACCTTTGACGATCCACCAATCTGGGCCTTCGTCCACCTCAACACCATTGGCGCGCAAACCCGTCGCCATCGCATCAATGCGATCGCTTTCCTTGACGCGCAACTCTTTCACACCGCGCATCACCGTCTCGCCCGTCGCGTTCGCCGCAACGACAGAGAGCACAGGATATTCATCGATCATCGAGGCCGCACGCTCTGGCGGCACTTCGATGCCCTTCATATTCGGCGAATAGCGCGCGCGCAGATCGGCCATCGGCTCACCACCCTCAATGCGCTCGTTCTCATAGGTCAGATCAGCGCCCATATCGCGGAGCGTATCAAACAGACCCGCGCGCGTTGGGTTCAACCCAATGTTTGGCACCAAAACATTAGAGCCTTCGGTGATAAGCGCCGCACACACAGGAAACGCAGCAGAGGATGGATCACGCGGCACGGTAATCACCTGCGGCTTCAACTCAGGCTGACCCGTCAAAGTAATCACGCGGCCCTCTTCAGTCACCTCCACCGTCAACTCAGCGCCGAAACCTTGCAACATCCGCTCTGTATGATCGCGCGTCGCTTCCTTCTCGATCACCACCGTCTGACCGGGGGCATTCAAACCCGCCAGCAAGACCGCAGATTTCACCTGCGCCGACGGAACAGGCGTCGCATAGCGCACTGGCGTCGGCTCTTTGGCGCCAACGATGGTCATGGGAAGGCGACCACCCTCGCGGCCAACCGCCTCCGCGCCAAACAGCGCCAAAGGATCAGTGACCCGCGCCATAGGACGGCCATTCAGGCTCGCATCGCCCGTAAAAGTCGCAACAATCGGCGTCGTCGCCATCGCGCCCATAATCAGCCGCACGCCGGTGCCAGAGTTCCCGCAATCAATGACATTCTCAGGCTCAACAAAGCCGCCAACGCCAACGCCATGCACCGACCACTCGCCGCCACCATGATCCGTGACCTCAGCACCAAAGGCCTGCATCGCCTTGCCCGTGTCGAGAACATCCTCGCCCTCCAAGAGCCCCGTGATGCGCGTTTCCCCCACGGCCATCGCGCCAAGGATCAACGAGCGATGTGAAATCGACTTATCCCCCGGCACATCAGCGCGCCCCTTCAGCGGACCACACTTGGACGAGGACATAGGAACAGGAGTGCCATGAGAGGACATGTGCAGAACTTTCTTCAAAACCAGCTTACCGAGCCTGATAGCGCAACCGGTTTCTGGCGTCCATCGGATGGATATTCATCTTTCCAAATAAACTTGAAGACTCACAAGTACCATTACCCAATCAGCCCACACTGCGACTTACTTGTGCATACGGGTAGTACTTGGCGAAGACCCCTCCAAACCTTTGCGGTGAGCCAATTTTAACTTTCGCGCCGATGGCTGACCAATGGATATCCGTCGCTATGGTCAACAATTTCAAAATCAGAAAAGAGTGCGCGAGCGTCACCAGTAACCATATGATAGATTGCAACGCTTACTTGGCGCATTTCGATATCTCCAATAAGAGATCCACGCAGGTTAAGAAAGTGTCTGATCGAACGCGCGTTCGCCGTGACTGCAATCACTGTTTCAACCGCGTTCGGCAAAAGGCTTCTAGCTTCAGATCGAAGTCTACGTTTGGTTTCTAAATCTATTGCCTTGTTCGCGTCAGTCAGCTCGACAATTCTACGGTAGGCTTTGATCGTTTCTGACGTGCTTGCTTCCCAAAGTTCCTTTACCTCACTCTGCAGTCCCTCAGGAGGAACAACATTTGCCTTGCTTTCATCATGGTATTGCTGAGAGAGTTGGCTGAAGGAGAAGCCTATCCGATGACGTACTAACTGGTGCGTAAATGCTCGGCTAATACCATCCAAAATAAATGTCCAATTAGCATGCTCCAACACGCTTTCATGGCCTTTCTTCACCAAATTTTCAATATAGACGTCGTTAGGATAACGCATCTTAGAGGTGTCGTCTGAAAAGGACATATAGCAAATTCGTCCGCAGACTTCGACTAAGTGCTCGCCCTCGGAAGCACCCGAGCTTTCAACCCATGCCAATTCTCGGTCTTGAAGGAACCTTTGCAGTTCAGAGTTTTCGAAGCTGGGTCGAGATAATACATAAATTCTTGGTTGTGCCATGGTCTTCCGCCTCACTGTCATCGCCACCTACAATTTTCAATCAGAAGCTCCCCGATACTCGTCTACGAGCGTTCGAAGTTCACCTAACTCTACCGCGAGCCTTTCAAGCGTCTGAATGGCAACCTGATTGCTCATCTCGGCCTCAAGCTTTGTCAATCGGTTTAAGAGTTCATGCTCCACCGCACTGCTCTCTTTGTTGAACGCATACAATTTGTCCATAGCTTGCGTGTCTTTGAAACCGGCAATACCAGCCGAAACAATCGCTGCAAGGGCAACTGTTGCGATTGAGACCCAGTACTTTTTCATTTCTTCTTTAGCGAGGGTTGTCGCGACCGCTCGCTCCGCTGCGATAGTCATACGCCTCGTAAAATTGCCAAAATCTGGTGAAAGTGTATTCAGTAATTTAGACCTACTTTTGCGGCGATCTTTTTCAGTCTTCCTCGGCTCACCGACTCGACGGTCTGCGTAGCCATGCGCTACACTCGCACCCTCAAAACGAAATAGCAGCAGCGTCACGATAATGTCATTTCGATCAAGATAGATAGTCTCACGGCCTAAATTAATAACAGTAAAAGTGAGCTTACCTTTGTAACCAGGGTCGACATGCCCAGGATTTGTCATAAGAAGAGCTTTACGCGCAAGATGTGCCGGCGGGAAACCGAATGCAGAAATCTGGTTGCTGAATTTGAGCGTTTGTTGTGTTTCTACAATTGCGCTATGCCCTGGAAGTAACCGCAATCCCATGAGTGCTTGCGGCCATCGTTCAATCTCTTCGAGATTATGTATATCTTCCGGCGGGTCGAAAATTTGACCGACTGTGAGATCTAAGGAGCTTGGTTGAATTAAACAATTCGCACTTTCGAGATCAACATTGTGCGGGTCTAGGCCCGAAACTTCGAGTAGCCCACACTCAATTGCCTCGCGAATTTCCTTGTCGCCTAGAAGTCTGCCAGTCACTAGGTTCTCCTATTAGTCTAAATACATCTGTGCAAGTTCGGATATCTGTCATCTACGATCAACTAAGAACTATCACCTATTTTCGGGAAAGGCTTTCAAATTACCCAAAATGAAAAATTGCGGGAGCTAATCTAATAGTTTGCCCTAGAGTTCCAATAAAGGCACGTCTCCACGAATCGGAAAGGTCAAGCTCACCTTCTGCACTTAGCTAAAGTTAGAATCCACCGCGGCATCACGTAACATGGGCTCGAAGCAGAATTTCACCGATGACGCGAACGTCGACACCCCTCCGTAAGGTGCGTGGTATCACGCACCCTACTTGCGGATGAAAGTCAGATAGTGCGGGGTGCGCCCTTCGCGGAGCGCCTTTTGCTCGTAGCGCGTGGATATCCAATCGCTCCACGGCTGTTGCCAATCAGCCTGACTCTCGGCCGTCCATTCAAAACCCGCGCGCGGAACCTCTTCGAGGGTTTGGCGCACGTAATCTTCAATATCCGTCGCCACGCGCAGCTCCGCGCCCTTATGCATAACAGCCGCCAAAGCGTTCAAATGCTCGGGCGTTACAAATCGGCGGCGGTGGTGACGCTTTTTAGGCCACGGATCAGGATAATTCAAAAACGCCTTTGACACGGAGCCATCGGGCAGCACGTCAAACACATCGCGCACATCGCCGGCATGAATACGCAAATTAGGGACATTCGCCTCGCGGATTTTACCCAGCAACATCGCAACGCCGTTGATATAAGGTTCTGCCCCGATCAACCCCACATCAGGATTCTGCGCCGCTTGATGCACCGCATGTTCGCCGCCGCCAAAACCAATTTCGAGCCACAAAGGTTTGTCGCCAAACAACGCCTTCAGATCGAGTTTTTCGCGATCAGGATTGCTCTCCCAATCCACGCCTTGCAGCGACACTTCGGCCAAGTCCTCTTCCAGATAGACCTGTTGGCTACCACGCAGAGTATGGCCTTTGAAACGGCCATAAAAATTGCGCCATGGCGCACCGGAGGGATGTTTGAGATCGGGCTTTTTATCTGTCATGGCGCGCCTGTTATCTTGGCTGCGCGATCTTGTCGAGCAATTGCGCCAAACCTTTGGGATCAGAAAAGAACGGCGAATGTGAGGTTTGCATCGCGAAACGCTCCTTTGGTGCAAATCTGGCAGCCATTTCCGTCTGGAAATCAGGATCAATCGTGCGGTCTTCGGCGCAGCGAATGTAGGACTTCGCGACGCTTTCATAATCCGCGCCAAGGTTCAAAATCTGCGCTGTCGGTTTGATTGCTTGCGGTCTCAGTCGCTCCATCGCGAAGGCCACGGCCTCGTCCGAACAGTCGTGATAAAACAAATCTCGAATGCGTTCTGGAATGACCGTCCAACTTGATCCATCCGCGTTTTTTACAATCGCATCCACCAAGAATTGACGCTTCGCCATTTTGCGCATGTCGGCGAGTGACGTGCCAGACATCGGCGCATATGCGCAAAGATAGATCAGGCGCGCGATTTTTTCCGGCGAGACATCTGCAGCTGCAGCAATTGGAAAGCCTGCCATCGAATGACCGACAAGATGAACGCGGCCCTCAATGGCCCCGAGAATGGCGTCGCGATAACGCTCCAACGTGACCTCAGAAACCGGTGTTTGGTCATTCCCGTGGCTTGGCAGATCAAGCGCTCGCGCCGAGTGTCCCAGTGCTTCAAGCTCTGAGATCAGATCGCGCCAGCACCATGCCCCGTGACAGGAGCCATGCACCAAAAGGAACTCAGCCATCCTTGCTGTGGCCGATACTATCCATAAAGCGGATCAGATGTTTTGCGTAGATTTCCGGTTGCTCGACGCAGGGCAAATGCCCCGCTTTGCGGATCAACTCAAAGCCCGAACCCGGAATAAGCCCCATCAATTCGCGCACCATATCGGGCGGGGTGGACCCATCTTCGGCCCCTGCAATTCCAAGCGCGGGCAGACGCAATCCAGAGGTCGCAGAGATCATATCAGAGCGTGAAATCGCGCTCATGCAGGCGTTGAACCCTTTGGGTGACTGCCGCGTTAACATGTTGCGCCACATGTGCAATTCAGGGTTTTCCTTGAAGCCGTTGGAGAACCAGCGCTCTAGCGTGGCATCGGCCAGCGCTTCGATGCCGTGTTCCTCGACAGTGGCGATGCGTTCGGCCCACATGGCATCATTGCCGATCTTTGCGCCCGTGTTGGATAGAACCAGACCGCGCACCAGATCAAGGCGCTTCACGGCCAAGCCCTGCGCAATCAAACCGCCCATCGACAGGCCGACGACGACCGCATCTTTCGCTTCTAGGTGATCCATCAAGCGCTCAGCTTCTGTGATCAAAGCGCCCATAGAATAGGGGCCATCAGGACCCGCCGAAAGGCCATGACCACGGGTGTCATATCGGATGTAGCGCAGGCCGGTTTTGGGCATGTGATCAAGCACGTAATCCCAGAGGCGCAGGTCAGTCCCCAGCGAGTTGGAAAACAAAACAGGTGCCCCGTTTGGGTCCCCATCTTCGCGCCAATGCAGTTGCGTGTCGCCCGTATCAAACCAATTCATCGTTTGTCCCCCTCGCCCTTATCCTTGAGCGCCAAATGCACCATGATCTGACCGTGATCTGACGCCAGTTTGTTGTAGGGGGCCTCTGCATGCGCGCCATCTGTGAGATGGTCGTTCAGCACGCTGAAGTATTCCATTTCCCCCATCGTTCCGCCCGCCTCTGGTACGAAATGGCGTGAAAGATAGATTTGATCGATGCTCTCATACACGCCGCCAAAGGCTGACGTGAAGATCATATCACGCATGGATTTTTTCACAAAAAGCTTTTCGGCAGAGTGCAAACGCACCGATCCGAGTGCTTCTTGGATATGCTCGTTTTCGTCGCGGGAATAGCGATCGTTGGAGGCTTTGGCGTTGTGGCGCAGCATCCATGAATAATTCTTGAACGGTTTCTCGCCCGCGATGATTTCAGAACTAACCGCATGTTCGCTATCGTTGAAATCGCCCATGACAATCACAGGGCGACCTGCGTGCAATTCTTCGACAATCGCGCGGCGCAAAATCCATGCCTCGGCCATACGGCGCATTGCGGCGCGCGCGGCGCCGAGTGCGCGGCCAACTGGGTCGTATTTCGCAAGGTCCACCTCGGGCGCAAACTCTGCCCCCTCTGGGGTAACGAATTCACCGAGTTTGGATTTGAGGTGGCAGTTGAAGACCGTGACCACCTCTTTGCCCATAGGAACGCGCGCCTTCAGGATTGGCCGCGATAGGCGCGAAATGCGGAAATAGCCGCCATCGCCGCCGCCCATGTCCTGAAACGGAATTTCAAGCGGTTCATCCAAGTCCTGAATAATCTCAGGTGTGCCGTCAAAGCCAAAGCGCGACAGGATCGCAACGCCGGGGCGGCGGCTGCCTGCCTCGCCATCATTGAGGTTGGGGGCAAAGGCCAGCGCCGCGTCGCGATATCCTGTATAGCTTAGCTTGCGAAAAATCGCCTTCTTGCGATAGCGCTTGGAGCGATCAGGGATCACCGCCTCGTTGCTTTCCTCGCCAATTTCATCAGCCTCAGCAATGACATCGCGTAAGGCTTTTTCCTCGAAAATCTCTTGGAAACCGACCAAATCCGCATCCATCGTGACGATCTGATCAGCAAGCCATGCTTCTTTCCAAGCGTGCTCTTCCTCGGTGTAAATCTGGAATTTGTAGTATTCTTTTTCCGCGCCAATCAGATTTTTGACGTTGAAACTGGCAATCGTTACGCGTTTCATTTTGACCTACTCCAAGGTTGCCAAAGCGCGTTCAAACACGGCTTTGTCGACGTTCCCGCCTGATGCCGTCACGATGACGGTATCGGCCTCAATTTCTTGCCCATGAAAGAGCGCGGCCGCCAGCGCAACCGCGCCGCCCGGTTCAATCACAATGCGCAGGCGCTCAAAGGCGAGCGCCATCGCTTTGAGGCAGTCCCCTTCGCTTACTACCAGCCCAGCGCCGCAAAGACGGTTCATAATGGGAAAGGTGATATCCCCCGGCTGCGGTGTCACAATCGCATCGCAGATTGAACCGCTTAGGGCCGCGTTGCGTTTGATCGTGCCCGCGCTCAAGGACCGCGCGGCATCATCAAAACCCTCGGGTTCTGCAGGGCGCACTTTGAAACTTGGGGCGTCTGCCTCAAGCGCCAAAGCGATACCGGACGTCAGCCCGCCGCCGCCACAACATGCGATCACCTCGGCATGCTCAATGCCTTCCTCTGCGGCTTGTTCAGCGATCTCTAACCCGCAGGTGCCCTGCCCCGCGATCACGAAGGGTTCGTCATAGGGTTTGACCAATGTCAGCCCGCGTTCATTTGCAATTTTTGCGCCGATTGCGTCTCGATCTTCGCTGGCGCGATCATAAAGCACGACCTCCGCGCCCAGCGCTTTGGTGTTTTCGATCTTAACCCTTGGCGCATCTTTGGGCATGATGATCACAGCCGAAGTGTCATGCATTTTGGCCGCCAAAGTCACGCCCTGCGCATGGTTGCCGCTCGAGAACGCGATGACGCCTTTGGCGCGCACTTCGGGGTCCATGCCAGAGAGCGCTGACCAACCGCCACGAAATTTGAAACTGCCCGTGTGCTGCAAACATTCTGCTTTGAGAAAGACGCGTTTGCCTGCGATCTCGTCCAGAAAAGGCGAGGACAACAAAGGCGTGCGGCGCACAACGCCTTGCCCTCGCGCATAGGCAGCGCGGATCATCTCAAGGTTCATTGCATCTCTCCAATCCAATTCTGAAGAAGGGTTACACATTCAGGCTCATCCAAGAACGGCACATGAGCGCGATTTGGAACGACTGTGCCTTTTGCGCGCGGCAAGCGGCGCAGCATTTCGGTGTAGGTTTCGTCCGATAGTAAATCAGAATTCGCGCCGCGAATGATGGCGCAGGGCAACCCGTTCAGCGCTTCTAGCATCGGCCAAAGATCAGGCACATCGACGGTGCTCGCCGCCTCAACAGCGTCGCGGAGTTTCGGGTCATAGCTCAGCTCCAACCCCTCTTCGGTCTGCACAAAGAATTTCGCCACTTCCTGATCCCAACGCGATTGCGGCACGTCTTTGAATGTATCGCGCTGCACATAGGCGAGCGCGGCGGCGGCCTCTGCCAATGTCTTAGCTTTGGGCTTTTTGCCCAGATAGGTCATGATCGCTTCAATCCCTTTGGGATCGATCACAGGGCCAACATCGTTGATCGCCACACCCAAAAGGCGCGCTTTGACTGTCGCGGCCAAACCCATCGCGATCAAACCACCGCGGGAAGTACCAAGGATCGCAGCCTGTGCAAGGCCCAAGTGATCCAGCAATTCGAGCGCATCCTGCGCCTCTCGCATGAGTGTGTAGGTGTTGAAATCTTCCGCCCACTCGGATTGTCCACGGCCCCGATAATCCAGCCGGATCACGCGGTTGCCCTTAAGATGCGGCAGCACATAGTCAAAGTCGCGCCCGTCGCGCGTTAGGCCCGACAGGCAGAGAATGGGCAGGCCGTCGCCTTCATCCTCATAGTGCAGCGATAAGCCGTCAGAGGTTTCAAACCTTGGCATTACAGACCCGCAAGTTTTGGAATATCCGTAAGGTCGCCCATCGTGTGATGGGGTTCTGCGAAAAGGCGATCCATCGGCTCACCCGCGCGGTTGACCCATGCGGTTTCAAAGCCAAAGCCGCTCGCGCCTGCGGCGTCCCAACCGTTGGAAGAGACGAACAGCACTTCATCCGCCTTGCAGCCAAAGCGATCCAGAACCATTTGATAGACGCGCGCGTCAGGCTTGAAGATGCCAATGTCTTCGACTGACAAAACTTCATCAAGCAACGTTTCAATCCCAGCGGATTCAACCGCGCCTGTCAGCATATCAGGCGCGCCATTGGACAGGATCGCGGTTTGCAAGCCAGCTGCTTTTAGCGTGGTCAACATCTTAGGCACTTCTTTATAAGCCTGCAGTTCCCAATAGAGCGCAAGGAGGCGTTCGCGCAGTTCCATATCGCCATCAAGCCCCGTGCGTTCCAGCGCATAGTCCAGACCGTTTTTCGTGACAGTCCAGAAATCGATGTGATTGTCGGTGATTGCGCGCAGCCATGTGTATTGAAGTTGCTTCTGACGCCAGAATTCCGCCAGCTCCATCCACTTTTCCGCCAAGGCGTGACGCCCGACTTCGCCAGCGGCAATGCGCGCGGCGGCGCCTACGTCGAACAGCGTGCCATAGGCGTCGAATACACAAATCTTTATCGGCATAGTGCCCCCCTGTTTTGTCGCACCATGGCGCGCGGGTGCAGGCGGGGCAAGAGCGCGTGCTTTAGATTTTCAGCAAAACCGCACCATTTCGCCCTGCGCGCATCACACGTTCGTGCGCGGCGGCGGCGTTTTCCAGTGGCATGATGTCGTGAACGGCAGGCACTAAGGCACCGGCAGTGAGCGCATTGTGCAGCTTTTGCACCGCAGCGGCGCGTTCATTTGGCCTTAGGATATAGACCAGCGCAATATCAATTGTGATCGCTTTGAACAGCAACGGACCAAAAGGGAGCGTTGGCGCAAGATCGATTTGAGAGCCATAGGCAGAGATTACGCCATTTGCGCGCACGACCTCAGCAAGGAGGTTAACGTTTGCGCCGAACTCAACTTCGACCGCGCGGTCCACACCCTTGCCCTCAGTAAGCGCAAGGATTTGCCCCGCAAGGTCGGGCGCGCGGTAGTCGAGCAAATGGTCCGCGCCTGCCGCCTTGACCCGCTCAAACGCGGAGGGGGACGCCGTTGCGATCACTGTCGCGCCGCCCCATTTTGCCAGCTGAACAGCGTTATGGCCCACCGCGCCTGCACCGCCAGATATCAGCAAGGTTTGCCGCGTCACATCACCGCCGCCAAAGACAGTGTGCGCGGCTGTGAGCCCCGGAATGCCGAGCGTAGCGCCCGTTTCAAAGGAGACCTCATCAGGCAGTTTAACCGCTTGCTCCGCAGGCAATGTTATGGCGTCAGCGGCAGTCCCAAAGGCGCGCTGCCATTGGCCGTTCCAGATCCAGACCCGCTGCCCCACGCGCGCGGGATCGACGCCTGCGCCAACTGCATCAATCACGCCGGACCCATCGGAATGCGGGATTACCAGTTCGAAGGGCGGCTTGGTCACGCCCGGGCGCGACCCTCTGCGCGATTTAGCATCGGACGGGTTTACGCCAGAGAATTTAAGAGCGACACGCACCTCGCCTGCTTGGGGTTCAGGCATATCGACATCGTGCAAGGCCAACACCTCTGCGGCCTCACCAAACTTTGAATAACAAATCGCACGCATCGGCTGTCCTTACTCTTGTGGAATGAACCCCGTGTCTGCTGTGCAGAAGGGTTCAAATTGAAGTCTCAACACATCGTTATCATACGTCAAAACGCCCAAATCAGGCGCTTCATGTGCGGGTTTAAAGCTGTCCCAATCCCAAGCGGGTATGGGCGGCGGTGCTTGATAAAGCACGGAGCGAATGGACGCGAAAGGCAGGTCTTTGACGGTGCCAAGCATAGGGCGGTGTACATGCCCCATAAGCAAATGACGCAGATTGGGTGCCTCTGTCAGCAGGTTAAGAAGCCCTGTTTCCTCTGGCACGCGACTACGATCCAACACCGGATAGCCAAGGGGCAAAGGTGGATGGTGGCAAAAAACCAAAGTCGGGATGACTGTATCGCGCTTTAGCTCGGCCGCAAGCCACTCGCGGCGCGCGGTGCAGAATGATCCATCACCGCTGCCAGTCGTCAGGGTATCTAGACAGATCAGGCGCAGACCATCTACCGTGATGGCATATTGGATGAAATCATCTTGGGTATTCTCAGGAAGCGGCAGAGCGTTCCGAAACAGCGCGCGTTCGTCGTGATTGCCAGTCATGGGCAGATAGCGCATGCCCAAACGCGCCAGACGGGAAGCAAGCTCTTGATAATTTTCAGCGTTGGCCGTTTCGACCATATCGCCGGAAATGATGCAAATCTCGGCATCAGCGTGATGGGCTGTGATGTAGTCGGTCAACGCATCCAAACGCGCGCAAGGCTCATATCCGAACTGCGTGCCTGAGGCCTCAAAGTGAAGATCGCTAAACCAGAGGAGTTTGCCCATTCAGATTGGCTATGACCGACGCAACCGAATGACGACATCCACCTTGGCAATTTCCATGCCTTCTGGCGCATCGGGCAAGGCCGCGATCACCAGATCATCCGCGCTTGCATCTGTCAGGCGACCTTCGTCTTCCCAATAGAAATGCGGGTGATCGTGCATGTTGGTGTCAAAATAGCTTTTGGAGCCATCAACCGTAACTTCCTGCACTAGCCCAGCATCGCAAAAGGCGCGCAGCGTGTTGTAGACGGTCGCGAGAGAAACGCTTTCGCCGTGCCCCTTGGCAGAGGCAAACAGGCTCTCGGCGGTGACATGGCGGTTCTTTCCGTCGCCCACCAGCAAATCCGCCAAAGCCAAACGTTGTTTGGTTGGGCGCAGGCCCGCACCTGAAAGCCAATCGGCTGCGCGGTCTTGTGAGCTGAGCTGTGTCATCCGTGGTCCTTGTCTATCTTCTCCACATATAAGCGCTTATGGACATGCTTTTCAATTGCCAGATGTGCGCATGTTTCAGCGCGTGACAAATAAAGGGTGCAGCGCCATGCATTTTGAGGCGTTGAGCGCTTAGGAGCGCGGCACGTTACGACAGATCGAACCCCTTGGCGCGCACGAATGCACCGAAGGATTGTCGCTCTGGCAGGGCGTACTGGCGGCTCTTGGCTTCTGACCAACCATATTCATCAGAGGTGCCAAACACCTCAGGAGCCACCTGTTTTTCATAGGGCTGAGCGGCTTCGCGCTGCTGATCGTACTGGGCAATCACGGCCTCGATCCCGTCCTCGGAAAAGCGATCCACGTGAACCGTTGCCTCCAGCGGCAATCTCATACTCACCTTGGGCTCTGGGGTCTTGGGGTGTCCAAAGGCCAGTCCAGCCACGGGAAACACATGATCGGGTAATTCAAGCAAATCGCTCAGTTCTGTAGGTTTATTTCGAACAGCACTGATCGGGCAGCATCCCAATCCCATGGCTTCCGCTGCCGTTACAAAGGCTGACAAAGCGATTCCCGCATCGACGGCCGCATTGAAGAACGCATCAAGATGATCATTCACAAACGCATGGCCGCGCATATCGTGCACGAGGCGTTGGCGTCGATTATTTCCGCAAAACACAACAAGATTGGGCACTGCGGTCACCCAAGTTTGTCCGCCTACCAGTTCAGCAATGGCATCCCGAACCTTAGGGTCGCGGACGACAACGATGTCGCGTTGCTGCAAATCGCTTTTCGTTGGGGACGCTAATGCGATCCCGCAGAGCAAACGAATGGTGTCGAGATCGACATGATCATCCTTGAATTCACGGCAAGAGCCGCGCTCTGCCATGCTTTTGAGCAGGGCGTTTTCGCTAAGCTGCCCTTGGTCACGGACGGGTTCGCCATACCTGAACGTCAGGCTTTTCGTATCATGTGCCATAAGCTTTCCGCGTTAGGGTGATGATCGATATTATAAGCGCCTTTTCAATAAGACTGTCTAGGAAAACCCAGCTTGCGCCTCTCTGCACGCCAATGTTAGACAACGAAAAAGCATTAAACACTGGAGCGAACATGTCTAATTTCCCAAGCAGCTTTGATAAAGACGACCTGCTCAAGTGCGCGCGAGGCGAGCTGTTTGGTGAGGGCAACGCCCAATTGCCAGCTCCGCCCATGTTGATGATGGACCGTATCACAGATTGCTCCGGCGATGGCGGTGCCCACGGCAAAGGTCACATCACGGCGGAATTCGACATCACGCCGGACCTTTGGTTCTTTGACTGTCACTTCCCTGGCAACCCGATTATGCCCGGCTGCCTTGGCCTTGATGGTCTGTGGCAACTCACCGGTTTCAACCTTGGCTGGCGCGGCTGGCAAGGGCGCGGGTATGCGCTGGGCGTGGGTGAAGTGAAGCTGAAAGGCATGGTGCGCCCTGATCGCAAGATGCTGACGTATAAGATCGATTTCACCAAAGCGATCCAAACCCGCCGCCTTACCATGGGCGTCGCGGATGGCATCGTGGAAGCGGATGGTGAAGTGATCTACGAAGTCACAGGCATGAAAGTCGCGCTCAGCGAAAGCTAAGGGCGCCGGCCAAAGCCGTCTCTTAGAACTGTTGATCTGGATGGTCGGAGCGATAGCGTTCTGACCATTTTTTGTTGCGTTCATTGGCAAGCTTGGCGAGTGGGGGTGCCTGACCTCTGAGCGTTTTACACGTAACACCTAGCGCATCGGCAACGCGTTGTAGCTGACCATATGGGTCTTGCGACAAGGCCTCGTAAGGAATTTTAAGGGGCTCAATACTCTGGTCCTCAAACCACGTTTCCCACGCCTTATCTGCAGCAATAAACCCTTCCAATTCTGCTGTGATTGCCTTGGCGTTGTATATCGGTTCTCGCGCTGGGGCGCTGCGTTCAATTTCCGTACCATCAGACGCCATATGCCACAGGCCAGACTGCATTGCGGTCACGACCGAAATCGCTTGATTGAGCTTGTTTGCGCGTGACAGATGAACAAAAAGGGTTCGACCAAATGCCGCTTCGATACGGTCTTTGTCACCCATGCTTTGAGGGAAAAGAAGCTCTAGTTGTTGAACGAAGAAATCAAAACTGTCTCTTTGCAATCGCAATCCAAAAATATCGCTGTCACCACGGCCCTTGAGTTGAGCGGCGTGAAACACCGCAGTTAATGCCGCGCGCTGATTGTCAAAGTCGTTTCCGTTTAACCCATGGTAGGCCAGCCACTTTTCCAATGATGGTTCATGAAAATGGGAGTCTGGAGATCCCGCCGTTTTTAGCTGCGCCAACATACGGCACAATAAGGTACTGCCACTGCGTGGGCTGGTACAGATAATGTAGGCATCGAATTGCTTCATGAGGAAAGGCTATTCAAACAAAATGCGCCTGTCATCTGCGAACATCAAACCAATAGGGCCGCTTATGTCGGCTTAAGGTTCACGCCGCCTTGTGGTGCCTTTGCGCACATAGCAGCGTTATCGCAACGAAAACGTGCTTAACGTCACCTCTCACGCGCGAAGGCTGATGACGCCTTCACCTTTTGCACAAGTCACTTATTGAAGTTTCGCTTGCTCGGTCTTGACGTATTCAATCAATCGGCGAGACAGTTGTTTTTGCGGACCGATGTCTGGCCAAACAGCGTAGATGCCCAGATCGGGCGGGCTCCAGTGCGGGAGCACTTCAATCAGCCGCCCGTCCGCGAGTTCGGCATCCGCTTCGCTGTCGGGCAAATGTTGGATACCCAACCCTTCGAGAATAGCGGTTTTTGCGGATGAAAGGGAATGCACCTCAAGGCGGACGTTTTCAGGTTCAAAGTTGACCTGTTCCCCGTTGTTCACCAGCGTCATCGCATCGGGCAGCATGGCGATCGAGATGAAGTCGCAGGTTTGCAAATCCTCAAGTGTTTTGATCGGCCTCCGTCCGGCCAGATAGTCCGGGCTTGCAACGAGCTTGCGCCCAAAGGTGCCAATACGTTTGCTCTTGAGTGAGCTGTCGCGCAGCACACCGAGGCGAAAGGCGAGATCGAAACCCTCCTTCACCAAATCAACGGGATAGTCGCTTGTGTGCATTGAGACCGCCACCATGGGATGTTTGCGCGCAAACCGAAGGATTGCGCGGTGCAGCGGACTGCGTTCCCCGAAAGCGGGCAAGGTTATGCGCAGCGCGCCCGTAGGCTGCTCGCTCGTTTCGGTCAGAATATCAAGCGCCTCTTGCGCAGCATCTGCCATCGCGCGGGCCGCGGGCAGGATCGCTTGCCCCTCTGGTGTCAACGACAGCGAACGCGTGGATCGAAAGAAGAGAGATGCGCCAACCTTTGCTTCAAGCTTGGAGACATGGTGGCTGATCACAGAAGTCGAGAGTTTTAACCGCCGCCCAGCTGCGCTGAAGCTTCCCGCGTCATGGACCGCGACAAATACGGCGAGGGCGCGATAGTCATCCATCTTTCTAATCCATCGAACAATGATTGCTATTTATTTGGGATAATCAAACGATGCTCCGCTGTCTACATCTGTTGTCCATCGCAAGGAGACACAGATGACCCACAGTACCCTGACCTTCACGACAGATCATGGGTCCAAGTATTTGCAGCAGCTTGCCAAACACTTTGGACACAAGGTTCCCGTCACATTCACGCCCAGCGAAGGCGAAGTCACGCTCCCCTTTGGGACATGTGAAATGGCGGCCAGCGACACGGCATTGTCCATCACCGTTTTGGGGCAGCCGCGCCACTTGGACCGCTTGGAGCAGTTCATCGGCGATCATCTTGCCCGCTTCGCATTTCGCGAAAAACCAACGTTCACATGGCAGCGCGCTGCCTAACCTTATCAACTGGAGAAAAGATATGAAAAAGACCCTAACCACACTTGGCGCAGCCGCCATCAGCACGACTGCTGCCTTCGCAGATGTTGAGGCCAACAAAGCAACGGCAACCGCCGCAATGAACGAGGTTTTGGTTAGCCTCGATACATCCAAGATCGACACCTATTTTGCCGATCCCTACATCCAACACAATCCGCTCGCAGGCTCTGGCATTGATGCGCTTCGCGGTTTGGTGAACTATGCAAAAGACGGCCCTGGTTTTGGCCTAGAGACCGCGCGCATTATCGGCGAAGGCGACTTGGTCGTGATGCACAACGTCTGGGAAGGATTTGGCCCTGCCCCGATGGCGGCTTTCGATGTGTTCCGCTTTAACGAGGACGGCAAGATCGTCGAGCACTGGGACAATCTTCAGCCTATCGCTGAGACGCCAAATCCATCTGGGCGCACCCAAATTGACGGTGAAACGGCCATCACTGATTTGGACAAAACTGCCGAGAACAAAGCCTTGGTCGAAGACTTCATCACGCGTGTTCTAATCAAAGGCGAAAAGGTCGAATTCACGGACTACATCAATCCTGAGAAGTACCTACAGCATAACACACAAGCCGGTGACGGGCTTGATGGCTTGGGTGCATTCCTTGGGTATCTGGCCGAGAATGAGATCGCGTTCTATTATACCGATCTTGCGATGGTCGTGGCCGAAGGCAATTTCGTGTTTGCCGCCGCAGAGGGTGTGTTTGGCGATCAACCGACAGCTTATTTCGATTTATTTCGCCTCGAAGATGGACGGATTGTTGAGCATTGGGATGTGATTGCGGACATGCCCGCAGGTGATCTGCCTGAGGGGTACCCAGGCAAGTTCTAAGCGGGGGATTTTTACCTCGGTTCGAAGCTGCACTAAGAAACACACGCGGGCTGTCCTTTCGGCCGCCCGCGAGAGATCGTTAGTTTAGTGTGTATCAGACCAACAGCGCCGCTTCCTTCGGTTTAAGGAACTGACGCGCTTTTTGGCCGTAGCCTTCCAAATTTCCGCCAAATTGCGGGAAGAGGTCAAAGATTTCATTACGGCTTTGCGGGCTGAGCATGTCCATACATTGGGAACCTAAATACAGACTTTCGGACCACATGCCGTTGGCAAGGATCAAGCTGTGTTGGTCCAGCAAAATATGATAATAGGTCACCTGTGATTGTTGGTTGCGATAGGCGTAATCGGCATTCAGCAACGCTTTTGCAGGTGTCAGAATTTCCTCTGTGCCGAAGAGCAATGTCGCTTTCCAATGATCATTGAGAACCGCGTGGTTTGGCGAGAGTTTGGTATCGCGGCTGGGGATGTTTTCGCCAAAGGCATGCGCCTTGATCGTGATCGGCTGCATATCTTGGTGTGCCGCGCCCAAACCCGAGAATTTACGCTCGCCAATCCAGCGGATTTTCTGGGTGCCGAAATCTTTGGTGATGACCTCATCACCAACGCAAAGCTCTTCAACGGGGCGTTCGCCACTTGCGGTCAGGATCTGCGTTCCAGTGGTGAAGCAGATATAGCTGCTGCCCGGGGTCGGTGGATTGGCGAGAGAATAGTCACCATTCTCATCCCGCACGAGCGAGGTGATGTTCTGAATTTGGCCCGTATTGTCTAGCTGTGTTGCTGTTTGCCCGGCAAACGGATCACCTGACGCAGGCGTGACGGTGTAGCTTGAGCCGCTCCAATTGTAGAGGCCAAAAGTCTGGAGCGTTGAGATGTCATAGAGGCCAACCGCATCGTTGGCGTGTAGACGGATGTTTGTACCGTCTTCGGAAGAGCCAAACGTATAGTGCAAGATACCATCGTCGTCATTGCTATCCATATCCACGTCTTCGGAATATAGAAAGCCGTCGGTGACAGTATAGATGTCGCTCGCAACGGGTGGAGCCCCGGTTGGGCCACCTTCATTCCTGTCATAGATAACCAAACGCAGGTTTTCTGGGTTCGGGTAGTCATCTGGCACACGCACTTCGAGAAAATCAAAGGTGCCTGTCCCTAGATATTTAATCTCTGAAATGACCGGATCTGGCATTTACCCAACTCGAACTTATTAACACTTTTCCTGAATATTGGGCTTTTATGGCGCAAATGGGGCAATGGGGCGCAACGCTCTATATCGTTGCAGTAACTGCAACAATCCAAACGTCTCGATTTTCGTGGTTCAGTCTCAGCTTTTAGGGCGTACCCGCGCCGCGCTTTTGTCGGCGAAAGCGGCAAGGCGCGCACGTGCATCGGGCTGGGTGTTAACGACCCCTGCTACGACCGCCTCAGCATAGGCTGCATCCATGGCGGACATGTTCTGCATGTGGCTGACAGCTGAGCAGATCGCGAAGTTGGACAGGGGCAGGTTTTCCGCGGCGCGGCGCGCAAGATCGAGAGCCGCGTCAAAAGCGGATCCTTCAACGATATATTGTGCGAGACCAACATCGACCGCTTCCTGACCCTGATAGACACGGCCCATGAGCATCATGTCGATCATGCGCGCCTTGCCCACCAAGTCAGTCACGCGGATCGTCGCGCCGCCGCCTGTGAACAACCCGCGTTGACCCTCTGGCAGCGCGAAATACGCCGATTGATCCATCACGCGCACATGCGCCGAACTCGCCAATTCAAGGCCGCCGCCAACAACCGCACCTTGCAACGCGGCAATAATGGGCACACCGCCATATTCCATTTTATTGAACGCTTCATGCCAGCGCAGGCAAACATGCATAAAATCTGCAGGGCTGCGATCTTCGTCATGGTGCTCGATCAGATCGAGACCTGCGCAAAAATGATCTCCGGAGCCCGCCAGAACAACCGCCCGCACACCTGCACGCGGTGCTATGGAAAAGAAAGTGACCAGTTCTTCGATCGTATCAATATCAAGCGCGTTTCGCTTGGTCGGGCGATTAAGCGTTACAATCCAAACCCCATCTTCATGTGCTTCCAACGCAAGGTTCTTATAAACTGATGTATCGATTTCAACTGACATAGGGATGTCCTTTTACAAAGGGCTTTCACATTTCTGATGTGGCCTCAAAGTTGGCTATCGGCTCTCCAAACCCCTCGCAAGCCTTTGTGTCCTGCCGCACAAAGTGACGCGGCGTTACCCTCCTGCTATGGGCTTTACCATGCTTTTGGCACCACCCCCATCGCGCTCCTTTGACGCTTGGGGTGCGAAAATTAAACACCTTGTGATTGAATTTAGTTTCGGTCAGTGTGCCCGCGCAATTGAGTCGCCGGGATTAAGTGAGCCACCGTGAACTTTAATATAGCAGTGCGCCGACGCAGAGTAGAACTTATCGGGCTCGAGCTGATTTCCGCGCTCACCAAATCCAATCTAGGGCGCAACAAATCCATTATTGCGATTTACCTCATGGCATTCTCAGATGACCCGTGGACAATTTCGGGATTGGCAAATGCTGCTGAAATGGATCGTGCAATCATTCGTGCCCACATTAATAAAGGAATCGAAGACGGAGAATATGAACGCCGTAAAGACGGATTTGTTTTGACCCAAAAGGGTTGGATCGTTTGTTTCCGCCGTGTGCGCAAATGGCAACGCCTTATTCATCCAGATGTACGACGCTTTCTGTATCGTTTCTTTAAGGAACGTAAATCGTCATCACCGCTCAAAGAATACTTTATGTTTATTCTTTCACTTGATCGGCTGGCCCGTATCGTGAAGCTCGAATTTTCATATGTCGCTGCGCTGAAGGTGATCGAATGGGAAGCCGGACGTGCGGGTGCCACAATTAAGGATGTCGCCGCGAGAACAGGGTTTTCTTACAGTGTTATTCACAAACAATTCTCAAAGATGGACGAGCAAGGGTATATTCTGCGCTGCAATGGTGCTTATGCGCTGACTCAAGCTGGAAAGCGTCATAGCTTTCGGATTTTCATTTCATCCTGGCGCTCTGTTACATTAAAGGAATGGATCGTCGCGCTTAAAATGATGACAGCGCCCCCCTGATATTCCACGATCCCCCACCCTAAAGCCTCAAAACTCCACGATCCCCCATGTGGTGCCTAGTGAAACAAGCGCAAGTGTCCTAACGACGCCCCAATAGCTTTGGCAGTGCCATAACACTGCGTAGAAAAGTTATTGAGGAGTTACAGAGTGCTGCATCAATTGTGGAACGGTGCAGACAAGACTTAACGAGTGGGACTGAGAGCCGCAGAGTGAGGTCGCGAGATCGCGTGCTTTCAAAATTGACCCAATCCCATTGTGAAAGCCCTGCGTGAGTTGCAGGGCTTTCCTTTGTCCACGACCCTGCACAATTAAACCTACGCCATAACGAGCAACATCGCCGATGAGGCGTTGCGCCGGCCTCTCCCCCTTGCACCTACGTCATGCTCTGCCATACATAGGCGCAACACCACTTAGAAGGAGTGCGCCATGCGCCGTGTCGTCGTTACAGGTCTGGGCATCGTGTCCAGTATTGGCAACAATGCAACTGAGGTTCTCGCCTCTTTGCAAGAAGGCCGTTCAGGTATTACCGCCAACGAAGACATGAAAGAGCATGGGTTTCGCAGCCAAATCGCAGGCGCGATTGATCTGGACATTAAGGACCACATCGACAAGCGCACATTGCGTTTCATGGGCCCCGGTTCTGCCTATGCGCATATT
The DNA here is from genome assembly GCF_039984035.1 of Planktotalea sp. Lineage (GTDB taxonomy): Bacteria > Pseudomonadota > Alphaproteobacteria > Rhodobacterales > Rhodobacteraceae > Planktotalea. The sequence goes on along the minus strand of NZ_JBDWVM010000070.1, from coordinate 942 downwards.
GCGATGGGTCAGGCGATTGCCGACGCGGGTCTGAGCGAGAAAGAGATCATCAACCCGATGACAGGTTTGATTGCAGGGTCTGGTGGTCCATCCACATCTGCCATGCTCGCCGCGCATCAGGTTGTTCTGAAATCAGGCGCGACAAAACGTATTGGACCATTCGCGGTTCCTAAGACAATGTCCTCGACCGTGTCCGCCAACCTTGCGACGGCGTATCAGATCAAGGGTATGAATTTCTCGATCACGTCGGCCTGCTCCACATCTTTGCACTGCATTGGTATGGCGGCGCAGCAAATCGCGCTCGGTCTGCAAGACACGATGTTTGCGGGTGGCGGTGAAGAATTGGATTGGACACTGTCCTGCCTGTTCGACGCGATGGGCGCGATGTCGTCCAAGTATAATGACACGCCTGACAAAGCCTCCCGCGCGTTTGACGCAAATCGCGATGGGTTCGTGATTGGCGGCGGCGGCGGTATGGTCGTTTTGGAAAGCTTAGAGAGCGCTCAGGCGCGCGGCGCAAAGATTTACGCGGAAGTCACAGGATTTAGCGCGACATCTGATGGCGCTGACATGGTGGCCCCCTCTGGCGAGGGCGGTGAGCGTGCGATGCGCGGCGCGTTGCGCACGTTGAATGAAGATCGCAAGGTCAGCTACATCAACGCGCACGGCACATCGACGCCGGTCGGCGATGTGGGCGAAATCGAAGCGGTGCGCCGCGTCTTTGGCGAAGGATCAACGCCGCCAGTGTCCTCTACGAAGTCGATGACGGGCCACTCCCAAGGTGCAACAGGCGCGCAAGAAGCGATCTATTGCTTGCTCGCCCTAGAGAACGATTTCATCATCCCATCGATCAACGTGGAAACGCTTGATCCCGCTTTGAACCCAGCAGAAATCGCGACAGCGCGCGTGGATAACGCTGGGCTTGATACGGTGATGACCAAC